>DASQZW010000187.1:0-19884 GCA_035638495.1 Terriglobales bacterium
TTGACCGTCCGGCCCAGCAGCGCGGGCCCGACCGGGACCTGGACGATGCGGCCCGTCGTACGGACCTCGTCGCCCTCCTTGATGTGCTCGTAGGCGCCCATGATCACGGCGCGGACCTGGTCCTCCTCGAGGTTCAGGGCCAGCCCGTACACGTCGCCGGGGAACTGGATGAGCTCGCCGGCCATGACGCCGGTGAGGCCGAAGATCTGGACGATCCCGTCGCCGACGCTGATGACCCGGCCGACGTCCGCCGACACGGTCTCCGCGTCGAAGTCCCTGAGACGCTGCTTGATGACGTCGCTGATCTCGTCGGAGCTGATGGCCAACTCAGTTGTTCCTCAATTCAATTGCTACACACCGGCGAGCTGGCGGCGCAGCTGCTGCAGTCGGGTTGCGACGCTTGCGTCGATCACCCTGTCGCCCATTCGGAGCACGAGGCCGCCGATGATGGCGCCGTCGACCTGGTTGTCCAGCCGGACCTGCCGCCCCAGCCGCTTCGCCAGCGTCGCCTCCAGCTTATCGGCGTCCGGCCGGGTCAGCGGGACCGCGGTGGTGGCGGTCGCGCGCACCCGGCCCGCCGACTCGTCCGCCAGCAGCTGGTACTGCTCGATGATGCCGTCGAGCTCGCCGACGCGGTTCGCGCCCACCAGCAGTCTGGCCAGATTGCGGACCTCGCGGCCCGCGTGCCCCTCGAGCAGCGCGGCGGCTGCCTCCTCGCGGCGCCGGACGTCGATCGTCGGGTTGGCGAGCACGCTGGCGACCTCGGTCCGCCCCAGGATGTCCCGAACGGCCCCGAGCCGCTCCGCCCAGCGGTCGACCAGGCCCTCCTCGCTGGCCAGCTCGAAGATGGCGCGTGCGTAGCGCTTCGCCGCCGCTCCGGCCATCAGTTCCTCGAGTCCTCCCCGACCTGCGCGATCGCGCGCTCGATCAGCGACCGGTGGCGCTGCTCGTCCAGCGTCTCGCCCACGACCTTCTCCGTCGCGGCGACGACCAGGTCGGCGACCTGCCCACGGACGGAGTCGACCGCCTTCTGGCGCTCGGCCTCGATGTCGCGCACGGCGCCCTCGACGATCCGCCGCGCCTCCTCCTCGGCCCGGGAGCGGAGATCGCCGCGAAGCTGCTCCGCAGAGCGATTCGCGCCCTCGATGATCTCGGCGGCCCGCGAGCGCGCCTCGGCGAAGCTGGCCTGGGCCTCCCCGAGGCTCTGCTGCGCCTCCTGGCGGGCCCGCTCGGCCGCGGCGAGCTGCTCGCCGATCCGCCGCTGCCGGCCCTCGGCGGCGTCCATGACGCGCGGGTAGACCCACCGGCCGAGGATCAGGATCATGGCGACGAACGCGACGATCTCGACGACGATCGACAGGCTGAGGTCCAGGAGCCCTGCTGCCAACCTACGAGACTCCGTTCGCCACCGCGGTGATGAAGTAGAAGCCGAGCGCGAGGTTGATGAAGTACATCGCCTCGACGAGTCCGATGATGAGGAACATGATCACCTGCAGCCGGCCCTGGGCCTCCGGCTGTCGCGAGACGCCGGCGATGGTCGCGTTGCCGGCCAGGCCGTCGCCGATCGCCGCGCCGACGGCGCCTCCGCCCAGCGCGAGGCCGGCGCCGATCAGCGCTCCGGCGACTGCGATTGCGTGGTTCATTGGGGGGTCCTCCTAGCTCTCAGTGTGATTCCAGGCCCTCCCGGGCCTGACCGAAGTAGATGATCGTCAGCAGCATGAAGATGAACGCCTGGATGGTCCCCACGAAGAACACGTCGAACGCCTTCCAGACAATGAGCGCGGCCGCGGATATCGGGAATGCCGCGGGGATGGCCTCCACGACCAGCGTGATCAGGTAGACCATCAGCAGGCCGGCGAAGATGTTGCCGAACAGCCGCAGCGAGAGGGTGATCGGCTTGACGATCTCCTCGATGATCGTCAGCGGCGGGTACGGCGGCCGCATGAAGTGCTTGAAGTAGCCGCCGACGCCCCGGACCCTGATCGCATAGGCCTCGACGATGACGAACACGGTGAGTGCCATCGCCAGCGTCTGGTTGAGGTCCGCGTTCGCCGGCTTGAGGTTGGTCACGACGCCGAGCGGGAAGAAGTCCAGCCAGTTCGCGACGAAGATGTAGATGCCCGCGGTGGCCGCGATCGGGAGGATGAAGCTCACGTCCGTGCCGACCGTGTCGCCGACCAGTTCCTTGACGTAGCCGACGACGAACTCGAGCACGATCTGGAGCTTGCTCGGGACGCCGGGCTGCAGCCGGCTGGCCACGAAGAACCCGATGCCCAGCGTCACGATGATCGCGAGGGCGCTCGACAGGAGCGTGTCGACGGTGACGGCGCAGTAGTAGAACTTGATGACCTGCAGGTTGATGTACCCGTCACCGCAGATCGGGGTCAGCGGATGCGTCCCGGGTGTGGTCGCGAGGAAGCTCACGACGCGCGCACCGCCGTCACGCTGGCGACGATCGCCAGAACGAGCTGCGCGGCGGCGATGCCGAGCAGGACCAGCGGCACGTAGGGCAGGCCCAGCAGCAGGCCGAGGCCCAGCCCGATCGCGCTCAGCAGCGCCAGCCGGCCCATCGCAGTGAAGCCGAAGCCTGCCTCGACACTCAGCGCGCGCCTCGCAAGGAAGCCGTTGGCCGCGCCGACGAGCAGACCGAGCGCCACCCCGGCGCCGACTCGCCAGTGACCGGCCGCCAGGCCCGCGGCGACCGCCAGCAGCGCACCGGCCACGCAGACCGCCGCCGTCATCCGGAGGGGTTCACTGATTCCGTTCACAGGTAGCGCTTGAACCTCGTATAGACCGTCGCGATCGCCGCGACCACACCAAGAAAGAGACCGATGAAGAAGAAGGTGGGCCCGCTGTGCGCGGCCGAGTCGATCACGAGGCCGAGCACCAGCGGCACGACGACCGCCGCCGCTAGCAGCACCGCCAACCCCAGGAACTCCATGCCGGAGGGTCCCTGGCCCGCGCTGCCTCCATCGCCGACGGGCGACATTCCGGCGAGAAGTCTACCGGACTGCCGTGGCGCGCCGCGTCGCCGGCGGCACGCCCTCGGGCTACCTGCCGACCAGCAGTTCGCGCAGTACGGTGCCGAAGGGCACCGGGATGCGAGCGCCGGCGCCCCGGAGGCGCTCGCCCAGCACCGTCGAGAGCACCACGATCATCAGCACGATGACTACCGCGAGGACCTTCCGGTGGCCGAACACCGTGAGGCCCGCGGCTCCCAGGATGCCGGACGCGCAGTAGAACAGGATGCAGGTCTGGCGCGGCGTCAAGCCCGCCTTCAGCAGCAGGTGGTGGAGGTGGCTGGCGTCCGCGTGGAACGCCTTCTGGCCGTTCAGGCGCCGCCGCAGGATGGAGAGCGCGGTGTCCACGATCGGGATCGCCATCGCGAGCAGCGGGACGGCGACCGCCGCCGCGATCGCGACCTTGGCCACGCCGGCCACCGAGAGCAGCGCCAGCGCCAGTCCGAGCCAGTACGCGCCGGAGTCGCCCATGAAGATGCGCGCGGGGTTGAAGTTGAAGACCAGGTAGCCGACGCACGCGCCCGCCAGCGTCGCCGCGAGCACGACGACCTCCGGCTGGCGCCCGGCCGATGCGACCAGCAGGACGATCGCAGTCACGGCCACCACGCCCGCGGCCAGGCCGTCGACGCCGTCCAGCAGGTTGACCGTGTTCTGCATGCCCACGATCCAGAAGACCGTCACCGGCAGGATCAGCAGCCCGAGGTTCGGGATGTGCACCAGGGGCAGGAACACGAACCCGATCTTGAAGTCGAAGAGCTGGACCGCAACCACCGCGACCAGGACCTGGATGCCGAGCTTGACGAACGCGTTGATGCCCCAGCGATCGTCGATCGTGAACACCACCGCCGTGAGGCCGCACAGGATCAGCAGCCCGGGGATGCTGACCGTCGCGTCGGTGCGGTGGAACAGCAGGGTCGCGAGCGCGAAGGCGCCGAACATCGCGAGACCGCCGCCGAACGGGATCGGCCGGGTGTGGATGTCGCGGTCGCGGCCGGGATGGGCGAGGAAGCCGACGCGCGGCGAGACCCAGATGGCGATCGCCGTGAGCGCCACTGCCGCTCCCAGCGCGACCAGGCCGGGGCCGACGCCGGGACGCACGTTGCCGGCGACGACCTGGACGAACTGCCAGCTGAAGAACTGGTCGGGTCCGCCGGTGGCGTCCGCGTTGGTGGTCGTGAAGAGCGGCAGCAAGAAGAAGACCCCTACATGGATAGATCGGGCCGGGCCCGCTCGCGGTTACCCGCTCAGGCGAATGCGTACGGTAGCGGGAATCGCTGGCTGAGGTCCAGCGTCCGCTCGCGGATGGCGTCCATCGCCGCCTCGCCCCGCTGCTCGGCCATGGCCTCCAGGAGGTCGGCCACGCAGTCGCCGACCTCGCGCAGCTCGCCGGGCCCCATGCCCCGCGTGGTCACGCTGGGACTGCCGAGGCGGATGCCGCTCGGGTTGTAGGGCGGCGCCTCGTCATACGGGACCGCGTTGCGGTTCACCGTCAGGCCCACGCGATCGGCCGCGTCCTGGACCTGCCGGCCCCGCAGGCCCAGCGGCCGCAGGTCGACCAGCATCAGGTGGTTCTCCGTGCCCCCGGTCGTCAGGCGCAGGCCTCGCTCGACGAGCCGGCCCGCCAGCGCCGCAGCGTTCTCGACCACCCGCCGGGCGTATTCCCGGAAGTCGGGCTTGAGCGCCTCGCCGAAGCAGACGGCCTTGGCCGCGATCGCGTGCATCAGCGGGCCGCCCTGGGTGCCGGGGAAGACGGCGGAGTCCAGCGGCTTCTGCCAGCGCTCGGCGTCGCCGGCGAGGATCAGGCCGCCCCAGGCCCCACGCAGCGTCTTCTGCGTGGTCGAACTGACGACGTGCGAGTCGGCCACCGGCGACGGGTAGACGCCCCCCGCGACGAGGCCGGCGAAGTGGGCCATGTCCGTCACGAGCACCGCGCCGACCGAATCGGCGATCTCCCGCATCCGGGCGAAGTCGACGCGGCGCGGGTACGCCGAGTAGCCGGCGAGCAGCATCTTCGGCCGGACCGCTTCCGCCTGGCGCTGCATCGCGTCGTAGTCGATCAGCTCCGTCTCGCGGTCGACCAGGTAGGCGTGGACGTCGTAGAGCTTGCCGCTGAAGTTCGCCGGGCTGCCGTGGGTGAGGTGGCCGCCGGCGGCCAGGTCCATGCCCATCACCGGGTCCCCTGGCTTGCAGATGGCCGAGTAGACGGCCGTGTTCGCCTGGGACCCGGCGTGGGGCTGGACATTCACGTAGTCGGCGCCGAAGAGCCGGCGGGCCCGGTCCTGGGCCAGCCGCTCGATCTCGTCCATGACCTCGCAGCCGCCGTAGTACCGGCGACCCGGGTAGCCCTCGGCGTACTTGTTGGTCAGCAGGGTGCCGAGCGCCTCGAGGATGGCGGGGCTGGCGAGGTTCTCGGAGGGGATCAGCTCGAGGGTCTGGCTCTGCCTCCGGTACTCGCGACGGATGAGGTCCGCGACCGCGGGGTCGGCGTCGTCGAGCGCGCGGAACGTGAGCGTCGTCTGGGTCTCGGGAGCCATCACAGGAAATGCTATCCGGGACGTGCGTCGCGGGTCCGCACGCCCCGTGCCGTCAGCCCACCACGACCGGCAGGTACTCGACGTGGCCGCCGGCCTGCTCGGGCGGCTTGTCTTCCGAGCGCAGCATCAGCGCGATCACTTCGGCCGCCTGCTGCCGAGCCTCGTTCAGGGTAGGAACGCCCCCGCCGTTGATGCCCGGCAAATCGGGCTCGTTCACGGCGTAGTGCCAGAGCCCGAAGTCGGAGTCGAAGAAGAACTCCACCCTGATCCGCGAGCGTGCCGCCATCTCGACGTCAATCATCTAGAGCAATCTCCTCAGCTCGTCAAGCCGGACGCCGTAGTCCCTGGCGATGCGCGCGAGCGCCGGTCCTCCCAGGTCGACACTGTCGTGATGAGCGAAGATCCGGGTGGCGCTCCCTCGTCGGTACTTGCGGTGAGATCCGACGGTCCCCACGCAGGCCCATCCCAGCTTTTCAAGGGCCCTGCGAACCTGCCGCGCCTTCGCCAGGCGCCCATCGTGGGTGGTCAAGCCGGACAAAACGCGGACAATGGGTCCTCACTCCCGGACCGGCGCCCGAAAGCCGCTCCAGTCAGTCGCGCGGCCCTGCTCGGCGAGCCGGGACCGCGTGGCCTCGTCGCACAGCGCCCCCTCCACGCCGGCCCAGTAGAGTCGCTCCGGGTCGATGCCCAGCGCCGCCGCCGCGTCGTACTCGCGCGACAGGTCCGTGCCGAACATCGCGGGGTCGTCGGTCGAGAGCGAGCACGTGATCCCGGCCGCCATCAGCCGCGGCAGCGGGTGCTCGGCCAGGGAGCCGTACACGTGCGTGACCACGTTCGAGATCAGGCAGACGTCCAGGACCACCCGCCGGGCGGCGAGCTCCGACACCAGGTCGCCGTCCTCCACCGCGCGCACGCCGTGACGGATCCGGTCCGGGCGCAGCGACTCCAGCGCGCCCCACACCGAGCGCGCGCCGGCCCACTCGCCGGCGTGCGGCACGGACGCCAGCCCGCCGGCGCGGCCGACCGCGAACGCCCGCTCAAAGCGCTCCGGCGGGATCTCCTCGGAGCCCCCGATGCCGAGCGCGACCACGCCACGCTCGCGGTAGCGGATCGCGTGTCGGGCGGTGAGCTCGGCGTACTCCAGCGGAAAGCCGCGCGGGATGTCCGGCGTGAGGCGCACCTCGACCCCGGTCTCCTCGCGGGCCTGCTGCGCGCCGTCGCAGTACCCGGTGAACACCTCGTCCCAGCTCGTGCCGCGCTGCGCCGGCTCCGCGGGCGCGAAGATGCCCTCGACGTACACGGCGCCGTGGGACGCCGCGTCGCGCGCGTACTCCACGACGACCTGCCGGAAGTCCGCTTCGCCCCGGAGGACGCGCGTCGTGTGCGCCCACACCGACAGGAAGTGGGTGAAGTCACGGTACCGGTAGAGATCGGCCAGGCCCTCCTCGGTGTCCGCAGGGAGCGGCAGACTGTTGCGACGGGCGATCTCGAGCAGGGTGCGGGGGCGGACGGTGCCCTCCAGGTGGACGTGCAGCTCGATCTTCGGGAAAGTCACTGCGAGATCCTCCTGACTTCGACTGGTGTCCGGCCGGCCAGGAGCGGCCGGCCGATGGGCGCGGTACGGCCGCGATGGGCGGCCGCACGCGTCAGCCGAAGCTGCGGTTGTCGACCTCTTCGCCGTAGCGAGCGCAAACAGCTCCCACCGCCATGACGGGCAAGAGCATAGAGGATCGGGACGCCGCGGAAGCTACGCGCCGGAGACCAGGGCCTCCGCCGGCACCGGGCCCGCGCGAAGGACGCGGGGCTCCGCGCGGCTGATGTCGAGCAGGGTGCTCGGGACCGCGCCCGGCGCCCGCCCGCCGTCCAGCACCGCGGCGAGGCCCTCCACCCACGCGGACTCCAGCGGCGTCAGCGCGGGCGGCTCGCCACTGCGGTTCGCGCTCGTCGTGGCGAGCGGCTCGCCGGTCGCCCGCAGCAGGGCGAGGGCCACCGCGTGGTCGGGGATGCGCGCCGCGATCGTGCGCGGCCGCGTCGCACTGGTCAGCGGCGGCCCGATGCCCTCCCGGGCGGGCAGGACCAGGGTCAGGGGCCCTGGCCACCAGCGCCGCATGTACGCCCGCGCCCGCTCGTCCACGTGGGCCCAGCCCTCCAGCTGCCCGGCGTCGGCGACCATCAGGATCAGCGGCTGGCTGAGCGAGCGGCCCTTGATCTCGAACACCCTGCGGACCGCCCGTTCGTGCGCCGCCAGCGCCGCGAGGCCGTACACGGTGTCGGTGGGAAACCCGATCACCTCGCCCGCGCGAAGCAGCTCGACGACGCGCGCGATCCCGTGCGCGCCGGCGGTCAGGATATCCACGCTTCGAGAACGCGCAGGTGGCCGCCGAGGTCGCGGTGGAAGCGGTGTCCCGCGTACCCCTCCAGGCCGCCCAGCAGGGCGTCGCGCTGCGACGGATCGATCTCGGCGAGCAGCGCCCCGCCGGGGCGCAGCCGGCCCGGGGACGCGCCGAGCAGGCGGCGGACCAGCGCCGCGCCGCCCTCCGCCGCGAACAGCGCGTGCGCAGGCTGGGCGACCACCTCGGGCGGGAGCGCCGTTCCCTCCGGCACGTAGGGGAGGTTCGCGCAGATCAGGTCCAGGCCGCCGGGCAGCGGGTCGAGCAGGTCGCCCTGCAACAGGGTGACCCGGTCGGCGAGGCCGTGCGCGCGCACGTTGCGCCCGGCCACCTCGAGCGCGGCGGCGTCGTCGTCCGACGCGAAGATGACGGCCTCCGGCACGTAGTGGCCGATTGCCACCGCGATGCAGCCGCTGCCCGTGCCCACGTCGGCCACGCGAAGCGCTCCACCCCGCTCGCGCGCCCACGAGACCGCGCGCTGCACCAGCACCTCGGTGTCGGGGTTGGGCACCAGGACCGCCGGCGTGACCTCGATGTCCAGCTTCATGAACTCGCGGCGCCCGACCAGGTAGGCGACCGGCTCGCCCCTCCCCCGCCGCGCGATCAGGTCGCGGTAGGGCGCCAGGTCGTCGTCGCTGAGCGGCCGGTCGAACTGCAGGTACAGGTCGAGGCGGCGCACGCCGAGCGCGTGGGCGAGCAGGACCTCGGCGTCGAGGCGGGGCGAGCTGGAGCGGTGGGTCGTCAGGTAGCCGGTGGCGCGGCGCAGGATCTCGAGCAGGGTGAGATCGGGCACGGGAACAACAGCTCCACGCTTACGAGCCGTTCCGGCCGTCGTCGCTGAGCTGCTCCTCCCGGGCGGCGGCCGCCAGCAGCGTGATCAGCTCGTCCAGGTCGCCCGCCAGGATGCGGTCGAGCTTGTAGAGCGTCGCGTTGATCCGGTGGTCCGTGACGCGGTTCTCCTTGAAGTTGTACGTCCGGATTTTCTCGGAGCGGTTCCCGGTGCGGACCATGGAGCGCCGCCTGGCCTCCTGTGCCGCGTGCTGCTCGGCCATCTTCCGCTCGTACAGGCGGGTCCTGAGCACGCGCAGCGCCTTCTCCTTGTTCTTGAGCTGCGACTTCTCGTCCTGGATCGACACCACCATCCCCGTCGGCAGGTGCGTGATCCGGATCGCGGAGTACGTCGTGTTCACGCTCTGGCCGCCGGGCCCGGTGGACGTCGACGTCTCGATCTTGAGGTCCTTCTCGGGGAGCGCGACCTCCACCTCGTCGGCCTCGGGCAGGACCGCGACGGTCGCCGCCGACGTGTGGATGCGGCCCTGGCTCTCCGTCTCGGGCACGCGCTGGACGCGGTGCACCCCGCCCTCGAACTTGAGCTGCGAATAGGCGCCGTCGCCGTGGACCTCGAACTCCACCCGGTCGAAGCCGCCGATGCCGTTGGTCTGGCTCTCGATCACCTCGACCTTCCAGCCCTTCGACTCGGCCCAACGGGAGTACATGCGGAAGAGGTCGGCCGCGAACAGGGCCGCCTCCTGGCCGCCCTCCGCGCCCTGGATCTCGACCACCACGTCGCGGTCGTCGTTCGGGTCGCGGGGCAGGAGCAGCACCTTCAGGCGCTCGTCCAGGTCGACCAGCCGCTGCTGGGCAGCATGCTCCTCGCCGCGCAGGAACTCCTGCATCTCGGGGTCGCGCTCCTGGCGCAGCAGGTCCCGCGCCTCCTCCGCCTGGCGCTGCGCCTCGCGGTAGCGCGCGTACGTCCCCACCAGCTCCTCCAGGCTGCGCAGCTCTCGGCCCAGCGAGGCCAGCCGCTGCGGGTCGGACGTCACCTCCGGGCTGGCCATCTGCTGCTGCAGCTCGTGGTAGCGCCGGTCGATGGCCTCCAGGCGCTCGATCATGCGCCCGCCTCCGCGACTCGGGGCGGTGGCCGCGACGACGCCTGCGCCTCACCGCTGCGCGCCGCGTTGAGCGCCGCGATCGCGACCTCCAGCATGCCGTCGTCCGGCTCGCGGGTCGTGAACCGCTGTGTGTACAGCACGGGCAGCAGGAGCACCCGCACGACCGGATTGTTCCGGTGCCGGGCCATGAGCCGGATCCACTCGAAGCCGATGCCCGCGATCACCGGAATGCCGAGGACGCGGGAGACGATGAGCCAGAACCAGTTGGGGTGGAAGATCGCCACCAGGCTGAAGACGAGCACGCTGACGACGAGCACCACGAGCAGGAAGCCCGTGCCGCAGCGGGGGTGCAGCACACTGGCGGTGCGCACGCGGGCCACCTCCAGCGGCTCGCCGGCCTCGTAGGCGTTGATCGTCTTGTGCTCCGCCCCGTGGTACTGGAAGACGCGCCGCACGTCCCGCATCAGGGCGATGAGCGAGAGGTAGCCCAGCACCAGCCCGACCCGGATCAGGCCCTCGACGAGCACGAACCAGAACGAGCTGGAGCGGTGGACGGTCAGGCTGGCGCCGAGCAGCGGCAGGCCAAAGAACAGCAGCACGCTGCCGATCGCCGCCGCGGCCAGCGAGATGGCCACCTCACGCCCCCCGATCTGGATGTCCTGCGCGCCGGCGTTGACCTGCGCGGACCAGCTGAGGCTGCGGGTCCCCAGGTGGATCTGCTCGGCGAGGAGCGCCAGGCCGCGAATGAACGGCAGCTTCCAGACGGGGTGCGTGTAGATCGGCGCGGTCAGCTCGCCGCGGTCCACGCGGATCTCGCCGGTGCGCGGTACCCGGACCGCGACGGCGTAGTGCCTGCGCCCGCGCATCATCACGCCCTCGATGACCGCCTGACCGCCGTAGAAGAAGCCGTCCTTCGGCGCCGGCGGGAGCTGTGGGACGGCCGCTTCGTCTGGCGGCATAGCGTACAGGGCGGCGCCTATCGCGTCGCCTTGGCCGCCCGCTTGCGGAACCGCTCGACCTGACCGCCGGTGTCGACGATCCGCTGCGTCCCCGTGTAGAACGGATGGCAGGCGGCGCAGATCTCGGTCTTCAGCTCCTTCTGGGTGGAGCCGGTCGTGAACGTGTTGCCGCAGACGCAGGTGACGACCGCGTCTTCGTAGAAGGTGGGATGGATCTGTGTCTTCATGATGTGCTCGCTCTGTGAATGGGGCAGTTTACCCAACCAGGCCGGCAAGCAGCAGGTGGGTCTGGTACGCCGCGAAGGCCAGGTACGCCACCAGGAAGAGCCAGGCGGCGCCCATCGCCAGCCGGGCGGGCACCGGCACCGACTGGTAGTAGGCGAGGCGGTCGTTGCGGAAGCGGTCCAGGAGGGCCGGCAGGCCCAGCAGGACGATGATCAGGACGATCGGGTTGAGCCCGAGGAAGAAGACGGCCAGCAGGAGCACGGCCAGGCCGAAGACCTGGAACCACTTCGAAACCACGGCAAGGATCCAGCCCCCGTCCAGCATGCCGACGGGGATCAGGTTGAAGACGTTGATGAAGAAGCCCAGGTACGCGGCCAGGAGCAGCGGCCAGAAGTGCAGGTACCCGTACAGGACGAACGCGGCCGTTGCCCCGACCGTGCCCGCGAGCGGTCCGGCGATGCCGATCTGGGCCTGCTTCAGCGCGTCGGTCGGGTGCTGGCGCTGGAAGATCGCCGCGCCGAAGAACGGGATGAAGAGCGGGGCCGAGGCGGCCATACCCTGTCGTCGAATCTCGATGACGTGGCCCATCTCGTGGACCAGGATCATCAGCACGAGGGCGGCCGCGAACCAGGGACCGCCGAAGATCGCGTAGGCGCCGAAGCTGATCAGCAGCGTCAGGAGCGTCTTGGCGGCGCCGAACTTGGTCAGGAACAGCAGGGCGTACTTGCCGTACGCCCAGATGGCTGCGAGCAGCGCGACGAGCCCGCCTGCCAGCCCGCCGCGCCTCGCGTTCTGCGGCTGGGGTTGCGGCTGGGGGCGGTAGTACGAGTCGAACGGCTGGTAGCCCCGCGGCTCCTCAGGAGGCGGAGGCGGGGGCGGGGGCGGGCCGTAAGGTGGCGGCACCGAACTCATTTGTAGTGAGCATACCCATGGCGGTGACGCGGTAATCCGCCCAACCCGGAGCGTTTACGGATTCCGCACATTGGTCCGCACGAGCGCTTCCCACGCCCCGCGAACCGCACATTGGTCCGCATGAGCGGTTCGCCCGTCCGCGCGCTCAGCGCGCTTTGCCCGTCCGGAGGTGCCAGGTCCGGATCCGTCGGACCGTGCGGGCGCGGCTGGACATCGTCAGCGACTCCGTCTCCGCGCCCTGGCTGCCGAACCACGCGGCACGGAGGAGCGGGCCGCCGCTGACGCCGGTCACCGAGCAGTCGACGTGCTCCGGCGACAGCTCCGCCACCCCGTACACCCGGCCCACCTGGTCGCCGGCCAGCACCCGCTCCTCGTCGTTGCGCGGCCACAGCCGGGCCTGGATCTCGCCGCCGAGGCAGCGCACCGCGCACGCCGCCATGATCGTCTCCTGCAGGCCGCCGATCCCCACCATGGCGTCGATGCCAGTGTCCCGGGTCGCTGCCAGGAGGGCGCCGGCGATCTCGCCCTCCTCCAGCAGCACGATCCTGGCCCCGGTGTCGCGGACCTCTTCGATCAGCTCGTGGTGCCGCGGCCGGTCGAGGACCGCCACCGCCAGGTCCGCCGGCCGGGCGTCCCGGGAGAACGCGATGCGCCGCAGGTTGTCGGCCAGGGGATCGTCGAGGTCCAGCGCCCCGCGGGCGGCCGGGCCGGCCACGATCTTCTCGACGTACCAGACGGCGGGCAGGACCGGAAAGCCGCCCCGTTCCACCGCCACCAGCATCGAGATCGCCCCCGGCAGGCCCTTCCCGACCAGGCTGGCGCCCTCGACGGGGTAGACGCCCAGGTCCCAGTGCGGGTCCTCGGGCCGTCCCACGGTCGCGCCGTGGGAGAGGATGCGGTCACCGCGGGGTCCGAGGACCACCCGCCCGCAGATGCCCAGCACCTCCAGTGCGTGGAGCATGGCGGCGCCCGCCGCCTCGCGCGCGCGTTCTGAGTCACCCCTCCCGATGCCGCGCGCGCTGGCCAGCGCGGCGGCCTCCGTCGCCGGCACCAGGTCCGGCATCACGTGCGTCCCAACCTCTACGTAGGTGCTGCGCGCATCCTCCTCCATCGCGAAGGCGGGCGGCCTCAGCCCGTCTCGGCCTGCTGCAGCTCCTGCGGCCGCAGCTCCATCTGGTCGATCCCGCTGGCCGAGATGGCGGCGGCGACGAAGTCGCGGAACAGCGGGTGCGGCCGCTGCGGCCGGCTCCGGAACTCCGGATGGAACTGGCTGGCCACGAACCACGGGTGGTCGGCGAGCTCGATGATCTCTACCAGCCGGCCGTTCGGCGACAGACCGCTGAAGATGATCCCCGCCTCCTGGAGCACCTCGCGGTACTCGTTGTTGAACTCGAAGCGGTGGCGGTGGCGCTCGTAGACCACCTGCTCCCCGTAGGCCTGGTGGGCGAGCGAGCCGGGCGCCAGCTTGCACGGGTACAGCCCGCGTCGCATGGTCCCGCCCAGGTTGGCCACGTCGCGCTGCTCCGGCATCAGGTCGATGACCGGTGTGGACGTGAACGCGGCGAACTCGGTCGAGTTGGCGTCGGGGGCGTCGAGCGCCTCGCGGGCGACGTCGATGACCGCGCACTGCATGCCCAGGCAGAGGCCCAGGTACGGGATCCGGTTGTGCCGCGCGTACCGCGAAGCCACGATCTTGCCCTCGATGCCGCGGTGGCCGAACCCGCCGGGCACCACGATGCCAGCCACCCCCTTGAGCAGCGCTGTGTCGCCCTGGTCCACGCGCTCCGACGAGACCCAGCGGATGTCCACCGCCACGTCGTGGTGGAAGCCCGCGTGGCGCAGCGCCTCCATGACCGACAGGTAGGCGTCGGGCAGCTGGACGTACTTGCCGACGAGCGCCACCGGGACGACGCCCTTCGGCTTCCGCATGCGCTCCGTCAGCCGGCGCCAGGGCGCGAGGTCGGGCTCGTGCCGCGCGGTGTCGAAGCCGAGGTGGCGGGCGATGGCGCGGCCCAGGCCGGCGGCCTCCAGCATCAGCGGCACCTCGTAGATCGACTCGAGGTCCGGCACGCCGACGACCGCCTCGCGGGGGACGTCGCAGAAGAGGGCGATCTTGTCCTTCAGGTCCTGGTCGATCGGCTGCTCGGACCTCGCCACGATCGCGTCCGGCTGGATGCCGATGGCCCGCAGCGCCTGCACCGAGTGCTGGGTGGGCTTGGTCTTCATCTCCTCGCCCCGGATGATCGGGACCAGCGAGACGTGGACATAGAAGACGTGGTTGCGGCCGAGGTCGTTCTTGAGCTGGCGGATAGCCTCCAGGAACGGCTGGCTCTCGATGTCGCCGACGGTCCCGCCGACCTCGCAGACGACGACCTCGGCCTGCGACTCGCGCTGGGCCCGGAGGATCCGCTCCTTGATCTCGTTGGTGACGTGGGGGATGACCTGGACGGTCGCGCCGAGGTAGTCGCCGCGACGCTCCTTCGCGATCACCTCGGAGTAGACCTTGCCCGTGGTCACGTTGGAGGCGGCCGAGAGGTTCTCGTCGACGAAGCGCTCGTAGTGGCCCAGGTCCAGGTCGGTCTCGGCGCCGTCGTCGGTCACGAAGACCTCGCCGTGCTGGTAGGGGCTCATCGTGCCCGGGTCGACGTTGAGGTAGGGGTCCAGCTTCTGCAGGTAGACCGAGAGGCCCCGGCTCTTCAGTACGTTGCCGATCGAGGCAGCCGTGATCCCCTTGCCGAGTGAGGACACTACACCGCCGGTCACGAATACGTAGTTCGACAACCTGGACCTCCTGCGGTTTTTTCGAGTCTACCGCAGGTCGGAGCGAGCCGCGGCGAGCGAACCTCCCCCTCCCGCCCTTGCGGGGGAGGGGGTTGGGGGAGGGGGTATGCATCAGCCCGCGAGGCGTCAGCTCCGGGGCTCGAGGACCACGACCTTCGTCTCGGCCTCGGCCGAGCTCGCCTGCACCGTGAGCTTTGACTGCGCCTCGCTCTCGGGCACGCCCATCTCCTTCAGAAACCGCTCGACGGGCGCCAGCTCCGTCTTCAGCGCGGGGTGCCCGAAGTGCATGGGCACCACGTATCGGGGCTCGACCTGGCGCACGACCTCCGCGGCCCTGGCGCCGTCCAGCGTCCGTCCGCCGCCGACGGGGACCAGCAGCACGTCCACGTTGCCGATCGTCTCCAGCGCTCGATCGTCCAGCGTGTGGCCGAGGTCGCCCAGGTGGCACACCCGGACGTCGTCCAGCTCGATCACGTACACGGTGTTGAAGCCGTGCTCCGCGCCCCGCTGGTTGTCGTGGTACGTCGGCAGCCCCTGCACGGTGACCCCGGCCACCTCGTACTCGCCCGGACCCTCGATCACGTACGCGTCCTTCACCGACTGCACGTGGCTGTGGTTCTCGTGGGGATGGCTGACCGTCACCACGTTGCCCTCCAGGCGCAGCCGGGGGCCGAGCGCCGGCGGGAACGGGTCGGTGACCACCGCGGCGCCGCGTCCGCGCAGCCGAAAGCAGCTCTGTCCATGCCAGGTCACATCCAAGGTCTCGTCCTCTTCTCTGGTTCTCGATCTTCAGCGGCAGGCCGGGTGGACGCCCTGCAGCGTGAGCTGGACCTGCGCGCTCGAGGTCCCTCGCGAGTAGGTGATCGTCACGCGCTGGTCCGCTTTGAACTGCATCCTGAGGACCTGCGCCAGCGGGTGCGCGTCGTCCAACCGCTGGTCGTCCACCTGGGTGATGACGTCCCCGCTCACGAGCCCGGCGCCCGCGGCCGGACCGCCGGGATCCGCCGTCACGATCCGGGCGCCGGCCGCCCCGCCCCTGATCGCGGCGGCGTCGGCGGAGACGTCCAGTGTCTCGGCCCCCACCGACGGCACGACCAGGCCGCCGCTCTGCACGATCTGCTCGATCTCGGGCTGCAGGTTGCTCGCCGGCAGCGCGAACTGGGTCGGCTGCCCCTGGCTGGTGGCGGTCATCGAGACGCCGATCACCTGGCCGCCCACGTTCAGCAGCGGCGCCCCCGAGGCGCCGGCGTCGACCTGGGCGTCCGTGCGGATCACGTTGCTCATCTGCGCGTCGGCCGGCCCCCAGCTCACCGTTACCGGCACGATGTCGTGGAGGCTGCCGATGACGCCGCGGCTCACCCCGTGCGCGCCGCCCAGCACGCCCGGCACGACGACCACCGTCTGGCCGGTCGTCAGGTCGGCCGACGTGTCCAGCGAGAGTGTGGGCAGGTTGGACACCTGGTCCACTTTCAGGACGGCCACGCCGGTGGTGCAGTCGTAGTCGACGAGCCGGGCGTCGTGCCGCTTGTTGTCCGTGGCCAGCAGCACCGCCAGCGTCTGGGCGTTGGCCACGACGCCGACGTTGGTGACGATGTACCCGTCGGTCGTCACCAGGAAGCCGGAGCCGTGGGTGAGCTTGCCGGCGTCGGTCACGATCGAGACGACCGCGGGCTGGGCGTTCCTGGCCACGGTGGTCGTCGCGTCCTCTTCTTTGATGGTGACGTTGCTGCCCAGGCTCACGTTCTGGGGGTTGGTCCGCGACTGCTGGCGGAGGACGACGAGCGTCACCCCCGCGGCGACGGCGCCGCCGACCAGCGCGGCGACGAGCACGGATGCCACGAGCGCCGCCGGCGAGATGGTCCGGCCGATCACAGCGCGAAGTCTAGTCCCCGCTCCGGCCCTCCCCCGCGAGGGCGGAGGGAGTTCAGCTCGACGGGTACCACGTGAGGACGAGCTGGGTGGTGGGCTCGAACCCGGCCGAGCGGTACAGGCGCGTCGCCGCCTCGTTCTCGGACCGCGTCCACACGTAGCCGAGCGTCACGCCGCGGGCGCGGAACAGCTCCACCGCCCGGCGCAGCAGCGCCTCGCCCACCCCCCGGCCGCGGTGGGCCTCGGCCACGTAGACCTCGGCCACCTCGCCCTCGAGGCCGGTGCCCGGGTCGAACAGGACCACCCACGCGAACCCCGCGAGCCCGCCCGCCCGGTCCCGGACGGCGAAGATCACGTTCTCGCCCGTGAACCGGGACCGCACCTCGTCCATCGACGCCTCCAGCTGCTCGCGCGTCAGCTGGGGGTGGTCAGCGTAGTGCGGCTGCTCGTGCAGGTGGAGGTCGACGAGGAGCGGCCGCACCAGCGCCAGCTCCTCGTCGCGGAGCTGTTCGACGATAACGTGTTCCAACCCGCGCGATCGTAGCGAACAGCCGGAACCGGGATCAGCCCAGCGGCAGCGTCCTCGTGCCCTCGATCCGGACGGACTTCAGGGACCGGGGATCCAGGCCGAGCAGCCGGAGGATGGTCGGCGCGATCTGCGTCGTCTCGACCGGGTCATCCTCGACGCCGGTCTCCCCGACGGGCGCTCCCGACACGACCAGCGGCACGTCGCGGTCCTGGGGGTTGTCGCCGCCGTGCTCGGCGATCTTCTTCTTGCCGCCCGTGTAGACCACGCCGACCTGCGAGACGCCGAACACGTCGGGCACGCGCGGGTCGCCGGGCTTGGCGTGGAAGAAGTCTGCGGCCGCCTCGCCGGCGAAGACCTGGCGAAGGCCGGACGCGGTGTAGGCCTTCGGGTTCCCGTTGATGTCGTTCCCGGTGCCGGAGTGATCGAGCAGGAACTGCTTCGCGAAGTCCGCGGCGGCCTGCGACCGGTCGGTCAGCCAGATGACCATGCCGTCGTCGTTCACGGAGCCGAGCACGAGCGGCTGGGTCGCCGCCGGATGGGCGGCCTGCCAGGCCGCGTCCAGCGCGTCCATGATCGGGCCGTCGGGAATGCGGGTCAGCTTCGCGGGGTCCTGCGGCGACTGGCCGTGCTTGGCCGAGAGGATGACCGCCGTGCTCCGCTCGAGGTGCTGCCGGGAGATGGCCGCCAGCATCGCGCCGACCTCGCTGTTGATGAAGTCGAGGGCACGGCTCAGCAGCGGGCCGGGAGTGACGCCGTCGGCCAGGTAGCCGCCCTTCAGGCCGTCAGAGACCGGCAGCTTCTGCGCGGTCGAGACCGTCTGGAAGTTCATGCCGAAGATCGCGGGCGTGCCCACGCGCGTCGTCCCGCTGTGGTCGAACCCCTCGATCTCGTTGATCACGGCCTCGACCTTGTAGTTGTCGTACTGCTGGGTCAGGGCGTTGTCGGTGGTCCAGTCGTTGCTCGAGCCGGCGATCGGCGCGTCGCTGTTGATCTCCGGGGTGAAGAGATCCTGGACGCCCGTGCCGGACGGTCCGTTCAGGACCTCGTAGGCGGGGTGCTTGTCCGACCACGCGGTGCGCAGCCTGGCCGCGCGCGCGACCTCGAAGATGGTGTTCACCTTCAGGTACTGGTGCGGGAAAACGGGGCGGCAGGACGTCGGGTCGACCGGCAGCTGGGCGGGGTCGATGAGGGTGGTCGGGCTGCCGGTCATCTGCAGGATGCTGCCGGGCAGCCCGGCCAGCCCCTGGCCTGCGTCGAGCGAGTGCTGGTCGCGGTCGAGCTGCTCGAAGTACGTGACCTCGGCGTTGGGCTGCACGCCCGCGCAGCTGGTGGTGCCCGCCGGGAGCAGGGCGTGGTTGAACGTGTCGTCGTAGTAGATCCCGGTGCTGGCCGGGTTGCCGCCGGTGACCTGGGCGATCAGGCCGGGGAACGAGTCGGACGGCACCGGCGCCTCGGCACGCGTGAACTCGACGCCACCGCGGACCAGGCGGGCCAGCGCCGAGCCGGGATGCTGCCGGACGTAGAACGCCAGGTCGGTCTGGTGCAGGCCGTCGACGGACAGCAGCAGGACATGACGTGCAGGCGCGCGGTCGCCGGCCGCGGCCGGCACCGCCACGAGGGTGCTGGCGAGGCCGAGGGCTGCGGCCGCCACGAGGCGACGGACGGACGTTCGGGCCATGGGCTCCTCCTTCCTGTGGCCGTGCCATGCCGGCCGTGGAAACCGAAGCCCAACCTACTTCGCTGCAGGTTAGGGTCAGCGAAAGCGGGGATTAAGAGTGACGCCTGGAGCCGACGCGGGGATTCGAACCCCGGACCTGTCGCTTACGAGGCGACTGCTCTGCCAGCTGAGCTACGTCGGCGCGAAGCGGATTGTACCGGCCGGACCGTCGAGGACCCCGCCGGAAATCCGGCGGGGTCCTCACAGGCTCAGCGTTGTGGTTGTTCTCAGTTGACTTCGCGGTAGTCGGCGTCGACGACGTCGTCCTCCGGCTTCTTCTCGCCGGTCGGAGCCTGCCCGCCGCCGGACGAGGCGCCGGCGCCCTGGTAGATGTGCTGGCCGACCTTGCCCAGCGACTCGTTGAACTCGTCCATCGCCTTCCGCAGCGCGGTCACGTCGCCGCCCTTGGACGCGGTCTTGAGCTCCTCCATCTTGCCCTCGACCTCGGTCTTGACCTCGGCCGGGATGCGCTCCTCGTTCTCCTTCAGGACCTTCTCGGCCTGGTAGACCATCTGGTCCGCCTGGTTCCGGAGCTCGACCTCCTCGCGCCGGGAGCGGTCCTCGCTCGCGTGCGACTCGGCCTCCCGGACCATGCGCTCCACGTCGTCCTTGCTCAGCGTGGACGACGCCGTGATGGTCACCGACTGCTCGCGCCCGGTGCCCTTGTCCTGCGCCTTGACGCTGAGGATGCCGTTCGCGTCGATGTCGAACGTGACCTCGATCTGGGGCATCCCCCTCGGCGCCGGCGCGATGCCGTCCAGGTGGAAGCGGCCCAGCGTCCGGTTGTCGCGGGCGAACTCGCGCTCGCCCTGGAGCACGTGCACCTCGACGGTCGTCTGGTTGTCCGCGGCGGTGCTGTAGATCTGGGACCGCGACGTCGGGATGGTGGTGTTGCGCTCGATCAGCTTGCTGAAGACGCCGCCGAGCGTCTCGATGCCCAGGGACAGCGGGGTGACGTCCAGCAGGAGGACGTCCTTGACCTCGCCCTTGAGCACGCCGGCCTGGATGGCGGCGCCCACGGCCACCACCTCGTCCGGGTTGACGCCCTTGTGCGGC
>DASQZW010000188.1:0-11921 GCA_035638495.1 Terriglobales bacterium
GGCGCCGGCGCGAGATCGAGGCGCAGCTGGCGACCGCCGGCATCTCCGACCCGCGGCAGCTGCGGCGGCTGCAGCAGCGAGCCGTCGAGCTGGAGGAGCGGCTCACCGAGCTGCCGGCCAGGCGCGAGCGCCGGCAGGCGACCGTGGACGCCAGGCGCGATGCGCTGCGTCATCTGGGGGAGGCGCGGCGCCGCAAGTCGCGGCTGGTCGAGAAGGCCGCGCGGACGCTGGGCGCGGCACTGGGGCCGCGAGTCCGCCTGGCCGTGCGTCCGCTGGCGGACCGCTCACTGGTGGTGCAGGCGCTGGAGGCCGCGCTGCAGGGCCAGGGCGTGCGCTCCGACCAGGTGCAGCGGCTGGCCCAGGAGGCGCCAGGGGCCGTCGGCGACGCGATCCGGCAGGGACCGGCCGCCGTCGCCGCGCTCGGCAGCTCCCCGGTCACCGCCGGCAAGCTGGTGGCCCTGCCGCCCGCCGCCGTGCGCCGGATCGAGGAGGCGGACACGCCCGACCGGGTGGTGGTGGAGGTCGACCTGGGCGCGGCGGGCGCCGAGTCCTGGGCGTCGATCGACGAGGTGTCGCCGGGACAGCGGGCGATGGCGCTGCTGGCGCTGGCGCTGGCGAGCGGCGAGGAGCCGCTGGTCATCGACCAGCCGGAGGACGACCTGGACAACCGCTACATCTACGACGAGGTGGTTGGGGTGCTGAGCCGGGTCTGCGAGACGCGCCAGGTGATCGTCGCCACGCACAACGCGAACATCCCGGTGCTGGGCGACGCGGAGCTGGTCCTGGCGCTCGACGCGGACGCGGACCGGAGCCGGGTCCTGGCCTGCGGCGGCCTGGAGGCGGCGGAGGTGGCCGACCAGGCCCGGCAGATCCTGGAGGGGGGCGACCAGGCGTTCCTGGCGCGTCACCGCCGCTACCTGGCGGCGGAGCACCGGTGAGACCGGCACCGGACGTCGCCTCGACACAAGGCAGGCCAGTTCGATGGCCCCATCAGCCCCGCCGCGATGCCTGACGATTCTGTCACGTTCACTCCCCCGCGGGTTCCGTAGCCTGGGCGTGCGGCGCCCGCTCTCGAGAGGTGGGGGGAGTTCGGCGCCGCCCGCTACCTTCCCAGCGTCAGCGAGAACGTGCTGTCCAGCCGGGTGCCGTCGTCCGCCGCGGCCGTCACGTGGAAGTCCCAGCGGCCCGAAGCGAACGTCCCCACCGCGTAGAACTGGTTCGTCGTCGGGGTGCCGAACGCGAGCCGCAGGACCTGCAGCGTCCGCATCGCGCTCCCCAGCCGGGCCGTGACCGTCGGGGTGTCCTGCACGACGACCGGGCCGTTGCGCTGGTCGGTGAACGCCAGGTGCAGCGTGTTCCTTCCCGGCCGCCCGGGCGTCAGGTACGCCTGCAGCTGCCACCCGTACGCCAGGCGCACGCCGTACACCATCGGCATGCTGCCCATCGTCATCTGGTGCAGCTGCTGGGGCGTCGGGTTGCACTGGACCTGGAAGGGGACCTGCATCGGAGGGGCGCTCTGGCCGACCACGGCCGTGACGCGCCAGTCGCCGATCAGCGTGAGGTTGTCGCCCAGCGCGACGTAGCTGCCGTCGGTCGCGCGCGTCAGGTCCAGCGTCGACGCGGCCACCTCGGGCCGGGCGGGCATCTCGAACCGCAGTGTGACGCTGCCCGCCACCGCCCGGCTCGTCTTCGCGTCATAGGCGCGAAGCGTGAACCGGTTCTGGCCCGGGTAGCCCGGGGTGATCTCCAGCGTCGCCCGCACGGCCGGCACCCCCGCCGCCCGCGCCAGAACCACCGGAGGCGCGGGCCGCCGGGCGGCGGTCTGCACGAGGAACGGCGGGACCAGCGACGTGAGGATCGCCGACGCGACCAGCGTCACGGCGGCGACGCCGATCTCTACCCTGCCCACCCGCCGCAGGCCGCGCAGGGTGCGCTCGGCCGCAGGTACCGAGCGATAGCGGTTCCAGGCGCCGAGCGCGGCCAGCGCCAGCAGCAGACCCACCTTCACCACCACGAGCTGGCCGAACAGCGTGCCCGCGAGCGCGGCCCAGGCGGCCACCTCGTCGACCGTGCGCAGCAGCCCGGTGAGCCCCACCACCGCCAGCGACACCGCCGCCACCTGCGAGAACCGGCGCACCGCGGCCGCCTTCGCCGGCGACGGCTGGGTCCCGACCGCGATCAGGAGCGCCGCGAGGCCGCCGATCCACGTGGCGAACGCGGCCAGGTGCGCCCACTGCACCGCCACCTCCAGCAGCGCGGCCCGGCTCGACGCGGCGTGCGTCGTGAGCACGTGCACGAGGATCGTCACGGCCGCGCTCGCGGTGGCGACGGCGAGCGCCATCGATCGGCCCCTGCCCCGCAGCAGCAGCGCGAGCTCGACGCACGCGGCCGCGATCAGCCCGGGCACCGCCTGCGCGAGCAGCCCCAGCCCGAGCGACGTGGCCGGCACCGCGGCAAGTGGCGTGCCGTCCTCGGCCGCCTGGGCGGCGCCGTACACGGCCAGCCCGGCGATCATGACCAGCGCACCCAGGAGCGTCACGATCAGGAGCCGGCGCACGCCCCCGCGCAGCGCGAACAGCGACACCCACGCGCCGCCCACGAGGAGGCCGAGCCCGACGTAGAAGACCCAGTGGCCCGCCACGATGAGCGGGCTGGCCGCGGTCGGCGGCGCGGCCAGGGCGGGCGCGGGCCCGGCGCTGGCGGCGTAGGCGGACGGTCCGATGCCGAACGTGAAGTCGCCGCTGCTGGCGTGGCCGTCGTCCCTGGAGACGGTCTTCCAGCGCACCGTGTAGACGCCGTTCAGCAGCGAGTCCACGGGCACCGTCATCTCGAGCGGATTGCCGGACACCCCAGACGCCCGGCCGCGCGAGACGGTCCTGCCGGACGAGTCGACGACCACGATGGTCGACTGGCTCAGCTCGGGCGCCTCGGAGAACGTGATGGTGACGGCCCTCGGCACCTGGGCCAGGGCGCTGCCCGCAGCCGGCTCCGAGCGCACGACCAGGGCGTGCGCCTCGGCCGTGACCGGCAGCAGGAGGACGATCGCGAGCGCGATCGCCGCCGCGACCATGAGAAGACGAAGGCGGAGGACCATGACGTTCGCGGTCCCCCTCTGGATTGTCGACAAGCGCGCTACGTGGTCGGGATGTAGGGCCGCATCATCTCGACGTCCTCGTGGTCGAGGATGTGGCAGTGCCAGACGTACGACGGGCCCTTCGTCGGATCGAACTGGAACGTGTTCTGTCCTGCGCGCACGGCATTGACCGGGACCTCGGTCGGCGCCCACCGGATCAGGACCCGGTTGACCATGCCGGGCAGGATCTTGAAGGTGTCCTTCCAGCCGGCCTCGTTCGGATCGGGCGGCACCACCGGTCCGTTCAGGAACCGGCCGAACGCCGGGTTGCCGCCGACCGCGCCGTCGGCGTTGGGCGTGTTGTACTCGCGCGGGGGGCCGTAGCCGGGGATGATCTCGCCCGGGGCGTACGTCACCTCGCCCAGGGTCCCGTCCGGGTTCTGGCCGG
This sequence comes from Terriglobales bacterium, assembly GCA_035638495.1. Taxonomy (GTDB): domain Bacteria; phylum Chloroflexota; class Dormibacteria; order Dormibacterales; family Dormibacteraceae; genus CF-161. The sequence continues at coordinate 3,522 of DASQZW010000188.1, forward strand.
CGAACGTTCCGCCGGAGAACGCCGACGCCCACGTGTTCATGTAGTTCGTGACGTCCACGCTCTGGCGGTTCATGACCTGGAACTGGATCAGGTGTACGTGGATCGGATGGGAGTCCGGCGTCGTGTCCATCAGCTCCCACAGCTCGGTCGCGCCGACCCTGGGCAGCTCGGTCTGCCAGATGCCCTGGCCCTGCTGGTCGGGCACGGAACCGGGGATCGGCGTGCTCGTGCCGTCGTGCAGGCCCTTCCACCTCGTGTTGTTGAGCAGGTCCTCGAGCGGGCCGTTGCAGTTCGGGTTGGTCACGTCGGCGGCCGTGTCCTGCTCGAAGATCACCAGCTGGCGCCTCTTGTCGACGCGCACGCCGCCGGCGATCGTGCCGCTCGTCGGGTTGGCCAGCCGGACGATGGCCGGCTCCTGGTTGCTGCCGCCGCGCAGGTGGGCGCCAGCCACTGCCGGGTTGAACGTGTTGTCCTGGCTGGAGAGCGGCAGGCTGACGTTGATCTTCAGGATCTGTCCGTCCAGGTTGGGGTCCGGTGGCCCACCGCTCGGGAACGGGAAGATCCCGTCATTGGTGAGGATCAGCGAACGGCCCCGGAAACCGGCGAAGTCGATGATGACGTCGGCGCGCTCGGACGGCCCGAGGAAGAGCTTCAGGGCGTTCGGGTCGGCCGGGTCGTTGAGCTTGACGGGGGTGTCCAGGAAGCCGCCGTCCGTGCCGATCTGCCACATCGGGATCGCGGACGGCGGCGTTGTCGAGGAGGCGTTCGCCGCGTCCGTGAGGTTCATCCGAAGGAACCGGGCGTTGCACGCGTCCAGGAAGCGGAGGCGGTAGCGCCGCGGCTCCACGTTGAGCACCGGCCAGGTGTTGCCGTTGACGCACATCGCGTCGCCGAAGAACTCCGGGATCCAGAACGGGTGCGCCGGGGGATTGGTCGGAGGGCCGTTCAGGTCGGCGTCGGTGTTCGAGCCGTCCGGGAAGCGAAGCTGCCCGTTCGTGTCGAAGAACCGGTCCTGGATCATGAGCTCGATCTCGAAGTTCCCGGCCGGCAGCCGCATCGGGTTGTCGGCCTCGCCGGTGTCGAAGTCGTCGCGGACCAGGTAGAAGGCCGCCAGGCCGGAGAAGACGTTGATGCGCGTCATCCCCAGCGTGTGGTCGTGGAACCACAGCGTGGTCGCCGGCTGCGTGTTCGGGTAGTGGTAGACGGCCGCGTTGGCGGCGGTGGACTGGAACGTGTTGTAGCCCCTGCCGTGGCGGCCGTCCGGCGTGAACCACGCCTCGGGAACGCCGTCGAAGTTCGACAGGACCTCGGCGCCGTGCAGGTGGACGACTCCCGGGACCGGTCCGGCGTAGGGCTTGAAGCTGTTGCCCGCGTTCAGCGGGTCGGCCCAGTGCAGCGTCTGGTCGATCGTCAGCAGCGGTTCCACGTGTGACCTGCCGGCCGAGAACGGGAGGTTGTTGATGTAGTTGACGTCGACAGGACAGCCGCGCCGGGCCTCGACGCTGGTGGCCGGCCACGACGGCGGCGTGCCGTCGACCCCGTATCCCCACAGCCATGTGCCGCCCTGGAACGCCTGCGGGTACATCGACTTCGGCAGCACCCGCTGCTGGAACTCGACCATCTTTGTGTTGAACGACGTCCTCGTGACCCGCCGCCCGGCGAATGTGCGCAGCGGCGTCACGTACTTCGGGATGTTGCCGCTCGGCAGCGGAGTCTGTCCCTGCGAGGCCGACGCGAAGACGCGTGAGGTGGCGATCAGGGCATCCGTCGAGGTGAAGGACGCCGCCCCCACCGCAACGCCCGCCATCAACAGCTGTCTCCGGGTCAGCCCGCCAACGTGCCTCTGGGACCGTTTCGGCATGTACCTTCCCTCCACTTGCGACCAGCTCATGGACCGCTGTGCTGGGCGCCTCGGGGGGATCGTAGCGGCGATGAGAGCTTTCTCACGTGACAACTGGAGGTGGGCAGATGACAAACTTCTCATCTGAATGCCCATCTCGAAGCGGCCGCCGCGGGCCGCTTGACGGGTGGACCCGACCGCTACTTGCCGGGTTGAGCGGACGCGCGCTCGCGCGCGGGCGTCACGCGCTCGGTCTCGGGCAGCAGCAGCTCGAACACGCTGCCGCCGCCCGGCCGGAGGCCGGCCCTCGCGGAGCCGCCGTGGGCGCCGACGATCGCGCTCACGATGGCGAGCCCCAGGCCGGAGCCGCCGCCCTCCGCGCTCCCGCCCCGGCTGAACCGCTCGAACAGCCGGTTCACGCCGGCCGGGTCGATGCCCGTGCCCTCGTCCGACACCGCGACGACCACCATCCCGTCCTGGTCGCGCGCGGAGAGCTCGATGCTCTGGTCCGGCTGCGTGTGCTTGACCGCGTTCTCGACCAGGGCGTCGATCGCCAGCGCCAGGCGGTCGCGGTCGGCCCGCACGGTCGCGTCCACCATGCCGCCCAGCCGCCAGTTGCGCGGGATCGGGGCCCAGCGACGCAGCGTGTCGAGCAGGATGTCCTCCACCTCGACGGGCTGCATGTCGAGGAAGTCCGGGTCCTCGGCCGTCGCCAGCAGGAGCAGCCGGTCGGAGAGCCGGCGGAGCCGCGTCAGCTCCTCGACGACCACGGTCGCGTCCTCCCGCAGCGTGCCGTTCGCCGAGCCCTGGATCAGCTCGGCGTGCCCGAGCGCGACCGTGATCGGGGTCCGCAACTCGTGGGACGCGTCCTGGATGAAGTCCCGCTGGCGCTCGATCAGCCGGCGGTTGGACTCCGACACCCGCTCGATCTGGCGCGTGGCCGCGAGGCGCCGGCGGGCGTGCCAGACCATCGCCGCGAACATGGCCGCCATCAGCGGCACCTCGGTCAGCTCGTCCAGCGGCTGCGCGCCCCGCTCGTAGTCGATGAAGATCCCCACGGCCGTGGTGGTCATCACGGCGACGAGGATCCCGACCGTCGGTCCGCTCCGCCAGACCCGGAACCCGTAGAGGATCGTGATGCTGACCCAGATGAAGTGGAAGGGCACCGTCTCCCAGGTCGGCACGAGCTCCATCGCGACCAGGTTGCACGCCGCGAAGACGCACCAGGCCAGGTCCAGCCAGGCGATCGGGTAGGCCTCAGGCGGCGTTGAGCCGATAGCCCTCGCCTCGCACCGTGACGATCGTCTCGGGCCCGAGCTTCTGACGCAGGCGCGCGACGTACACGTCGATCACGTTGGAGCCCGGGTCGAACTTGTAGCCCCAGACGGCAGCTAGCAGGTGCTCCTTCGAGACCGTGCGGCCGGGATGCTGGATCAGCTCCCAGAGCAGGAGGAACTCGCGCTCGGTCAGGGCCACGGGCTGCGTCCCCACCTGCACCTGTCGGCGCACGAGGTCGACCCGGAGGCTGCCGATCTCGAGCGGCCCGGCGCTCGTCCGGGCGGAACGAATGCGCACCTTCACGCGCTCCAGCAGCTCGTGGAAGCTGAACGGCTTGGCCACGTAGTCGTCGGCGCCGAGCTGGAAGCACTGCACCTTCGTGCGGCTGTCGGTCAGGCACGACAGGACGATCACGACCTGCTGGGGCCGGCTCTGGATCAGCCGGTCCAGGACGGTGATCCCCGGCAGCGTCGGCATGAGCAGGTCGAGGATCACCAGGTCGTAACCACCTGATTGGGCGGCGTCGAGGCCCGCGTGCGGATCGGCGCACACGTCCACCTCGTAGCCCTCCGAGCGGAGTCCCCGGGCCACGAACTGGAGGATGCGGTCCTCGTCGTCGATGATCAGGATCCGGCCCGAGAGCGCGGCCTCGTCCTCGCGTGCCCTGCGCAATCGATTGGTCAACCCCACGAGGCTCCATACGACTCACTGCGTTGCGGGGGGTCCGACCAGTATGGACCCCAGTCCCGTACTAAGCGCTTAGCCAGGACTTATTCGTGCCTTAGCAGGCGTCAGGTGGGTGCGATTCCCCCACTGCCGTCAGGCGCGCCGGACAGCGAACCTGCGGTGCGCGCAGCGATCTGACCGGGTGTAAGCTGTCGCCACCACGGCCTGATGGGGAGGCCGTTGCGGCCAACCGAGGGGAGAGAGGAGAGCCATGCGCAAGCGATCGCTCGGGATCCTGCTGACGGCAGCGCTGCTGGCCATCGCCGCGTGCGGCGGCGGGGGGGGCGGCGGACAGGGCAATGCGGCGGGACCGCCGAAGTCAGGCGGCTCGGTCACCTTCGGGCTCCGCGCCGACTTCCTCAGCCTCGATCCGCTGATCGTCAACAACGACTCGGATCTCAGCGTCGCCAACGGCATCTACGACACGCTCATCGCACGCGTCGGGGACAAGGGCGAACTGGGCCCGAGCCTGGCCGACTCGTGGCAGCCGTCGTCCGACCTGAAGACGTTGACGCTGACGCTCCACCAGGGCGTCACGTTCCACGACGGGACGCCGTTCAACGCCGACGCGGTGGTGTTCAACCTCGAGCGGCACATGGATCCGCGCAACAAGTCCATGGCCCTGTCGGACGCGCTGCTCATCGACTCCGTCAAGGCCGTCGACGACCGGACGGTCGCGATCACGCTCAAGACCCCGTGGGTCGACTTCCCGCAAACCCTGGTCGGGTCGATCGGCCTCATGACGTCGCCAACGGCCGTGAAGCAGGAGGGCGCCGACTACGGCCGGCATCCGGTCGGCACCGGCCCGTTCGTGTTCAAGGAGTGGGTGACCGGTGATCACATCACCGCCACCAAGAACAAGAACTACTGGAGGAAGGGGTTCCCGTACCTGGACAGCGTGACCTGGCGGCCGATCCCGGACCAGGACGCCAAGTACGCCAGCCTCAAGGCCGGTCAGATCGACGTGCTCCAGGTGGCGACGGCCGACCAGGTGGTCAGGGCCGAGAAGGACAGCAAGCTGAAGGTCTGGTCCTACGCCGGAAACGGCGGCACGTTCGTCATGATGAACATGAAGGCTCCGCCGTTCGACGATCTCAACGCCCGGCTTGCGATCACCTACGCGACCAACCGGAGGGAGATCGTGGACCAGATCGGCCACGACAAGTACCCGATCGCGACCGGGCCGTTCCCGCCGGGCTCGACGTGGGACACAAAGGTGACCGAGCCGAACTTCGACGAGGCCAAGGCCCGAGCGGCGCTCCAGGCGTACGGCAAGCCGCTGAACTTCAAGTTCAACATCGTGTCGGACCCCATCACCCGCCAGTACGGGCAGGTGCTGCAGGCGCAGTGGAAGAAGGTGGGGATCAACGCGGACCTCGTCCAGATGGACCAGGCGACGCTGATCCAGGCCGCGTTCGGCAAGCAGTTCCAGCTGCAGATCTTCCAGTACGGCGACTGGTTCGACCCGGACCGCGTCCTGTTCAACGGCTACATCTCGAAGGGCAGCATCGTGAACTTCACCGGGTTCGCAGACCCGGCGGTGGACGCGGCCCTGATCAAGGGGAGGACCACCAGCGACCCGACCGTTCGCAAGCAGGTGTACGGGGTGGTGCAGCAGGCGATCGCGCAGGAGGTGCCGCTCGTCTGGCTCAGCTACAACACCGAGTACATGATCTCGAGCACCCGGGTCCAGAACCTCAACACGATCTACAGCTCGATCACCAAGCCGTACCAGGTGTGGGCCAGCTCCTGACGTCCGTGGCCCCTCCCCCGTCCGCGGGGGAGGGGCTGCGGTCACTGGCCGGATCGGGGATCTGACCTGTGCTGACCTACATGCGGGGCAAGGTGCTGCACCTGGTGCCGGTGCTGTTCGTCGTCACCTGCTTCTCGTTCCTGCTGACGAGCCTGCTGCCAGGCGACGTCGCGCTGGTCATGTCGGGTCCGAACGCAACGCCTCAGTCCATCGCGGCCCTGCGCTCCCAGCTGCAGCTCGACCAGCCGCTGCCCGTGCGCTACGCCGACTGGCTGGGGCGGGCCGTCCGCGGTGACCTGGGCACGTCGCCGCGCAGCAACGTGACGGTCGTCCAGTCCATCAAGGACCGGCTGCCCATCAGCCTCGAGCTGCTGGTGCTGGCCGAGGTGATCGGCCTGCTGGTCGCCGTTCCGGCCGGCATCGCTTCCGCGTACCGTGCCGGCGGCGTGCTCGACCAGGCCGCCAGCGGCGCGGCCTTCGGCATCCTCGCCGTGCCGGGCTTCGTCGTCGCCATCGTCCTGATCTACCTGTTCGCCGTGCAGCTCGACCTCGTCCCGGCGACCGGGTACACGCCGCTGCTGACCGACCCGCTCGCCAACCTGCGCTCGTTCTTCCTGCCTGCCCTCACCGTCGGGCTGGGCGAGGCGGCCGCGTACACCCGGCTGCTGCGGAGCGACATGATCGCCACGCTCCAGGAGGACTACATCGCGATGGCCAGGGCCAAGGGCCTGCCCACGTGGCACATCCTGACCCGGCATGCACTGAAGCCGTCCTCGTTCACACTGCTCACGGTGCTCGGCATCAACATCGGCCGGCTGATGGGCGGCGCCCTGATCGTGGAGACGATCTTCGCGCTGCCCGGCGTCGGCCGCCTGCTGGTCGAGTCGATCTACGCCCGAGACCTGGTCGTCGTCCAGGGGGTGGTGGCGTTCGTCGCCGTCGCGTTCGTGCTCGTGAACTTCGGCGTCGACCTGCTGTACGCGGTGCTCGACCCCAGGATCCGCCATGGCCGCGCCGTCGCCTGACCTCGCGGGCGCGTTTCCGATCGCGGCCGCGCCGCCGACGACGGCCCGTATGGCGGCCCCGTGGCGGCGTCTCGGCGTCTCCTTCTGGCTGCCGGCCGGCTGGCTGACGCTCATCACCGTGATCGCGGTCCTGGCGCCGGTGCTGCACATGCCCGACCCGAACCTGCAGGACCTGGCGAACCGCGGCGGCTCGCCCGGGGCGGGCCACCTGCTGGGGACGGACGGACTGGGCCGGGACATGCTCGCGCGCCTGGTCTGGGGGGCGCGCATCTCGCTGACGGTCGGCTACGCGAGCACGCTGCTGGGCATGGCACTGGGCACGCTGCTCGGCATGGCGGCCGGCTACGTGCGCGGCCGGCCCGAAGCCGTGATCGTGGCCGCGATGGACGCGCTCCTGGCGTTCCCGGCGCTGGTGCTCATCCTGGCCATCACCACATTCGTCGGGCACGACCTGCGCATCATTGTCGGCGTGATCGGGTTCCTCGGCATCCCGGCGTTCGCCCGCGTGGCACGGGCCAACACCCTGGCCCTGGCGCAGCGCGAGTTCGTGCTGGCCGCGCGGGCGATGGGCGCGAGCGAGGTGCGCATCCTCGGGCTGGAGATCCTGCCCAACATCGTCGCGCCGGTCCTCACGTTCGGCCTGCTCGCCGTGGCGGTCGCGATGCTCGCCGAGGGGGCGCTGGCATTCCTGGGCCTGAGCGTGCCGCCGCCGAACGCCAGCTGGGGGGCGATGATCGCCGAGGGGCGAAGCGACCTGGACACCTGGCCGCAGACCAGCCTGATCCCGGCGGCGGTGTTCTTCCTGACGATCTTCGCACTCAATCTCGCCGCCGACCGTCTGCGCCGGGCGGTCGAGGTGCGCGAGGCGCGCCTGTAGCCACGTGCCGCCGCTGCTCCAGGTCTGCGACCTCCGCGTCGAGTTCCGCACGGCGCGCGGGGCGCTGCGCGCCGTGGACGGGGTGTCGTTCGAGCTCGACGCGGGCCGGACGCTGGGCATCGTCGGCGAGTCGGGATGCGGCAAGACCGTGCTCTCTCGGAGCCTGCTGCGGCTCAACCCCATCGCGGGCGGGCGGGTGGTGTTCGACGGCCAGGACCTGGCCGCGATGGACGAAGCGGACCTGCGCCTGGTGCGCGGTAAGGACATGTCGATCGTCTTCCAGGACCCGATGACCTCGCTCAACCCGGTGCTGACGATCGGCAGCCAGATCGCGGAGACCCTGACGCACCACCTGCGGATGGGCCGCGGTCCAGCCTGGACTCGTGCCCGTGAGCTGCTGGCCGCGGTCGGCATTCCGTCGCCTGACGCGCGCCTGCGCGAGTACCCGCACCAGCTCTCCGGCGGCATGCGTCAGCGCGTCACGATCGCGATGGCGCTCGCCTGCGAACCGCGGCTGCTGATCGCGGACGAGCCCACGACGGCGCTCGACGTCACCGTCCAGGCCCAGATCCTCGACCTGCTGCAGCAGCAGCAGCGCGAGCGCGGGATGGCCATGATCCTGATCTCGCACGACCTGGGCGTGGTCGCCGGCCGGACCGACGAGATCGCGGTCATGTACGCCGGCCGCATCGTCGAGCAGGCGCCGACGCGGCTGCTGTTCGAGCGGACCCGGATGCCCTACACCGAGGCGCTGCTGCGGGCGATCCCGCGCCTCGAGCACGCGAGCCACACCCGCCTGCTGGCCATCGGCGGCCGGCCGCCGGACCTGGTCGACCCGCCGCCCGGCTGCCGCTTCGCACCTCGCTGCGACCGCGTGCAGGAGCGCTGTCGGGAGCAGGAG
>DASQZW010000189.1:0-8047 GCA_035638495.1 Terriglobales bacterium
CATAGGAGGAACCCGTGGACGGCCCTCCTCCCCCGCGAGGGGGGAGGGATGGGAGGCTCTTCTTCAGCGACCCCCCCTCCGGGCCGTGGACGGCCCTCCTCCCCCGCGAGGGGGGAGGCATGGGAGGCTCTTCTTCAGCGACCCCCCCTCCGGGCCGTGGACGGCCCTCCTCCCCCGCGAGGGGGGAGGGACAAGAGGCTCTTCTTCAGCGACCCCCCCTCCGGGCCGTGGACGGCCCTCCTCCCCCGCGAGGGGGGAGGGACTGACTACCAGTTACGTCCGCGCCCGGATCTCGCTCAGCGCGTCCAGCGCCTCGTGCACGTGCCGCTGGACGCCCGTCTGCGCCGAGAAGATGTGGCGCACCACACCCTCGCCGTCGATCACGTACGTGACCCGGCCCGGCAGGATGCCCAGCGTGGGCTTCACCCCGTACTGCCGCCGGACCCTGCCGCCCTCGTCGGCCAGCAGCACGAACGGCAGCCGGTGCTTCGTCGCGAAACTCTCATGCGAGGTCACGGAATCCGAGCTGACGCCGACCACCTCGGCGCCCGCCTCCGTGAAGGCCTCGTAGCTGTCGCGGAAGGTGCACGCCTCGGTGGTGCAGCCGGGCGTCTCGTCCTTCGGGTAGAAGTAGAGCACCACCGGACCGCGCCGCCAGACGTCGCTCAGGCGCACCTGCTCGCCGGACTGCGACGGCAGCGTGAAGTCCGGCGCCGGGTCCCCGACCTCGACCGATTGCTTCGTTGCCACGGCACCCGGTAACCCACCGTACCGGCGGGGCTATTCCTGGGCCAGGCCCTCCGCCCAGCGCTTCGTCCGCTCGTCCATCGGCAGCGGCAGGCGGACGCGCACCTCCGCGTACAGGTCGCCCGGCTGGCCGCCCCTGGCGTCCGGCATGCCCAGACCGCGCAGGCGCAGGCTCGTGCCGTTCTGCGTCTCGGCCGGGACGTTCAGCTTCACGCGGCCGCCCTTCAGCGTGGGCACGTCGACCTCGCCACCGAGCAGGGCGGTCGCCAGCGGCACTCCGACCGGGACGCGCAGGTCCTTGCCGTCGCGCTCGAACAGCGCGTCCCTGGCGACGTGGACGCGGGCACGCAGGCCGGGCACGCGCAGTACTGTGCCGTCCTGCACGCCTGCCGGCACCTTGACCTCCAGCTTGCGCCCGTCGGGCAGCTCGACCTGGCGGGCCGTGCCCCGGAATGCCTCCGCCAGCGTGACCTCGATCGTGCCCTCCGACTCGGCCGCCTGCTGGGCAGCCGAGTCGCGGTTGAAGATCGAGTTGAAGATGTCCCCGAAGCCGGCCCTGGCCGACCCCGCTCCGCGCAGCAGGTCCTCAAACACGTCAGGGTCGATGTTCTGATACTGGACCCTCGGTCCGCCAGCCCCTCCCGTCCGCGCGCCGAACGGCCACTGCGCCCGGTCGGGGTCGACCCCCGCGGCGCTCGCGGCCTGCCAGTCCGCGCCGAACCGGTCGTACATCCTCCGCTTCTCGGGGTCCGAGAGCACGTCGTGCGCCTCCGACACCTCCTTGAACCGGCGTTCGGCCTCCTTGTCGCCTGGGTTGACGTCCGGATGGAGCTTGCGGGCCAGCTTGCGGAACGCGCTCTGGATGTCCTTCTGGCTCGCGGTCCGGGAAACGCCCAGCGCCTGGTAGTAGTCCCTCGTCTGCGACATTGCCGCACTGTTCATACCAACTTGCGGCCCGCCGTAACCCGGCGAAGTGGTTGCCAACCGCGCGCGCGCCCGCTAAGCTGTGGCATGTCATGTATTTGATATTGATACTGGTCGTATTTGCCCTACTCGGCGTGTTCGCCGTGCAGAATGGTGGCACTCACGATTTCACCCTGCTCGGGTACACGTGGAACCTGCCTCTGTGGGCGCCGGCCGCGATCGGCACCGCCGCCGTGTCGGTGCTGCTCCTGCTCCACATGAGCCACGCGGGCCTGGGTTCCCGAATCCGGCAGATCGGGCACTGGCGCGAGCTCGACGAGCACCAGAACCGGATCGAGGGGCTGCGCTCCGAGAACTCCGAGCTCCGCGAGGAGCTCGCCGCCGCGCGGGGCGAGGTGAGGGGAGCCGCTGCCGCCAACCGTCCTCCCGGGCAGACCCTGGCGGGCGGGTTCCGGGCGATGACCGATCGCCTCCGCAACCGATCCAGCACGACGACCTGACGCGGGCCGACTGCGCGGCTGACGACCCGGTCAGCCGCGCAGCGGAAACACCCTCGCCCGCACCCCCGTCGGTCCGACCTCCAGCACCCCGTAGGACGAGACGACCCGGTCGACGCGGTGGCGGATGACCTGCAGCCACGTCCACTCGAACCAGCCGGGCCGGCGGTCGAGGCGGTGTCGCGCCTGCGCCTCGTCGACCTGGTAGACCGCGCCGGGGTTGAAGACGAGCGTGCCGTCGATCAGGTCGGTCCGGGCCTTGTGTGTATGCCCGTACAGGATCACGTCGGCGTTCGGGTGCAGCCGCTTGAGGTGCGCCGGCAGCCCGGCCGAGAACCACATCGTGCCCAGGCTCAGAGTGCCGAGCAGCGTGGCCGGCTCCTCGATCAGCCTGGACCGGTTGCCGTGGACGATCACCAGGCGGCGCCCCCCGACGGCGAGCTCGCGCCGGAGCGGCAGGTCGGTCATCGCGCCGTCGTGGTCGCCGCGCACCGCCTCGACCGGGGCCACCTCGCGAAGCCGCTCCAGCGTCGACGGGCCGCCGACGTCGCCGGCGTGCAGGATGAGGTCCACCCCACGCAGGCCCGCGAGGAGGTCGGGAGGCAGGTCGTCCAGGAACTCCGGGCAGTGGGTGTCCGCCACGACGCCGATCCTGATCACGGAGCATATTGTGGCGTGGTCGCATTTTTCAACGAACTATTGACAATCTAGCAAGACATGTTTTCTAATCTGCTTCATGGAGGACGAACGCAGAGCGGTGCTCGAACGCGTCGCCCGCGGTGAGCTCTCACCGGCCGAGGCGGCGTCGCTGCTCGAAGAGATCGAGTCACGGGAGGCGCCCGAGCGCGACCCGCGAGACTGGGCGGCCGACTGGGGCGAAGAGAGCCGAGCGTCGGAGGCGCAGACGCCGCCGCCGCCGGCGGCCGCAGGCGGCGCCGGGCGAATCCGGGTCGTCTGCAGCATCGGTACGGCCGACGTCGTCGGCGACCCGACCGTGCGCGAGGCCGTCGCCGAGGGACCGCACGTGGCCCGGCGCGAGGGCGACACGCTGGTCATCGAGGGCCAGCCCACCGAATTCGAGATGGGCCCGGGGTTCATGTTCAACTGGGCCGAGGGCCGGCACGAGCGTCACGTGCGGATGCGCCGCCAGATGCGCCACGGCCGCGGCTTCAACTGGGGGGACGTGGTCCACCTGCGCATCCGGGTCAACCCCGACCTGCCGCTGGACACGGAGGCCCAGGCCGGGAGGGTGCGCGTTCGGGGAGTGCACGGCCCGATTCGGGCCAACGTCCAGGCCGGCGGGTTGGACATCTCCGACTTCCGCTCCCCGTTCGACGTGAACGTCCAGGCCGGCAGCGTCACCGCGCGCGGCAGGCTGGACGGCGGCGCGTCGCGCGTCAACTGCGAGGCAGGCAGCGTGCGCATCAACCTGGAGCGGGGCTCCAGCGTCCGTGTCTCTGCGCACACCACGCTGGGCAAGGTGACGTTCGACGGGGACGCCCGCTCGCCGTGGACGGTCGGCGCCGGGGAGGGGACCCTGGACATCTCGGGCACCATGGGCTCGGTGCGGGTGTCCGCAGAATGACCGCCCGCAGGGACTCCCGGTCCGCCCCCCGCGACTGCCCCGTGTGCGGTGAGCGCCTACTGCTGACGCGCCTGAGCTGCCGTACGTGCGGCACCGAGCTCTCCGGCGAGTTCGAATCGTGCGAGTTCTGCTCGATCAGCCCGGAGGACCGGCAGGTGCTCCGCGTGTTCCTCGCCTCGCGGGGCAACATGAAGGAGCTGGAGCGCCACCTGGGCGTCAGCTACCCGACCGCGCGCGCCCGGTTCGACGCTTTGCTGACGCGGCTGGGGCTCGCGCCCGAACGGCCGGCGCCGAGCGCGAAGGTGGACCTGCTCGAACAGCTCGCCAAGGGCGAGATCGACGTCGAGCAGGCCATGCAGAAGCTCGACCAGAAATGAGCGTCGCCGCAACCGAGACGGCGCCTGCCCGGACGCGGCCCTGGGACGTCCTGGCCGCCGGGCCGTTCCGAGCGCTCTGGACGGCCCACCTGCTCACGCTGCTCGGCGACGGGTTCTCGATCGTGGCCCTGCCCTGGCTGGTGCTGCAGATGACCGGCTCCGGCTTCGCGCTCGGCACCGTGCTGGCGCTGGAGGCGATCCCCCGGGCCGCGCTGATGCTCGTCGGGGGCGCCGTGGCCGACCGGGTCTCGCCCCGCGTGGCGATGCTCGGCTCGGCCGCGGTGCGGGCCGCGCTGATCGGCCTGCTCGCGGTGCTCGTCCTGGCCCACGCCGTACAGCTGTGGGAGGTCTACGCGATCGCCCTGCTGGTGGGCGCGGTGTCCGCGTTCTTCCTGCCGGCCCGGTTCGCGGTGCTGCCCAGCGTGGTCGACGACCACCACCTGGAGGCGGGCAACGCGCTGCTGAACCTCAACCAGATGGCCAGCATGTTCGTCGGGCCGGCGCTGGCCGGCCTGCTCGTGGCGGCGACCGGCCCGGGGCCGGCGTTCCTGGTCGACGCGGCGGCGTTCGCCGCGGCGTCGCTGCTGCTGCTCGCGGTGCCGGCTTCCAGGCCCGCGCCCCGAACGGCGTCACAGGTGGGCGGCCTGTTCGTCGAGATCCAGGAGGGACTGCGCTACGCGTGGAGCGACGTGGGCCTCCGCGCCACCCTCATCCTGGTCACGACGATCAACTTCGCCTACACGGCGAGCATGACCGTGGGGCTGCCGGTGATCGCCCACCAGCGCTTCGCGCAGGGCGCCGCCGCGCTGGGCAGCCTGCTGGCTGCGTGGGGCCTGGGCTCGACCGTGGGCGTCGTGGCGGCGGGGCTGCGGCGAATGCCCATGCGCTTCGGCCGCCTGGTCATCGTGGGGCTTGCGTGGTCCGGCGCCTGTGTCGGGCTGGTGGGCCTGGCCCCGACGCTGACGCTCGCGCTGGCCGCGACCGCGGTCGGCGGGGTGGCCGACGGGGCGATCAACACGTACGGCATCGCGTGGCTGCAGCGGCGGACCGACGAGGTCGTCCGGGGCCGGGTGATGTCGCTGGTGATGATGGCCGCAGTCGGGCTCGCGCCGGTGTCGCTGGCGCTGGGCGGGCTCATGGCCGGACAGCCCACGCTCCTGTTCGTCTCGGCGGCCGCCGTGATCCTGACGAGCGCGGCCGGAGCGGCGCTGAGCCGCACCGTTCGGTCCCTGTAGGCCATAGGATGCGGGAGATGAGCGCACCAGCGCCGCTCCCGCTCGACGAGGCCGACCTCGCCGACCCCGAGTTCTGGAACGTGGCGAACGAGCAGCGCCGGGAGGCGGGCTTCGCCACGCTGCGGCGTGAGGCGCCGGTGCGGTTCTTCGAGGAGTTCGGCGTCGAGGGGTGGCCGGCCGGCCCGGGCTACTGGGCCCTCAGCCGCTACGACGACATCGTGGAGGCGAGCCGCCGGCCCGACCTGTTCGCCAGCGGCCAGGGCACCAACATCATGGACCTGCCCGTCGAGATCGCCGAGTTCTTCGGCTCGATGATCAACATGGACGATCCCAAGCACGCGCGCCTGCGGGGCCTGGTCCAGAGGGGCTTCACGCCGCGGATGGTTGCCCGGGTCGAGGACTACGTACGGGACAAGGCGCGTGCGCTGGTGGACCGGGCGCTGGAGGAGCACCCCGATGGGCGGTGCGACTTCGTCCAGGCGTTCGCCGCCCCGCTGCCGCTCCAGATCATCTGCGAGATGATGGGGATCCCCGTCGAGGACGAGCAGCAGATCTTCAACTGGACGAACGTCATCCTGGGGGCCGGCGATCCCGACTACGGTGGCACGTTCGAGCACCTGATGACGACCAGCTTCGAGATCTACGCGTACGCGCAGGCGCTGGGCGAGGACCGCCTGGCGAACCCGCGCGACGACATCACCAGCTCGCTGATGCATGCAGAGCTGGACGGGGAGCGGCTGACCGCGCAGGAGTTCGGCTCCTTCTTCATCCTCCTGGTCGTCGCCGGCAACGAGACGACGCGGAACGCGATCAGCCACGGCATGAAGGCGCTGACCGACTTCCCGGACCAGCGCCGAGCGTGGTGGCGCAACTTCGAGGCGGGCACCCGCAACGCGGTCGAGGAGATCGTGCGCTGGGCGACGCCGGTCATCCACTTCCGGCGCACGGCGACTGCGGATACGGAGATCCGCGGCGCGCCGATCAAGGCTGGCGACAAGGTCGTGTACTGGTACAACTCGGCGAACCGAGACGAGAACCAGTTCGAGCGCCCGTACGACTTCGACCTCACCCGGTACCCGAACAACCACCTCGGCTTCGGCGCAGGCGGCCCGCACTTCTGCCTGGGAGCGAGCCTGGCCAGGCGCGAGATCGCGGTGATGTTCGACGAGATCCGGCGCCGGCTGCCGGACCTGGAGGTGACGGGCCCGCCGGCGATGCTGCAGAGCTACTTCATTCACGGCATCAAGTCGATGCCGTGCGCCTGGAAGTAGAGTCCAGCCTGACAGGCGGGCACAGTCCCTATTCGGGTTCAGCGTTCTTCACGTTTGGTACACGCGCACACCAACTGGCCGATATACATCGGCTTTCAAGAGGCTCGATCTTAGAATTCCGCTCCGCGTATGGCTGCCGAGGGTTGGCTACCGAGGCGGTAATGGAGGAGCTCAACCGCGCACGGATGCGACCGCGGGGACGGCTCGCAATGCCTGGAGCGCGCGCATGACCTGATCGGCCACGGCCACCGGTCTGGCAGGCGCAGCCCGAGCCGTCGCGCGGAGCGGACCAGCCGGCCAGGGACGCCGAAGAACCGACGGCGCAGCGTCTTGGTGACGAGCAACTCCCCACCCAGGGCAAGTGGCCCGGGAGGCGCGATCGAACTATGCTGTCCCGCATCGCTGTATGGGGGAGATCCCGCACCCCGACGCCGAGATGACGGCCGAGGGCACGCCGCCGCCGTTCGAGGTCCTCGCTCAGCTTCCTGCGAGCGTCGTGGTGCACGGGGCCGGCGAAGGGCATCCCCTCCTGTATCGGAACGCGATGGCCGAGCGGCTCGGGTCGGGCCCGGTCGGCCCCATGCTGGCCCGCCTCGACCACCCTCGCCTTCGCGACCTGGCGGGCGAGGTGATCGCGAGCCGCGAGCCCGGCGAGGTCGAGTTGAGGTTCGCCGGCCCGGGCGGGGAGCCCTTCCAGGTGCGCTGGCAGATGGCGCCGCTGGCCGTCACCGGTGCCGGCGTCACCGGCCTGGTGTCGGTCGTCGAGGACATGAGCCAGCCGGCACGAGCCCGCCGCCGGATCGAGAACGCCGTCGACCACGGTCTCTCCCTGCTCCTCGAGGTGGCCCGGCTGGCCGAGACCTGCCCCGACCTGGACACGTTCGTGGCCCGGATGGGGGGGCGGCTGGCCACGCTGGTCAAAGCCGACAGGGTTGCCTTCCACCGGTACGATCCGGCCCGCAAGGCGCTCTTGCTCGGGGCTGCCGACGCCGGCCCGCCCCGGGGCGCGACCCTGCCGTGCGACCCGGACTCGTCGGACCTCCTCTCGCAGGTGGTGTTCGCCGGCCGCGTCTACCGCGGCGAGCTCGACCTCGCGCGGCTCGAGGCCCGGCCCTACGTGCACTTCGCGGATGTGTGGCACGAGGTCGGTACGCAAGTGCTCGTGGTGCCCTGGCGGGCCGGCGACGAACGCCTGGGCGCCCTGGTGGCATACGGCCCCCGGGGCGAGAACGCGCCGTTCAGCCCGGAGGCGTCCATCGTCCTGATCGCAGCCGGCCACGCCGCCGGCCTCGTCTGGCAGCGGAAGCTGGCCGAGCAGAAGCTGGCCGAGCGGGCGATCGAGCTGGAGTCGCTCGAGCAGGCGAAGACCAGCTTCCTGATGCTGGCCTCGCACGAGCTGCGAACTCCGCTC
>DASQZW010000190.1:0-24784 GCA_035638495.1 Terriglobales bacterium
GCCCGATCCGCACTCCCAAACGCCCCGGTGACACCTCGACGTGGACGGCCGTCCCCGAGGCGACGCAGGCGCCGGAGACGCGTCTGTGAGCTGTCAGTGGGAGATCACCTGCGGCACACTTACCGCCCAGAGGCGAGCCGATGTTAGCCCGCCAGCCCCCCTTCGCCCGGTCCGCACTCCCAAACGCCCCGGTGACACCTCGACGTGGACGACCGTCCCCGAGCCGATCCCGAGGCGATGCAGGCGCTCAGGAGGCGAGTTCCCGCGGCCGGGGCTGAGCCGGTGAGCTGCCAGAATCGCAGGCAGCCCGCCATGAACCCCATCGGCTGGATCCAGGGCCTCGAGGGGCTCACCCTCGTCGCGATCATCTGCCTGTTCCTCTTCGTCGAGGAGGTGGGCGTCCCGCTGCCCTTCGCCCCGGGCGACCTGCTGCTCGCCATCGCCGGCATCGCGATCGCGGCCGGCCGCGTCAACGCGCCGATGATGGTCGGGCTCGCCGTCGGCTCCATCCTGGTCGGGGCCCTCCTGGGCCGCGAGCTGTTCGCGCTCCTGGGCTGGGAGCGGCTCATGCGGGTCGTTCGGCCTCTGCACGCGCACGGCGCCGTCCAGCGCGCGGCGGAACTGGTGCGGAGCGGTGGCTGGCGGGCGGTCTTCACCGCCCGATTGATCCCGGGCCTGCGCGTGCACACGACGCAGGTGGCGGGCGTGAGCAGGATGCGCCGGCGCCAGTTCGCGGCCGGGCTGGCGCCGGCGACGGCCGTGTACGTGGCCGCGTTCGTCGGCCTCGGCGCCGCGTTCGGCCGGCCGATCCTGGCGCTCCTCCACGAGGCGGAGCACCAGGTCCTCGTGGTGGCGCTCGTCGTGCTGATCCCGGCGATCCTGGCGCTGGCGCTCCGCGCGCCCGCCCGGCGCACCCTCGCGTCCGTCGGCGGCTGGAACGGCGTCCTCCGGTTCCGGCTCGACTCGCCCGGAATCATGCTGGTTCCGGCCTGCATCGGCCTGAACTTCGCAGGCCACGCGCTCGCCGTCACCCTCGGCCTGCCCCTGTTCCTCGACTCGACGGGGACGGTCCTCGCCGCCCTGCTCGCGGGTCCGTGGGTGGGCGGCAGCGTGGGCGTGATCTCCAGCCTGCTCAGCGCGAACACGATCGACGCCAACGCCGCCGGCTACGTGGTCGTGTCGTTCGCGATCGGCTTCGCAGCCGGTCTGACCAGGTACGCAAGGGTCGGCTGGCTCGCGCTCTGGTGCCTGTGCTTCGTGCTCGCCTCCGTCCTGTCGACGCCGCTGAACCTGGTCCTGAACGCGGGACGGAGCGGCGTGCCGCTGGGCGACGCGATCTACGAGCGACTTCTCGCCACCGGCCTGCCCGCGATCGCCGCCGCGTACCTCGGGGAGGCGGCCATCGACCTCCCCGACAAGCTGATCGCGGTGGTCGTGGCGGTGCTGGTGCTCCGGGCGCTGCCGGCGCCGGCGGTCCCGTCGCGCGCGGTCGAGATCGACGTCGGCGCGTCGTTCGCGTTCGTGTTCCGGTCGCCGCTCTGGCCGCGCACGTGGCTCGCCGGCGCCCTCTGCGTCGCGCTCTCACCGCTGCTGGTGCCGTTCCTGCTCTTCATGGGATATGCGGTCGCCGTCGCACGCCACGCCCGCCGCGGCGAGCCCGGCCTGCCGCCCTGGCGGCCGCTGCGGTCGCGGCTCGGGGACGGCGCCTCGATCACCGTGCTGTTCGCGGCGTGGTACCTGCCCGGCGTGGTTCTGCTCGGGCTCGCCGCCGACCTCTTCCAGGGCGCGTCGGGCGTGCTCGGCGCGCTCGGCGGCGTCTGGGGCCTGCTCGTCCTGCTGGCCCAGCCGGCGATCTGGAGCCAGTACCTGGAGCGGGGCCTGCTGGCCGGGTTCGACGTCGCCGCGATCGTTCGCCGGATGCGGTTCAATCCCGGTCTCACCAGCGTGGTCAGCGTGCTCGTGATCGGGCTGCTGGCGCTGGGGCTCGCCGGCCTCGCGCTGCTCGTGGTCGGCGCGCTGCTGACCGGGCCGTACGCCGCATGGGTCGGCGCCCACCTGGTCGGGAGGTTCTCCGCCCTCACCGACGAGCCCGTGCCGCGGGCCGCGTAGGCGAAATCGACCGCCGGGTGTAGGATCTGAACTGGTGAGTTCAGAATCCGTCCCGAGGCGTCCGGTCAGGGAGTGGCTGCGGGACGCCCGCGCTCGGTACATCCTCCAGGCGGCACAGGAGCTCCTCGTCGAGAGGGGCTATCGCGACGCCTCGATGGACGAGATCGCGGCCCGGGTGGGCATCGCCAAGGGCACGCTGTATCAGCACTTCCCACACAAGGAGGACCTGGTCCTCGCCCTCTTCGAGCAGCACGTGGAGCGGTTCGCGCAGACGGTCGAAGCCGCCGCGGCCTCTCCGCTCCCCGCGCGGGCCCGGCTCGACCAGGTCCTCCGGTACGTCTACGACGGGCACGACGGCGCATTCACGATGATGCAGCTGCTCACCCGCAACGTCGAGATCTGGAAGAGCCTGGGGGCCCGCAAGGAGCAGGCGGTGGGCCGGATGGACCGGACGATGGCGCAGGTCCGGCGCATCCTCGACGACGGGAGAGCGGACGGCTCGTTCGACCCCGATGTCCCCACCACGCTGATGCTGCGCGCGTTCGTGAACGCCCTGACGCTCGGCCGGCCGGAGCCGGGCGTCGGCCTGGAGGGACTGTCCCAGTCAGAGCTCGCCGCGCAGGTGGCCCGCGTCCTCTTCGAGGGCATCTGCCGGCGCGCACCACGAGGGTGAGAGGGATGCACCAGACATCGCCCGTGAGGCCGCCGCTGCCACGCCGGCCGGAGGAGGTGCCGGGCATCTTCGACTGGTTCCGGCACGGACGCGAGGACTCCCCGGTGGCACTCGAGGAGCGGAACGGCACGCGCTGGTGGCACGTGCTGCGCTACGAGGACGTGGCACGCGTGCTGACCGACCACGCGCACTTCTCGTCGCGGGTCCCGGAGTTCGAGTACGGCCCGCTCTCGGACACGATGCTCGTCAAGGATCCCCCAGACCATCGCAAGCTGCGCAGCCTGGTCAACCTGGCGTTCACCCCCCGGGCCGTTGCGCGGCTCTCGGACCGGGTCGCGGAGATGACGCAGGAGCTGCTGGACCGCGTCAGGGCCCGTGGCGAGATGGACATCGTGCGGGACATCGCCGCCCCCCTGCCGGCGCAGGTGATCTGCGAGATGCTCGGCGTGCCGGAGTCCGACTGGGGCGGGATGCGGATGTGGGCGCACCTCGACGGCTCCGGCCCGGGCCGAGGCGGGATGCACAGCTACTTCCGCGACCTGCTGGATGCGCGAAGGCGCTCGCCCCGGGACGACCTGGTCAGCGCGCTGAGCACGGCCGAGATCGACGGCGAGCGCCTGAGCGAACGCGAGCTCGTGAACTTCTGCACCCTCCTGCTGTTCGCCGGGCAGGAGACGACCAAGAACCTGATCGCCAACTTCTTCCTGACGCTGTCCGACCACCCCGACGACCAGGCCCGCCTGACGCGGGAGAAGGCGCTGGTCCCGGCAGCGATCGAGGAGGTGCTCCGCTTCCTGCCCCCGGTCTGGTTCCTGATGCGCCGGGCGACCGCCGACGTGGAGCTGAGCGGGGTCCGCATCCCCGCCGGCGGCATGGTGATGCCCTGGGTCGCGTCGGCCAACCGCGACGCGACGCAGTTCACCGACCCGGACCGGTTCGACATCGCCCGTGACCCCAACCGGCACCTGGGGTTCGGCCACGGCATCCACTTCTGCATCGGCGCCCCGCTGAGCCGGATGGAGGCGGGCGTCGTGCTGCCGATGATGCTGGAGCAGCTGCAGGACGTGCGCGTCGTGCGCGAGACGCCGATCGGCATCCGGGCCGGCATCGTCTTCGTCATCACCAACCTGCCGGTGACGTTCCAGCCCTACTGAGGTTCAGAGCCAGCCCTTCTGCTCGGCGATGCGGGCCGCCTCCGAGCGGTTCCGCGCGCCGAGCTTCTGGATCGCCGCGGACAGGTGGTTGCGGACGGTCCCGTTGGAGAGGAACAGCGTCCGAGCGATTTCGGGGATGTCCGCGCCGCGGTCGGTGGCGGCGAGCACCTGGCGCTCGCGCTCGGTGAGCGGGCTCATGCCCTCGCTCAGCGCCGCCGCCGCCAGCCCCGGGTCCACCACGCGCTCCCCCGCGGCCGTGCGCCGGATCGCCAGCGCCAGCTGCTCGGGTGGAGCGTCCTTCAACAGGAAGCCGGCCGCACCCGACTCCATGGCGCGGCGCAGGAACCCCGGCTTGCCGAACGTGGTCAGGATCAGCGACCGGCACCTCGGCAGCTCGGTCCGGAGCGCGGCCGCGGCCGCGATGCCGTCGAGGCCGGGCATCTCTATGTCCAGCAGCGCCACGTCGGGCTCGGACCGGGCCGCCGCCGGCACCACCTCGTCGCCCCGCGCCACCTCGGCGACGACGCTGATGTCGTCCTCCAGGGCGAGGAGGGCCTTCAGCGCGCCGCGCACCATCGCCTGGTCCTCGGCCACCAGCACGCGGATCACGCCGTGCCGTCCCGCGCCGCCCCGCCGGCCGGGGCCGCGACCGTGAGCCGGAATCCCCGGCCGGGCCCGCGCCCGGTCTCCAGGCGGCCGCCGATCGCGCCCACACGCTCGCCGAGTCCGCGCAGACCGCTGCCCTCGGCCGCGCCGTCGGCGCCGACTCCGTCGTCCACGACGTCGGCCCGGACCAGCCCGTCCTCGCGGACGAGCGCGATGCGGCAGTGGGCCGCGCGGCTGTGCCGGATCACGTTCGTCACGCCCTCGCGGATCGCCCAGCCCAGGACGGCCTCGGTCTCCCGCGACACCGCGCCGACCGACTGCTCGACGTCGCAGCCGATGCCCGCCGCCGCGAGCGCCGTCCGCGCCGCCGACAGCTCGGTTGCCAGCGTCGGCTTCCGGTAGCCCGACACGACCTCGCGGACCTCGCGCAGCGCGTCGCGGGCCAGTCCGACCATGTCCCGGACCTCGGCGCCGCCGGGGGCGCCGGAAGGGATGAGCCTGGCGGCGAGCTCGCCCTTGAGCGTCAGCAGCGACAGGCTGTGGCCCAGCTGGTCGTGCAGGTCCCGCGAGATGCGCGCACGCTCCTGCTCGACGGCCAGGCGGCCGATCTGCTCGCGGGCGGCGCGCAGCTCGGCCAGCACGTCGACCAGGTAGCGGAGGCCCATCGCGCCCGCTCCCCACAGGAGCAGCTGCGGACCGATGACGAGGATCGTGGCCAGGTCCTCCTGTGCCGTGAAGCCGGCCCCAACCAGCGAGTCGGTGAGCCCGAACGCGGCCAGGAGGACGATCGCGGCCACCGCGGGCACGGGCGCGAAGGCGAAGCCCGCGACCATCGTCGGGATCACGTACGGGTTGGGCGTTTTCAGACCCGACAGCGCGTTGACGGCCCCGGCGAGCAGCGTGAGGACGGCCACCTCCGCCGCCACGAACCAGGGCTGGCGGCACCGGTAGCCCCGAAAGCAGAAGAACGCGTACACGGCCGCGTACGCGGCGAGGGTCGCCAGCAGCGCCGCCGCGCGCCAGGCCGGCAGGGCGAGGTGGAAGAACGCGGCGACGGGCGGCCACAGCAGCACGAGCCACGCCAGCGCGAACACGCTTCCCAGCCGGGCCGCCAGCCGCATGGGGATATCGTGACCGGAGTCACGGACGGTTGCTGACCGCGGGCACTTCATCCGGACGCCCGGCAGGACGCAGACTGGCGCTGAGATGAACGTGAGCCCGGACGCAGCGCTCGTCGCCGTCCACGACCTGCACAAGTCCTACGGCGAGGTGGCCGCGGTCCGAGGCGTCAGCTTCGAGGTCCGGCATGGCGAGGTCTTCGGCCTGCTCGGCCCCAACGGGGCGGGCAAGACGACCATCCTGGAGACGGTCGAGGGGATGCTTCCGATCGACCGCGGCACCGTGACGGTCGACGGCGTCGACGTGTCCAGCCACCCGGAGCGCGTGCGCCGGCGCGTGGGCATCTCGCTGCAGCGGACCGCGTTCTTCGAACGCCTGACGCTCGTGGAGCTGCTCGGCCTGTTCGCCGACCTGTACGGTGCGCGCCACCGGGCCGAGCGGCTGCTGGAGCGCGTCGGGCTCTCGGAGCAGGCGTCGCGGCAGGTCCGGACGCTGTCCGGCGGCCAGCAGCAGCGCTTCGCCATCGCGGTGGCCCTGGTCAACGACCCGCCGCTGCTGTTCCTCGACGAGCCCACGACCGGGCTCGACCCGCAGGCCCGGCGCAGCCTGTGGGACCTGGTCGAGTACCTGCGGCTGGAGGGCCGCTCCATCGTCCTCACGACGCACTACATGGAGGAGGCGCAGCACCTCTGCGACCGCGTGGCCATCCTCGACCACGGGCGCGTCCTGGCCCTCGACACGCCGCGGAACCTGGTGGAGCGGCTGCTGGCCACCGGCTTCCGCAAGGACGTGGCGGTGCAGCGCGCCGACCTGGAGGACGTGTTCCTCGACCTGACCGGCCGGCAGCTGCGGGAGGGGTGAGGGTGAACGCGTTCCGCTCGCTGACCTTCGCCAACCTCAAGATGTACGTGCGCAACCCGATCGCGTCGTTCTCGCTGGCCGCCGCGCTGGTGCTGCTGCTCGTCCTGCTCAAGGTGGTGTTCAGCGGCCAGGCCCCGCATACCAGGGTGGCCGTGGTCGACGCCTCCCACACCGCGGCCTCGGCGGCGCTGGTGAGCGACCTGCGGGCCGCCGGCACGTTCGACGTCACCTCGGAGTCCCCGGCGGCCGCCCGGAACGTGCTCGACCGCGGCGACGTCGACATGACCCTCGCGATCCCGGCCGACTTCGATGCCCGCGACGCCTCGGGGCGCCCGGTCCCGGTCCGGCTGCAGGTCGCCTATCGGGCGGGGACGGTCGCCGAGTCCAGCCTGCCGGCGCTCAGGGGCGTCGTCGAGGGCTACGACGAAGTCGTGCTGGGGGAGGTGCCGAGCGTCTCGATCTCGATCACGCCGGTCCAGGCCCGAGCTTCCAGCGCCATCGACTTCCTGCTGCCCGGCGTGGTCGCGTTCAACATCATCGGCAGCGCGCTGATGCTGGCTGCGGGCGTCTTCGCCAACTACAAGTCGACGGGCGTGCTGCGACGCCTGAAGGCGACGGGCATCTCGCCGACGGTCTTCGTCCTCTCCCACGCGGCGGCGACGTTCGTGCTGGGGATCGTCCAGACCGCGGCCATCCTGGTCGTCGCGGAGCTCCTGTACGGCGTCCACCTCGACCTGGTCGCGCTGTTCCTCCTGATGATGCTCGGCTACCTGGTCTTCCTGGCGCTGGGCCTGGCGATCAGCGGCTGGATCCGCGACGGGCAGCGGGCGACGGCCGTGGCGCAGAGCGTCGCGTTCCCGATGATCTTCATCGGCCTGCTGTCGGCTGCGCTGCCGGCGGGCGTGGCCAGCGTGACGCGCTACCTGCCGGTGTCGTACGTGACTGACGGGATGCAGCGGCTGAGCGCCGGGGGCCAGGTCCCTGCGGTGGGCGCCGACCTGGCGTGGCTGCTCGGCTGGGCGGCGGTGCTCCTCGTCGCGGCGGGCCGTGTCTTCCGCTGGGACTGAGGACTGGTTCCGGTCGGAAGCGTACGTTGCTGCGCCCCAGAGTGGTCATTCGGAGCTCATGAGGCCTCTCACACGCAGCAACTGACGCTCGCCCTACCATGATGGCTCGCGAACTCACCGCCGGAGGGGAGCCACGCAATGTTCGAGACCACCATCGCCGGGAGCCTGCCCAAGCCATCCTGGCTGGCCGAGCCGCACCGGCTCTGGGCGCCCTGGCGGCTCTCGGGGCCCGAGCTCGACGCCGCCAAGCGGGACGCCACCCTGCTCGCGATCAAGGAGCAGGAGGACGCCGGCGTCGACGTCGTGACCGACGGCGAGCAGTCCCGCCACCACTTCGTGCACGGGTTCCTCGAACTCGTCGACGGCATCGACTTCTCGCGCCAGGTCGAGATGGGCATCCGCGCCGACCGCTACCGGGCCATGGTGCCCACCGTCGTGGGCCCGCTCCGGCTGCGCGGCCGCGTCCACTCGCGCGAGGCGCGCCTGGCCCGGGCCCACACCGGCCGCACGCTCAAGTTCACGCTCCCCGGCCCCATGACGATCGTCGACACGATCGCGGACGCCCACTACGGCGACCGGGTCGCGATGGCGATGGCCTTCGCGGACCTGCTCAACGAGGAGGCCCGTGGGCTCGAGGCGGACGGCGTCGACGTGATCCAGTTCGACGAGCCCGCCTTCAACGTCTACATGGACGCGGTCAGCGAATGGGGCATCGCCGCCCTGCAGCGGGCGATCGACGGGCTCACCTGCACCACGGCGGTGCACATCTGCTACGGCTACGGCATCCAGGCCAACGTCGACTGGAAGGCGACGCTCGGCGCCGAGTGGCGCCAGTACGAGGCGATCTTCCCGGCCCTCGCCGCGAGCCGGATCGACCAGGTCTCCGTCGAGTGCCGTGCCTCGCGCGTGCCGGTGAGCCTGCTCGAGCTCCTGCGCGGGAAGGACGTGCTCGTCGGCGTCATCGACGTGGCCAGCGACGCCGTCGAGACGCCTGAGGACGTGACCGCCACCATCGCCCAGGCGATGCGGCACGTGCCGGCCGAGCGGATCTTCGCGTGCACCAACTGCGGCATGGCGCCCATGCGCCGCGATGTCGCGGCTGCCAAGCTGTCCGCGCTCGTCAAGGGCGCCGCGCTGGCACGCGAACGCTTCGCCTGAGCCGCCGCCCGCCCGTTCAGACCAGGAACTTGAACAGCGGCGAGCCGGGCGGCACTCGCTCGATGTGCAGCGGGCTCGCGGCCATGCGGTCGAGCAGTCCGGCGAGGTCGCCCGCACGCGCCAGTTCGATGCCCACGAGCGCCGGGCCGGTCTCCCGGTTGCTCTTCTTCACGTACTCGAACAGCGCGATGTCGTCGTCGGGGCCGAGGACGCTGTCGAGGAAGCGGCGCAGCGCGCCCGGCTGCTGAGGGAACGTCACCAGGAAGTAGTGCTTGAGGCCCTCGTGGACCAGTGAGCGCTCCAGGATGTCGGCATACCGGCTGACGTCGTTGTTGCCGCCCGACACCACGCAGACGACCCCCGCGTCGCCGCCGAGTCGCGGCAGCCGCCGCGCGGCGGCGCTGGCCAGCGCGCCGGCCGGCTCCGCGATCACGCCGTCGACCTGGTACAGGTTGAGCATCTCGGTGCAGACGGCTCCCTCGGGCACGGTCACCACCTCGTCGACCAGGTCGCGGACCAGCGGATAGGTCAGCGTGCCCACCGTGCCCACCGCGGCGCCGTCGACGAAGGTGTCGACGTCGTGGATCGCGACCGGGCGGCCCGCCGACAGCGCGGCGCGCATGCTGGCGGCGCCCTCCGGCTCCGCGCCCACGATCCGCACGCCCGGGCAGCGCTCGCGCAGCCAGAGCGCCATGCCCGCGATCAGGCCGCCGCCGCCGACCGGCACGACGACCGTGCCGAACGGCTCGGGGCACTGCTCGACCAGCTCGATCGAGATCGTGCCCTGGCCCGCGATCGTGCGCGGGTCGTCGAACGGGTGGGCAAGCACCGCGCCGGTCTCCCCGCTGACCGCGAGCGCGGCCGCCCCCGCCTCGTCGTACGTTGCGCCCGCGACCACCAGCTCGATCCACTCCCCGCCGATGGCCTGGATGCGCTCGCGCTTCTGGCGCGGCGTGGTGGACGGCACGAAGACCCGGCCGTGGATGCCGAGGGCGCTGCAGCTCAGCGCGACGCCCTGGGCGTGGTTGCCGGCGCTGGCGCACACGACGCCCCTGGCCCGCTCCTCGGGGCCCATCGAGGTCACCAGGTTGTAGGCGCCGCGGACCTTGTAAGAGCGGCCGATCTGCAGGTCCTCCCGCTTCAGCCAGACGATGGTGTCCAGCTCGTCCGAGAGCCGCTCGCTCCGCATCAGCGGCGTGCGGTGGACGACGGGTCGGAGTCGGTCGGCGGCGGCGGCCACGGCGGCGGCGCTGAGGCCCAGGGCGAGCGACATGAGCGCGAATGGTACGGAAGGCGCCCGGGGCGTCACCACTCCACGCCGGCAGCGTCAGTCGAGTCGAATGACGGCCGCGACGCCGAGATGGTCCGACAGCGGGACGCGCCGCCCGTCGGCAAGCTGGACCCTGTCGTCGAAGCACAGCTCCGCGCCCAGGACGGCGCAGCCCCGTACCAGCACGTGGTCGATGGCGCGCGAGCCCGGCCCGGCCGGGCGCCACGTCGGCGATGCGCCGTCGAGCGCGTCGCGCAGGCCCGACCGCTGCGTGAACTCGTCGAACAGCCAGGTGCCGGCGGGCACGTTGAAATCGCCCGCGACGACGATCGGGCACCCCAGGTCGACCGCTCCGACCGCCTCCTCCAGCTGGCCCAGCTCGGCCGCCTGGAGCACCGCGTAGCCGTTGGAGCGCGACCAGTAGCCGGCGTAGTTCGCCGCCAGGTGCGTGTTGACCACGACCACCTGGCGGCCGCCCACGTCGAGCTCCGACACCAGGAAGCCCTTCCGGATCACCCGGTCGGTCCAGCCGGCGCGCAACCAGCGACCGTGACGGCGGAAGTCCGCGTAGCGCTGGCCGACGACCGGCCACCGCGAGAGCGTGACGAGCCCGCCGCGCACCGCGAACCCCAACGGCCGGTGGACCACGTGCGGAAAGCCCGGCGCAAGCGAGCGCAGCAGCGCGATGCGGCCCCGGACGACCACCTCCTGCAGGCACACGACGTCGAGGTCCGAGCGCTCGAGCCAGCGGGCCAGCACGGCGAGGCGGGCGCGGGCGTCACCGCGCCAGAGGCAGTTGAGCGTCAGCAGGCGGAGGTGCGTCGAGGGAGGATCGCCCAGGCACGTCAGGATAGCGATCGGTGCCCTCTAGTCAGTTACACTTACTAATCGGGACGAACCAGATGCCACGACGCAGGCCGGACCCGGGCCGGTTCTCCGATCCGTCGCTGCTGATCCTCTCGAGCCTGGCCTCGGGGCCGAAGCACGGCTACGCGATGATCCTCGACATCGAGGAGTTCAGCGGCACCCGACTCGAGCCGGGAACGCTGTACGGGGCGATCGCTCGGCTGGAGCGGCGCGGCTGGATCGCCCCGCTCCAGGCCCAGGACCGGCGGCGGCCGTACGTCCTGACCGCGGCGGGCGCGCAGGCGCTGCGCGAGCAGCTCCCGACGCTGCAGCGGATCGCGTCGACCGGCCTGCGGCGGCTGGGGACGACCCCGTCGTGAGACGGCTCGCACGGCGCCTGCTGCGTCTGTACCCGCGGCCCTGGCGCGACCGGTACGGGCCGGAGATGAGCGCCCTGCTGGACGAGCACCACGTTCGTCTGGTGACGCTGGCGGACCTGCTGGCCGGCGCCGTGCGCGCCCGGCTCCAGACGCAGGAGGAGAGACGGATGGCCCGAGGACGTTCGAACGGTGTGCGCTGTTCGTTCTGCGGCAAGGGACGCGACCAGGTGGCGCGGCTGGTCGCGGGTCCCGGCGTGTACATCTGCGACCGGTGCATCGCACTCTGCAACGAGGTGCTCGCCGAATCGGGTCCCCGAACCGACCCGCCGGCACCGACCGCCCGCGCCCGGCGACTTGCGCCGGACCTGCCGCGGCTGTTCCGCACCTGGCTGCGACACCTGTTCCGGATCGCCGCGCCGAGCGCCGGCTGATCGGTCAGCGGCGCCCCGACGCCGGGGGGTGCTCCGGCATTCGGTCCCGCGGCTATCGTCACGGGGTCCGCCGTGGTCTCGCTCCTGCGCCGCAACCGCGACTTCTCGATCTTCCTCGTCACGCAGGGCATCTCGAACCTGGGCGACTCGGTCAGCGCCGTCGCCGTCCCGCTCCTCGTGCTGCAGCTCACGCGCTCGCCCGCGATGGCGGCCGCGGTCGCGCTGCTGGAGACCGTGCCCCGGCTGGTGCTGCAGCTGCCGGCCGGCGCGCTCGTCGACCGGTGGGACCGGCGCCGCGCGCTGCTGGCGGCCGACGTGGGACGGGGCGTCGTCACGCTCCTCGTCCCTGCCGCCGCGCTGCTGCACGGCCCCGTCCTGCTGGTCCTGTTCGCTGTTGCGGTCCCGCTGAGCGCCCTCTCCAGCCTCTTCGGAGCGGGATTCGGGGCCATCACGCCGTCTCTCGTCGGCCGGGAGCACGTCCAGCAGGCGTACGCGCTGGTCGAGGGCGGCGAGTCGCTGGCCTGGGTGGCCGGCCCCGCGGTCGCGGGCGTCCTCGTCGGCACCGTGGGCGGCGCCAATGCGCTCGCCATCGACGGTGCGTCCTTCCTGGTCTCGGCGTTCGGCCTCGCCCTGATCCGGACGCCGCACGGGGAGCGAGTCCGCGTGCCGGCGTCGCTGGTCCACGACATGCGTGAAGGCCTCCGCTTCCTGGTCCAGACCGCCGACCTGCGCCGGACCCAGCTCTCGTGGTCGCTCTACGGCGCAATCGGCTACGGGGTCGTGATCGGCCTCGTGTTCGTCGGCAGCCGGGGCGGCTCGGCCGGACCGGCGCTCGCCTCGCTGGCGGTCGCCGCGTACGCCGCGGGGTCGCTGCTGGGCACCGCGCTGGCCGGCTGGCGCCGGCCCGCAAGCCCGTCGCGCGCCGTCGCGGCCGGCCTGGCCGTTCTGGCCGCGGGAGCGCTGCTCGTCGCGACCGGCGAGGTGTTCGCCGTCCCGGCCGGCGGGCTGCTGTTCGGGTTCGGCGAGGGGTATTTCCTGGTCGTCTTCCTCGCGCTGCGGGCCGAGGCCACGCCCGACGACCTGATGGGTCGCGTCAGCAGCGCCGGCAGCCTGCTCTCGCAGGTCGCCGCCGGGATCGCCGTCGCCTGGATGGGACTGGCGCTGCAGTGGCTCGGCGGATCCGGCACGTTCGCCCTGGTCACGGCCTTCGCGGCAGCGCTGGCGGTGTGGATGGCGGTGGCGCGGCCGCTGCCGGCGGCGCCGCGGTGACTACGCCGGGTGCGCCAGCTGCTCCTCGATCGCGGCGACCACATCGGGCGACTCCGGGACGGTCCGCGGGCGGAACCGTCGCACCGGCGTGCCCTCGGGCGAGACCAGGAACTTCTCGAAGTTCCAGAGCACGTCGCCCCCGCCGCCCTCGTCGTCCGGGGTCTCGGTCAGGATCGCGAAGAGCGGGTGCCGGCCGGGCCCGTTGACCTCCAGCTTCGCGAACATCGGGAACGTGACGCCGTACGTGGTCGAGCAGAATGCCTGGATCTCCTCCGCAGTGCCCGGCTCCTGGCCGGCGAACTGGTTGCAGGGGAAGCCGAGCACCGAGAAGCCGCGGCCGGCGTAGCGGCGCTGCAGGCGTTCGAGGCCCTCGTACTGGGGCGTCAGCCCGCACCGCGAGGCGACGTTCACCGCGAGCACGACCTGCCCGCGGTACGCCGACAGCGGGGCGGGCTCGCCGGCCAGGCTGGTCAGGTCCAGGTCGTAGACGGACGGTCGGGTCATCGGCCGGAACCGCGTGCCGTCAGCCGGCCCGGTGGAACGGGCAGCCGCCGCGCCGCACGCTCTGGAAGTTCGGGTTGGCGACGTACTCGCCGGTCAGCTCGCCGTCGGGGCCGAGGCGCCACGCGCCCCTGACCGCGCTCAGCGGCGCCGGCGGGGTGTGGTTGCCCACGACCTCGTCCAGCCACCCGCCGCCGGCTTGCCGGGCCGCCTCCTTGATCTCCTGGGACAGCTCGGGCAGCGTCGCCGTGGTCTGCTCGTCGCTCATGGCGGACAGTATGCCGGGAGACCGGCGTGCGCGGAAGCCGGGACTTCGATGGCCCGCTGGCTGGCCGGCGCGAAGGCCCGGGACGCTCGGGCACAATACTGCGCGTCGTGCGACCAATGCTCGTTGCCGGGGCCAACGAATACCGGCTCCAGGAGCGGGTGGCAACCACCGCGCTCGGCGGCGTCCATCGGGCGCTGCACGTGTCCACCGGACGCGTGGTCGAGATCAGGATGCTCGAGCGCCTGGCCGAGGATCCCGCAGGGCGGCAGGCGTTCGCGGAGGCCGTGCCCGCGATCGCCGCCCTGCACCACCGGGGCATCCTGGCGGTCGAGGGCTGGGGCGACACGGACGGCGTCCCCTGGGTCGTCAACCCCCTCCCAACCGCCGAGCTGCTGACCGACCGGCTGTCGTCCGGGCGCCTTCCCGATCGCACCGGCGCGGTGCGCCTGCTCCAGGAGATCGCGGACGCCGTCGACCACGCGCACCGGCGCGGCGTCGTCCACGGCGACCTGCAGCCCGAGACGGTGCTCGTCACTGCCGACGGGTCGGCGCTCGTCGCCGACTTCGGGCTGACGGCCCTGGTCGGGGCTACGCCGCTTCCCGGCGGCACGGCCCTGCGCCACGGCAGCCCGCGGCACGTCGCGCCGGAGCGGTTCCCGGCCGGAACGCTGGGGCCGGCCGCGGACGTCTACGCGCTCGCGGTGATCGCATGGCAGGTGCTGACCGGCCGGCTGCCGCACGCCGGCAACCTGCCGGCGCCCGCCGCGGCGGTCCTCGAGCGCGGCCTCGACCGCGACCCGGCCGCCAGGTGGCCAACCTGCGGTGGGCTCGTCCGGGCGCTGGAGGCCGCGCTCGGGGACGCTCCCCACGCCGAGCCGGCCGCTGTGCCGGGGCCGGAGCCGGCGCCGGCGGGGCGGCTCGCGGGGATCCCGGCCCGGACCTGGCTCGCCGCCGTGTGCGGACTGCTGCTGCTGGGCGTGCTCGGCGTCGTGATCGCGACGGGCGAGCGGCCCGGCGGATCCACCGCGACGGCGGACCGCGTCCGGCTGTCCGGCACGCCGGGCGGCCCGGCCAGCCTCGCTCCGCCCCCGCCGCCGTCGGAGGATCCCGGTCCGACCGCGTCGCCCACGGCGCCGCCGGCGCCCACGCCGACCCTCGCGCCCGTGCCGGCGGCGACCGTGCGGCCGACTCCGACGCCCACGCCGACCGCGCCGAGCCGCTCGCTGACCGTCTCCGATTCCCGCCCGCACCCGGGCGAGCAGAACGTGATGGTCACCGGCCACGGCTTCGACCCGGCGCAGCAGTACCAGATCTACTTCGTCCAGGGCGTGATCGGCGTGCCGCTGTACGGGCCCGCCTCGCCGGGCTCGCACGGCGACTTCAGCAGCCCCGTCCGGATCCCGGTGTTCGCCCAGCCCGGCCCCGCCCAGGTGATGGCCTGCGTGTACGTCGTGAACAAAGGACCCGACCTCAACCGCTGCGCGGTGGCTCAGGTCAGCATCCGCGACTAACGTTGGAAGCCGCATGAGCATCCGCGTTGGCTGAGGCCGGCGAGCACGAGGTCCTGGCCTGGGACCTCTTCGGCGAGGCGAGCAGGGCGCTGGCCCGGCAGATCGTCGACAGCGGCTACCGGCCGACGATCGTCCTCGGCGTCGCCCGCGGCGGCCTGCTCCCGGCGGCGACGATCGCGTATGCGCTGAACGTCAAGAACCTGTTCACGGTGAACGTGGAGTTCTACACGGGTATCGACGAGCGGCTCGAGTTCCCGGTCATGCTGCCGCCCCTGCTGGACGTCGTCGACATCGCCGGCGCGACGGTCCTGGTGGCCGACGACGTCGCCGACACGGGCGCGACCCTCCAGCTCGTGACGGACTACTGCGCCGAGCACGTGGCGGACGTGCGGTGCGCCGTGCTCTACGAGAAGCCCCGCTCGGTGGTGAAGTGCGAGTACGTGTGGCGGCGGACCGACCGGTGGATCGACTTCCCGTGGTCCGCGCTTCCGCCCGTGGAGCCGAGCGCCGCCGACTGAGGCCGCCGCGGCACCTCACCCCGGGCCCTCCCGTCTCACGGGCCCGCCCAGCCGGACCAGCACTGTGCTCAGGGCGATGCTCGCGACCAGCGCGGCCAGCACGGCCTCGAAGACGGGCGCCGCCAGCGCGCCGTGGTCCATCGCGATCACCGCGATCGCGAAGCTGAACTCCCCCATCTGCCCCAGCCCGAGCGCGAGCTGCACGGGGCGCACGTCCGGCTGCGGTCGGAGCCGGGCCAGGAGGGCGACGGGCACGCTCTTGCCGGCGGCCAGCGCGACCAGGACGAACGCGAGCCAGCCCAGGGCGCCCGCGAGCGTGGCGGGTTCGATCAGCGTGGGCAGGGCCACGAAGAACAGGACGGCGAACAGCTCGCGGAACGGCCGCACCTGCTCGCGGACCGTCTCCATCTCCGGGCTCTCGCCCATCACGGCGCCGCCCAGGAACGCGGCGAGGGGCAGGGGCAGCCGGAACACGGCGGCGCCCAGGCCGGCCAACGTCAGCGAGCCGCCGACGGACAGCAGGACCAGGAGGTCGCCGTGCGCCCGGAACGCGCCCAGGGCCCGTGGCAGCAGCCAGGCGGCGGCGACGGCGACCAGCGCGTA
Organism: Terriglobales bacterium; assembly: GCA_035638495.1. GTDB lineage: Bacteria > Chloroflexota > Dormibacteria > Dormibacterales > Dormibacteraceae > CF-161. Next base: position 16,345 of record DASQZW010000190.1, read on the forward strand.
CAGCCCGAGCCGGCCGACCACGAACGGGCCCGGCTGGCCCTCGAAGCCGACGGCGATCAGCGCGATCGCGGTCAGCGCGGCGCCGGTCAGGTCCTCGATCGCGGCCCAGTCCTCCACCGCGCGATCGGTCGCGGGGTTGGTCGTGCGCTGGCGGCTGTTGACGATGTGCTTGATCACTGCGGTCGACGACAGCGCGACCGCGGCGCCCAGCAAGACGCCTCCTGCGACGGACAGGCCGAGGGCGGTGGCCGCCGCCGCGACCAGCCCGGTGGTCAGGAGCACCTGCGCCGGCACCACCAGCAGCAGCCCGCTGCGCCGCAGCCGCCGGAAGTCGATCTCGATGCCCGACTCGAACAGCAGCAGGAGGACGCCCAGGTCGGCGACCAGCTCCAGCTGGCTGTGGCTGACGGAGAGCCTGGGCGTCAGCGGCGAGGCCACCACGCCCGCCGCCAGGAAGCCGACCAGCGAGGGCAGCCCGACCCGGCGCGCCACCCAGGCCAGGATCCCGGCCAGGAGCACCAGCGCCCCGAGCTCCAGGATGGCCATGGGCGTATCCACGGCGGCCCCGGCCGCCCCGGCCAGGAGCGGGGCGGGCACGGCGGCCGGCGCCGTCAGCGCGGCAGCGCCCGGCTCAGCGCGTCGCGGTCGAGCCGGCCCTCGCCGACCACCCGGCCGTCCACCAGGACGACCGGGACCCGGAAGTCGTACAGCGTGGACAGCTCGGGATCCCCGTCGACGTCGCGCACGCGGGGCTCCAGGCCCAGCTCCCGCAGCAGCCCGAGCGCGTCCTCACAGAGATGGCATCCCCGCCGGGTGACGAGTTCGACGTCCACCGACGACCAGGGTAGCGTCCCCGCGTCAGCGGGCCGGCACCCGGAGGCGCTGTCCCGCCACGATCGCCGGCCCGTCGAGGCCGTTGAGCTGCTCGATCTCGAACACCTTCTGACGCACGTCCGCGCCGGGGTACCGCCTGCTGGCGATGTCCCACAGGGTGTCGCCCGGCGTCACCGTCACCAGCTGCGCGGCCGCCGGGCTCGGGCCGCCCAACAGTGTCGAGCTGGCCGCCTCCCTCGCGTACCCCGTGCCCAGCAGTGCGGCCACGGCGGCGGCGAGGAGGGCCCACCGGATCCGCCACAAGGGCGTGTCCTGCAGGTGCCACCTGGCGGAACGTTCCTGACGCGTCTGGATGGCGTACATCCGTTCGCGCTCATACTAGACAAACAAGCGTTCGGCGGTCAAGCGTTCGCCGAACATCAGTTTGCCTTTTCGCCGATTCCTTGCTACGATTGGCACCGCCTCGGAACCGCCGAAGCACATCACAGCAGCAAACGAGGTAGCAGGACTTGAACCAAGAGCTGAGTGAGCGGCAGGGTCGCATCCTGGAATACATCCGCCAGGTCACGCGCGAGCGGGCCTACCCACCGAGCGTGCGCGAGATCGGCGAGGCCGTCGGGCTGTCTTCGAGCTCCACCGTGCACAACCACCTGAACCAGCTGGAGCGCCGCGGCCTGATCAAGCGGGACCCCAGCAAGTCGCGGACGGTTCAGCTCGTCGAGGACGTGCAGAGCGTCGAGCTCCGGCGGACGGCGGTGCCCATCCCGGTGGTCGGCAACGTGGCCGCGGGTGTGCCCATCCTCGCCGAGCAGAACATCGAGGATCACCTCATGCTCTCGCCGGACCTGGCCGAGGAGGGGTGGTTCGCGCTCCGCGTCCGCGGGGACTCGATGATCAACGCCGGGATCTACGATGGCGACCTCGTGATCGTCCGGCCCCAGCAGGACGCGCCGGACGGCACCATCGTCGTCGCGCTCGTCGAGGACGAGGCGACGGTCAAGCGTCTCGATCGCTCGACGGGCCGGGTGCGCCTGATGGCCGAGAACCCGGCCTACGAGCCGATCGAGCCCGACCAGGCCTCGATGGTCGGAACGGTGCGCGGCCTGATCCGCAGCTACTGAGGCGCCCCCAGCGATCCGAGGTCGCCCCCCACCACCACGGTGTGGCCGGTGGGAAGCGCGTCGTCGAGTGCGGCGTCGGCGATCGCGTCGCCCATCTGGGCGGCCGTCGGCAGGCTGCCCGCTTCGTGGCGCCGGTGCTCCGCCAGCCCCGGCGACGTGCGCTCCAGCAGCTTCGGGGTCACGGTGCCCTCCACCAGGTCGCCGGTGACCACCAGCAGGCGCACCCCCAGTCCCGGATCCGCGAATCGCTCGCGCAGCGCCACCTCACCGGCGTGCTTCGACTCGGCCACCGGCGCGTACGCGGGCAGCTGCGGGACCTCCCCGTACCGGTGCGCCCAGTGACTGGTGACCAGGACCACCGTCGCGCCGGCGACGAGGAGCGGCAGCGCCCGCTCGGCGAACGCGAGCTGCGCGTCGCGATTGATGCGCATCGCGTAGCCTGGGTCCGCCCCGGGTTCCAGGCCGCCCGACGCGTTCAGGACGAGCACGTGCAGCCGGTCGGTCCACGCGCGGAGCCCGCGGAAGAATGAGGTGGTCGCGACGGAGTCGGTCATGTCGTTCGCGAAGGCGGCCACCCGCGCGCCCGCCGCCGAGGCCTCGGCGAGGACCTGCTCCGCACGGCGGAGCCGCGAGCGGTACGTGAACACGACGTCGCAGCCGCGGCGGCAGAGCGCCAGGACGGTGGCCGCGCCGATCCCGCGTGAGCCGCCGGTGACCAGCGCGACCCGGGGTGGGCTGCCGGCGAGTCGATCCACTGGGTGGAGATTATGGCCGTGAAGCTGCCGGACCAGGTGCCGGTCTCGGCGGAGGCCGCTCGCGCGATCACCGCGCGTCACGGCCTCGGCGACCGCGCGCTGTCCCGGCTGACTCACCAGGGGATCATCAACGCCGTCTACCTCCTCGGCGACGACCTGGTGCTGCGGGTGCCGCGCGATCACCCGGTCCACATCGAGCAGGCCCGCGTCGAGGCGGTCGCCATCCCGGCCGCCCGCGCGGCCGGGGTGCGGACCCCGGCGCTGGTCGTCTGCGACGACACGCGCGACCTGCTGCCGGTCCCCTACCTGGTGGTCGAGCGGGTGCGCGGACGGCTGCTCGCGGGTCTCGACCTCGAGCCGGGAGCGACGCCGGACCTCTGGCGCGAGGTGGGCCGGGACCTCGCCCGGCTGCACACCGGCGCCGGCCCGGCCCAGCCGCTCGGCGAGGTCTGGGTCCGGGCCGACCCGCGTGAACTCGTGGAGCGGCGCGCCGCGGACGGCTGGTTCACGGGCATGGAAGCTCGCTGGCTCGGCGCCTGGCTGGAGCGGCTCGCGCCCGCGGCCCTGCCGGCGCCTGCCGTTGAGCGCTTCCTGCACCGCGACGTCCAGACGAGCAACCTGATGGTCGGGTCAGGATCCCTCGCCTATGCGGCCATCCTGGACTGGGGCTGCGCGTCATTGGGCGACCCGGCATGGGACCTCTTCGGCATGCCGCTCCGGGCGGTGCCGTTTCTCCTGGAGGGGCACCGCGAGGTGGCCCCCCTGGACGGAGACGACACGGCGGAGGCGCGCATCCTCTGGCGGCACCTGCAGGGGAGCCTCCACGTCATGCCCCGCGGCGCCACGCCGGGGCTGTCGTGGGGTGAGCACCCGATCGCGTGGCTGCTGGAAGTGCTGCGCTTCTTTCTCGACGGTCCGCCGCCGCGCTGGCGCGCGCTGGCGCCGTGAAGGCTACGTGGCGATGCCGTGCTCGCGCAGCGCGTCTTCCAGCGTGAGCTTGCGGTCGGTGCCCTCGCCGCGCCAGCCGACGATCAGGCCCGTGGTCACCTGGAACTCGCCGGCCGGGTACCGCTTCGTCCGCGAGCCCGGGACGACCACCGCGCCGGGCGGCACGACCCCGCGGTGCTCCACCGGCTGGGGACCGGTCACGTCGAGCACCGGCGTGGAGCCCGTCAGCACCACGTTCGCGCCCAGCACCGCGCGCTGCCCGACGATGACGCCCTCGGTGACGATGCAGCGAGACGCGATGAAGCAGTCGTCCTCCACGATGACCGGCCGCGCCTGGACCGGCTCCAGCACGCCGCCGATCCCGACGCCGCCGGACAGGTGCACCCGAGCGCCGATCTGCGCACAGGAGCCCACGGTCGCCCAGGTATCGACCATCGTGCCCGGACCCACCCAGGCTCCGATGTTGACGTAGCTCGGCATCATGATCACGTCCGGGGAGAGGAAGCTGCCGTAGCGCGCCACCGCGGGCGGCACGACGCGGACGCCGCTCGACGCCAGGTCGTGCTTGAGCGGGATCTTGTCGCGGTACTCGAACGGGCCCACCTCGATCGTCTCGGTGCCCCGGAGGCGGAAGTAGAGCAGGATCGCCTTCTTCACCCACTCGTTGACGATCCAGCCGCCGGCGCCCGGCTCGGCGCTGCGCACCTCGCCCCGGTCCAGGCGGCGGATGGTCTCCTCGACCGCCTCGGCGTCCATCTCGCCGGACTCGTACGCCGCCTCGACGCGTGCGCGCAGCTCCTCGGGGCTCGTGCTCACGGCAACAGTCTCCAGTTTCAACCGGTCAGGAAGCGGCGCAGGACGGAAAGGGTATCCGACATCGCCTCGACACCGATCCGCTCGTCCCGCCGGTGCGCCAGCCCGGGGTCGCCGGGGCCGAAGTTGACCGCATCGAGGCCGTGAGCGGCGAACTCGGCTACGGGCGTCCACGCCTGCTTCGGCTCGACTGCCAGGTCGCCGGCCGTGCGCAGCCGCCGGAGCAGCGCGCTGTCGGATGCGACGGGCGCCGAGGGCGAGTTGCTGAGCACCGTGAAGTCGCCAGCCGGGCCGACCAGCTCGCGCAGGCGCGCCTCGGCCTGCGCCGGCGTGCGGTGGCCGCCGTAGCGGAAGTTCAGGCCGCAGACCACCCGGTCGGGGATCACGTTGTTCGCGATGCCGCCGGCGATCTCGGTGACGCTCACCACCTCGCGGAACGGCAGCCCGTCGAGCACCACCTCGTGCGGCTGGGCGTCCGCGACCTGGCGCAGGCCGCGCACCGCTTCGTGGATGGCGTTCACCCCCAGCCAGGGCCGCGCCGAGTGGGCGGCGACGCCCCGAAACTCCAGGGACGCCTTGACGTTGCCCAGGCACCCGAGCTGCAGCCGGTTCGCCGTGGGCTCCATCATCACGGCCAGCCGCGCCTCCAGGATGGCCGGGCAGGCCGAGAACAGGCCCTCCAGCACGCTCTCCGCGACCGGCAGCTCCTCCCGCCCGAAGACGACGAACAGCGGGCGGAGCCGCGCCATCAGCCGGTCGAGCTCGCCGGCCAGCGCGAGCATGACCGCGAGCGAGCCCTTCATGTCGGCCGCTCCGAGGCCGTGCACCTCGCCGTCCTCCAGCCGCCCGGGCAGGTTGCCCTGCTCCGGAACGGTGTCGGAGTGTCCCGCTAGCACCACATCGGGCCGGCCGGGCGGCCCGAACACGACGGCGTCTTCCTGCCGGTGCACGATCCGCAGGTGGGGCAGCGCGGCGGCGCGGTCCGCGATCCAGGCGGTGACGCGCTGCTCGTGGCGGCTGACGGACGGGATGTTCACGAGGTCGAGCGCCAGCCGGGCCAGGTCGTCCATGGGGACTCAGTGTGATACTCACGCCGTGACCAGCTCGCCGGGTGACACCCCGGCCGCGGCCGAGGAGGAGCGCGGGGAGGCACCACCGCCGCCCCTGCCGCCGGCGGCGCGGCCGCAGTCCCAACCGCGTCGGGGCGTCCTCGCGGAGCCCGTGACCGTGCGCACGCTGTTCCTCGCCGGCATCGCGCTCATGGCGGCCGTCGCGGGGACGCTGCTGGCATGGCACCTCCTCAACGTGGTCCTGGTCGTCCTGACCGCCGTCGTCCTCGGCGAGGGCCTGCGGCCGGAGGTCGACTGGCTGCACGAACGGGGGCTTCCCTACGGCCTGTCGATCGCGGGTGTGTACGTCGTCCTGATCGGGGTCACGCTCGGCATCCTGGTGCTGCTGACGCGGCCGATCGCGGGCCAGGCGGGATCGGTGGTCGCCGCCCTGCCCTCCTACGAGCGCACGGTGCAGGACAACGTCGCGCAGGTGCTCACGGCGCTGCACATCGACTCCGGCGTGCTCAACCAGCTCGTCGGCGCGGTGCTGGGCCAGGCGAGCCAGTTGACGCTGACGGTCCTCCAGGTCGGCGGGGGGCTGCTCTCGCTCGTGTCGGACCTGCTCACCGTGCTGCTCCTCAGCGTCACGTGGCTCGCCGTGAGCCGAGACCTCCGAAGATGGGTGCTGACGCTGGTCCCCGAGAGGCGGCGGGCGTTTGCCGGCGGGCTCTTCGGCGCGATCGGGGCCGGGTTCGCGGGCTACGTTCGCGGCGTCGGCGTCAACATGCTCGCGATCGGCCTCCTGGCCGGGGTCGCCTGCACGGTGCTGCACCTGCCGGTCCCGGTGCTGCTCGGCATCACCGCCGGCCTGTGCGAGCTGATCCCGATGCTGGGCCCGTTCCTGGGCGCCGTCCCGGCGATCGCGCTGGGGTTCACCGTCAGCGCGTGGTACCCGCTGGTGGTGGCCGGCGCGTTCCTGGTGATCCAGCAGCTCGAGTCGAACGTGCTGACGCCCGTGGTCATGAAGCGCCAGGTGGGCCTGCGGCCGTTCCCGCTGCTGGTTGCGCTCCTGGTCGGCGGCAGCCTGGCCGGCATCTGGGGGGCGCTGGTCGCCGTCCCGGTCGGCTCCGCGGTGCAGGTGGTCGTCGTGCGGGTCGTGGCCCCCGCCATCAGGGCCCGCGAACAGGACCGGCACCCGCTGGACGCGGCCCTGGATTCTGTCATGGACCCGCACGACGCCCTGAACTAGCGGCCGCTCCTCTCCTGTGTATGGGCGAGCATGGGAGCGCTCCCATTCAAAGCCTGGATACACATCAAGTGGAAGGGTTGACAAAGTCGTCTGTCGGCTCACAATGATGTGGGAGCGATTCCACAACAAGTGGTCGCTCCGGCACCCGATGTCGGGGGGAGGGTAGCGAGCCATCTCGTCCACCCCGGGCCGCGCGCTGCCCGGGGCCGCGGCGCGCCCGATCCGAAGCCGGAATTGGAGAGAGATGTGCCTATGTGGCGGAACCGCACACGTACGTGGCTCGTCGCCGTGCCTCTGGTGGCGCTGCTGGTCGCCGTCGCAGCATGGGTGGCCAGGACGCCGACCACCGTCAGCGCCGCGCCGTCCATCGCCGGCCTCAAGGTATCCGGCAACCACCTGGTGAACTCCTCCGGCCAGACGGTCACGCTGTGGGGCGTGAACCGATCCGGTGGTGAGTACGCATGCGTCCCGCACCCGTTCACGGACGCAATGGGGAACCGGCAGTGGTCCGTGCCCGGCAGCATCTTCGACGGGCCGATGGACGCCAACGCGGTCGCCGCGATCGCCGGCTGGGCCGGCGTGAACGCGGTGCGCGTGCCCCTCAACGAGGAGTGCTGGCTGGGCAGCGGCAACATCCCGGCGGCGTTCGCCGGCTCGAACTACATCTCGGCAGTCCAGGCGTACGTGAACGTCCTGCACAGCCACGGCCTGGTGGCGATCCTGGACCTGCACTGGACCGAGGGCAAGTACAGCAACCAGGACGGGATCTCGCCCGCCTGCAAAGAGCCCACGGGGCAGTTCGCAAACTCGAACTTCAGCGAGTTCCAGGCAATCTGCCAGAAGCCGATGCCCGACGCGGCGCTGTCGGTCCCGTTCTGGACCGCCGTCGCCAACACGTTCAAGGGCGACCTGTCCAGCATCTTCGATCTGTTCAACGAGCCGTTCCCCGACTTCTTCCTGGGCAGCGGGGCGCCGAGCTGGACGTGCTGGCGCGACGGCGGCACGGCGTGCGGCAGCCTGCTGCAGAACACGTCGGGAGGCAACGTCTCTGCCGCAGGCATGCAGCAGCTCGTCAACGCCGTGCGCGGCACCGGTGCCGCGAACGTGATCATGCTCGGCGGGCTCGCGTTCTCGAACGACGTGAGCATGTGGAACCAGTTCAAGCCCAGTGACCCGACCGGCAACCTGGCCGCGTCCTGGCACTCGTACAACTTCAACAGCTGCAGCAACTCCAGCTGCTGGCAGACGAATGTCGCGCCCGTGGCCGCCGCCAACCCGGTCATCGCCGGCGAGATCGGCGAGAACGACTGCAACCACAGCTACATCGACGGAGTCATGAGCTTCCTGGACGGCGTGCACCAGAGCTACGCGGGCTGGGCCTGGAACGCCGACTTCCAGTGCAGCAGCGGCCCCAGCCTGATCACGGACTACAACGGCACCCCGACCGCGTTCGGGGCGGGATTCAAGGCCCACGTGGCGATGTTCGCGAGCCCGACGCCCACGCCGTCGATGTCGCCGACGAGCACGCCCACCGTCACGCCAACCCCCACACCAACGCCGACACCGACCGCGACGCCGACTCCCACGCCCACGCCGACGCCCAGCGGCGGCTCGCTGTCGGCGACGCCGGTGGTCGCCTCCAGCAGCCCCTGGTTCAACGAGGAGGAC
>DASQZW010000191.1:0-7312 GCA_035638495.1 Terriglobales bacterium
CGCCCATCAGGCCCGTCGTCCGCAGCGCTGTCTGGGCGCGCATGCACTCCTGGCCGCTGATCACCCCCGCCAGCGCGTTGCTGGCGTACACGAACCGGACGTCGCCGGGTTGGAGCTCGGCGTCGCTCAGCGCGCCGGCCACGGCCTCCTCCACCAGGTCCCGGGCGCTGCGGTCGATGTGCTTGCCGAACGACGTCATCGCCGCCCCGCGAATCCAGACCCCCTTCATTCTCGTCCCGTCCAGGTTACTCCCGAGTAATTTGGATGGCTACCCCGGTCCAGGCGCCTCATCGGACGAGGATGTGGATCGCGCCCGCGCCGATGTCCGTGCCGATCCAGCCCCCGATGTTGTGGGCCAGCGCCGTCCGCGCGGATTCGACCTGACGCGCCCCGCACCGGCCCTCGAGCTGCCAGGTCAGCTCGACGACCTGCGCGATGCCCGTCGCGCCGAGCGGGTGCCCGCGTGCGATCAGGCCGCCGCTGGGGTTCACCGGCAGGCGCCCGCCCAGCCAGGTCGTCCTCTCCTCCATCAGGCGGGCCTCCTCGCCGAGGCGGTAGAAGCCGAGCATGGCGCACGCGAAGAGCTCCGAGATCGGCGTCATGTCGTGGACCTCGGCCACGTCCAGGTCCTCGGGCCCCAGCCCGGCGGCCGCGTAGGCACGGTCGAGGGAAGGCCCGAGCGACCAGGCCGCCCCCAGGTTGTCGCCGCGGCCGGAGCGCAGCGCCGACGCGGCGATCCGGGCGCCGCCCCGGCGGCCGGTCGGGAAGTTGGCCGCGCACACCACCAGGCAGGCGGCGCCGTCACTCACCGCCGGGCACATGAGTCGCGTCAGCGGCCCGGCGATGTGCCGCGAGGCCAGGACCTGCTCGACCGTCACCGGCTCCCGGTAGTGGGCGTACGGGTTCAGCGAGGCGTGGTAGTGGTTCTTGACCGAGACCTGGGCAAGGGGAACCGGCTCGTAGATGTCGGTCCCGGCGCCCGTCGAGTGGGCGCCGCTGTACTGCAGGAGGACGGTTCCGTCCACGCTGCTCTCGGGCCCGAAGATGTCCGACAGCTCGGACAGGTCCATCCCGGAAGTGAGGGCGCCACGGTACGACCGCGCGCGGTCCTCGTCGTTGAACTTCTCATAGCCCACCACCAGGACGCAGTCGTGCGCCCCGTGCGCCACCGCCTTCCACGCTAGGTGCAGCGCGGTCGAGCCGGAGCAGCCGGCATTCTCGACGGTGACCATCGGCACGCCCATCAGGCCCGTCGTCCGCAGCGCTGTCTGGGCGCGCATGCACTCCTGGCCGCTGATCACCCCAGCCAAGGCGTTGCTGACGTACACGAACTGGACGTCGCGGCACTGGAGCTCGGCGTCGCTCAGCGCGCCGGCCACCGCCTCCTCCACTAGGTCCCGGGCGCTGCGGTCGATGTGCTTGCGGAACGCAGTCATCGCCGCCCCGCGAATCCTGACTTCCCTCATCTCCGCCAGTTCAGGGTAGACCTCGGGTATCTCGGACAGCCACTCCGGTTCACGCGCATCAGACGGCGCTCGGTCCGACGTGCCGCTTGAAACGCCCGAATCCTCAACGGCCATAACCGCCGCTCCGGCCAGCGAACATGGCGCCATCGAGTTGGGCATGATGGAACGGAGCGGTGAGCGCCTGACCGCGTGCAGGCTGTCGCTCACCTCGCGTCTCCCACCGCTCGCCGACCTCGAGCACCACCCAGCCGCCGCGCAGTTCCGCTGCTCCCGATCGACAGCCCCGAGAGTTCGGAGAGCTCCTCGCCGACACCGGCGAGCACGGACTCATGCAGGCGATCGTCCTCCGCGAGGGCAAGATCCTCGACGGCCGCAACCGGTATCGCGCCTGCAAGCTGGCCGGTGTGTCGCGCCGCGCTCCGAGGAGTGGAGCGGCGAGAGCCGACGGCACCTGCCTGCTCGGTTCGTACGCCTTTGTCCAGTGCAGACGCGCTCCTCGTTCGCCTGCCTCCTGCAGACGCGAATCTACTCGCGAAGGGGTGCAAGGAGGTCGAAGGAGCTCGATCCGTATTCGCGGAGAGCGAAGGAAGAGGTTGGTCGGGCGGGCCGGATTCGAACCGGCGATCTCCTGCTCCCAAAGCAGGCGCTTTACCGGGCTAAGCCACCGCCCGTCGGAAATTCGCGATCTCCGAGGATACTCCGCACGCGCCCGCAGCCGGCCCCGGCGTCGCCTGGCGAAGCCCGGGACGCCTCGCGAGAATTACGCGATGCCGCAGGACATCGCTGAGCATCTCGTCTTCCTCTACGGCACGGCCGCGGTGGGATCGGTGGAGACCCGTCTCCGCGCCCTCATGCGCGACCGGTTTCCCGATGCCCACCCCAGCCCGCACCGCGTCTCGGGCCGCCGCCTGCCACTGACCCAGCGCGACGCACTCCTGATCACTTACGGGGACCAGGTCCGCGAGCCCGGCGTGCTCCCGCTCCGGACACTCGGCGAGTTCCTCGGCGACCACGCGGCGGACGCGGTCTCCGGCGTCCACATCCTGCCGTTCTACCCCTCGACCTCCGACGACGGCTTCTCCGTCGTCGACTACCGGGCGGTGGACCCCGACCTGGGCACCTGGGATGACGTCTGCCACCTCGGTGACCGGTTCGACCTCATGTTCGACGGCGTCTTCAACCACGTCTCGTCGCACAGCGCATGGTTCGAGGCGTTCCTGCGGGACGACGCCGCCTACCGCGACTGGTTCATCACCATCGAGGGCGACCCCGATCTCAGTCAGGTCGTCCGACCGCGCGCGCTTCCCCTGCTAACCACCTTCCAGACCGCGGCCGGCGACAAGCGAGTCTGGACGACGTTCAGCGCGGACCAGGTCGACGTGAACGCGCAAGATCCGGACGTCCTCCTGGCCCTGATCGACACCCTGCTGTTCTACGTGGCCCGCGGTGCCCGGTTCATCCGTCTCGACGCCATCGCGTACCTGTGGAAAAGGATCGGGACGCCGTGCATTCACCTGCCCCAGACGCACCATGCCATCCAGCTCATGCGCGCGGTTCTCGACGAGGTGGCGCCCGACGTCCTGCTGATCACCGAGACCAACGTTCCCCACCGCGACAACATCTCCTACTTCGGCGACGGGAGCAACGAGGCACAGCTCGTCTACAACTTCGCGCTCCCGCCGCTCGTGCTGCACACGCTCGCGACCGGAGATGCGACCGCACTGTCGAGGTGGGCCGCCACACTCCACACGCCGTCCGGCGGCGTCACGTTCTTCAACTTCCTCGCCTCACACGACGGCATCGGGGTGAACCCCGTTCGCGGGATCCTCAGCGAGGCGGAGATCGACGCCCTGGTCGCCCGCGCGCCGGCGCACGGCGGATACGTCTCGTACAAGCAGAACCCGGACGGCTCGAAGAGTCCCTACGAGCTCAACGTGAGCTACTTCGACGCGCTCTCCGATCCTGCGTCCGCCGAGCCGGAGGAGACGCGGATCAGCCGGTTCCTGGTGGCGCACGCCATCATGCTGGCGCTGCCCGGCATGCCGGGCATCTACTTTCACTCGCTGTTCGGGTCACGCGGCGACCGCGCCGGCGCGGAGGCGAGCGGCATCCCGCGGCGCATCAACCGTCAGAAGTTCGGCCGCGCCGAGCTGGAGCGCGAGCTCGCCGACGCGTGGTCGCGGCGCTCCCGTGTCCTGTCGGAGCTCGGTGCGCTGCTGCGTCGGCGGCAGTCGAGCGCGGCCTTCCACCCGGCCGGCCGCTGCGAGGTGGTGACGGCCGATCCGCGCGTCTTCGCCATCCGCCGGACCTCACCCGACGGGTCGGACCGTGTGCTCTGCCTGCACAACGCCAGCGCCGAGGCGGTCCCGGTCGATGGTCGGGTGCTCGGGCCGTACGAGGTGCTGTGGTCGCCGGAGTCCTGAGCCGACCCCTCAGGTCGCGCGTGGCACGAGGCGGCCGCCCGGCGGTCCGGTCAGTTCTCCGTCGCACAGAACCGTGCGGCCACGCAGGAGGGTGCGCGCCACGCGGCCTCGGAGGCGGCGCCCGATATAGGGGCTGACCCGGTACCGGTAGCGGAGCTCGGCCGGCTGGAGCTCCCACCGATGTGCGAGATCGACGATCGCCAGGTCGGCGTCGCACCCGATCTCGACCGGGCCCTTGCCAGCGAGGCGGAACCTCCGGGCCGCGTTGGTCGCCGTCACCGCCGCGACGGCCGGCAGCGGCAGCCGGTCGTGCGCGAGCAGGAGCCCGCGCGTCGACTGGCAGCCCGAGATGCCGCCCCAGGCCGAGAGGAAGTCGCCCGCCTTGAGCTCGGGCGGACAGGGCGAGTGGTCGGAGGCCACGATCGGGAGCGCGCCGCGCTCGATCAGGGCCCACAATCCGTCTCGTTCGGCTGGTGTGCGCAGGGGCGGCGCGCACTTGGCGACCGATCCGATGCGCTCGGCGTCGTCGATGGTCAGCAGCAGGTAGTGCGGGCACGTCTCGCACGTCGCGTCGACGCCGGCGGCGCGGGCTCGATCGACCATCTCGACCCCTCGCGGCGTGCTGACGTGCACGACGTGCAGCGCGCAGCCGGTCTCTGCGGCAAAGAAGAGCGCCCGGTCGATCGCCTCGAGCTCGGCCAGCACCGGGCGCGAGTCCGCGAAGTCGCGGGCACCACGCCGCCCCTCGCTCGCGGCGCGGCGTGCGAGCTCCGTCACGATGGCGGCGTTCTCCGCGTGCACCAGGACTATCGCGCCCAGCGCGGCGCACCGGCGCATGCCCTCCAGAAGCGTCAGGTCGTTCGCCGGCGGGAACTCGGGGAGTCCGCTCTCGCAGAGGAAGGCCTTGAAGCCGAGCGCGCCGCGGCGCCACAGGTCCTCGATCGCTCCGGCGTTCCCCGGCACGAGGCCCGCCCACAGGCCGAAGTCGACATGCGACGCGGCCTCGGCGGCCGCCCGCTTGTGGTCGAACGCGGCGGCGTCCGTGGTCACCGGCAGGTTGTTCAGCGGCATGTCCACGTACGTCGTGAAGCCGCCGGCCGCCAGGGCCTCGGAGCCGCTGGAGATTCCTTCCCAGTCAGTCCGGCCGGGCTCGTTGAAGTGCACGTGCGGGTCGACGCCGCCGGGAAAGACGTGCATGCCGCTCGCGTCGAGCTCCGTGGCGCCCGTGACCGCCAGGTCTGGTCCGGCGGCGGCCAGCCGGCCGTCCAAGATGGCCAGGTCCTGCCGAAGGACCGCGTCCGGCGCGACGACCGTGCCGCCGCGGATGACCAGATCCGCGTCAGCCACCGTGGGGCAGGGAGCGGAGGTGTTCCGACAGCAGCGCCAGCGCTTCCTCCAGGTCGCCGCGGTCGAACGCGTCGAGGATCGCGCGGTGATCGCGATGGAGTGCGGACGGATCGCCGGGCGCGATGCCGGCGCCCATCTGGGCCTGGAGCCAGACGTCGTGGACGAGCGCCTGCAGGCGGCGCAGCACCTCGTTGCCGCAGGCGGCGCCGAGCGCGGTCTCGAAGCCGAGGTCGAGGCCGCCTGCCTCGTCTGGATCGTCGGCCAGCTGCCGTTCGCGCTCGTCCAGGGCGCGTCTGAGGCTCGCGACCGTCTCGGGAGTGCGTCGTTCGAACGCGGCCCGCAGCACCTCCGTCTCGATTGCGATTCGCGCCGGCAGCGTTCGGGCGAGCAGGTCCCCGTCGAAGCGGATGCCGCGCGTGAGCTCGCGGACGGCGACGCGGTGGCTGGCGTCCTGGACGTAGGTGCCGGAGCCCTGCTGCGCGCTGACCCGGCCCAGGCTCTCCAGCGCCTTGAGGGCCTGGCGGACGAGGGGGCGGCTGACCTCGAGCGCCGCCGCGAGGTCGCGGTCGCTGGGCAGGCGGTCGCCCGGCTGCAGGCGGTTGGCCTCGATGTGCTGCTCGATGCGATGGACCACCTCGCGGAAGACGTCCATGCGCTGGATGGCGACGAGCCGGCCGCGCGCGTCCGCCTCGCTCATCGTCTGTCCGTCGTGCGGGGCTTAACCGGTTGGATTGACGCGCGGCCGGCTCGGCCGTACCGTGGGCCCGCCCCCCTCGGGAGGGTGGGGGCCTTTGGTGATGCGGCTGGTCGAGCAGGTGGCCGGGAGGTGCGAATTGGACTGTCCACTATCCACTGCGATGCTACACTCCGGCGGAGGCGCCGACATGACGACCACCATTGACATCCGCGTCGCCGAGCTCCGCCTCACGGCCCGCCTGGAGGCGGCCGCCGCCCCCCGCACCTGCGCCGCCTTCCTCGCCCTCCTCCCCCTCCGAGCCAGCCTCCTCCAGGCCCGCTGGAGCGGCGAGTCCGCCTGGGTGCCCCTCGGCGCCGCCGACCTCGGCCTCGGCGCCCTCGGCCCCGAGAACCCGACGAGCCACCCGGCTCCCGGCCAGCTCCTGCTCTACCCCGGCGGCCTCAGCGAGACGGAGATCCTCCTCCCCTACGGCGCCACCCTCTTCGCCAGCAGGGTCGGCCAGCTCGCCGGCAACCACTTCGCCACGCTGGCCACCGGCCGCGAGCACCTCGCCGAGGTCGGCCGGCGGGTGCTCTGGCACGGCGCCCAGGACATCACCTTCGAGGCCCCATGACCGCGGCACCGACGGTTCTCCGCATCGACGCGGACCGGCTGCTCGCCGACCTCGCGACCCTGGCCCGCATCGGCGGCCGGCCCGACGGCGGCGTCGACCGGGTCGCCGGCTCGCCAGCCGATCTCGAAGCGAGGCGCTGGCTGGCGGAGAGGATGCGCGACGCCGGCCTGGCGCCCCGCACCGACGACGCCGGCAACCTCCTGGCCCGGGCACCCGGCCCCACCGGCCCGTGGCTGCTGGCCGGCTCCCACACCGACACCGTGCCGTCCGGCGGCCGCCTCGACGGCGCCTACGGAGTGGTGGCCGCGCTCGAGGCCCTGCGCACCCTGCGGACCGCCGGCCACCCTCGCGCGAACGAGGTCGAGATCGTCAGCTTCCACGACGAGGAGGGCGTCCACTCGGCCGGACTGACGGGCAGCCGCGCGCTCGCGAACGGCCCCCACGCCGACGACCTGCTCGGCTACCTCGAGCTGCACATCGAGCAGGGGCCCAGGCTGGAAGCGGAGGGCCTCGAGCTCGGCGTCGTCGAGGCCATCGTCGCGATCCAGCGCTGGGAGGTCCGGCTCACGGGCGCCGCCAACCACGCCGGCACCACGCCGATGGCCATGCGCCGCGACGCCGGCCGGGCCGCTGCGAGGGTCGTGGCCGGCCTGCGGGAGCTGCTGCACGACGTCGACCCGGAGATGGTCGGGAACGTCGGCCAGATCGCGTTCCTGCCCGGCTCGCCCAACGTGGTCCCTGGGGAGGCGCGCCTGACGGTGGAGCT
>DASQZW010000192.1:0-17827 GCA_035638495.1 Terriglobales bacterium
CCACCACGCGGCGAGCCAGAACGCGTCGCCCGGCCGCTGGTCCGGCAGCACCTCGGCGAGCGCCGGGAACCGGGCGCCCACGAACGCCGCCGTCGCGCCCGACCCGCCGGCCGCCCGCGGCCCGGCGGACTCGTCGTCGCCATCCACGACCTCCAGCACGCCCTGCTCGTCGACGCCGTCCGGCCCGTCCACCCAGGCCTGCAGCAGCTCCAGCAGCCGTCGTCTCGGGTAGCGCCGCCCGGCCAGTTCGGTGCGCAGCGCGCTCAGGTCCCGCCGCACCACGAGCTGGCCGCCGCGCAGCACCTGCCGCAGCACGCTCTGCACCCGGCCGCCCACGAGATGCGCGACCGCGGCCGGATCGGCGCGCTCCGGCGCCGCCGCCATCCGGAGCAGGGCCGAGAGGTCGTCTGCCACCTCGGTCTGGCCGAGCGAGGCGAGGTCCTCGGCGGCGCGCTCGAGCCGCACGCGCTGCTCCGTGCGGCCCAGCTCAGCAAGGTGCTGCGCGACGCCGCTGGCGGCGGTGGCCACCAGGCCGGCCACGTCGAGCCGCGGCGGCTCGGTGCCGAGCGTGAACCCGCAGCCGCAGATCGGGCGCAGCGCCAGCTCCGCCTCGACGCGGCGGACGCACCGCTCGGCCGTCGCGGCCGCCAGCGCCCGGTCGACCCGGGCCCGGTCGTCGGACACGCCCACGGCGGCGACCTCGTTCAGCGCCGCCACCGCCAGGTACTCCACGCTCCGGATCACCGGCGCCGCGGCCGCCGGCCCCGAGGCCGCCGCGAACCGCTCGTGCTCCGCCTCGTACGTGGCGGCGAACGACCGGCGGGCGCGCTCGGCCGCGTCCAGCGCCTCGGATGCCCGCTCCTCCGCCGCCAGCGGCAGGGCACGCGCCGCGGCCGCGAGCGCCTCGTCCCTCGCCTCGCGCACGGCGTCGTACGCCGGGCCGTCGGGGATGCGCAGGGCCGGATCGCGCAGGTAGGCGACCGTCACCATCAGCGGGCCCAGCTCAGCGGCGCAGAACCGCGCGGCCGCCGCGACCCGCAGGCCGGCGTCGAGCAGCGCCGGCGGCTGCTCCACGGCCGCGACCAGGCAAGACAGGCCCCGGTGCGGCGGCGCCTGGAGGTCGATCGCGGCCAGCAGGCGCTCGACCCGACCGAGGTCCTCGGGCAGTCGTCCCAGCTGCGCGTCGGCGTGGAGCGCGGATCCGGCGAGCTGGCCCATGCCCTCCCGCAGCCGCGCCACCTCGTCGCGGCGGGCCTCCAGCCAGGCACGGGTGTGGTCCCAGCACGCCTGCTGCACGCGGGCGTCCCACGGCTCGAAGGGGCCCGGGCCGACCACCTCTTCCAGCTCGGCGAGCCGGGCGCGGAGAGCCGCCGGGAGCAGCTCGCCGGGTCCGACGCGCTCCACCTCGGTGAGCGAGAGAAACGGCGCATCCACGCGACGGCGGCCCCTGGTCGCCTCGACGATGCCGCCGCGCACGGCCCCGTTGAGGAGCAGCAGCACCTCGGGCTCGCTGAGGCCCACCGGGCCCGCGGCCAGCTCGGCCGCCAGGTCGGCTCGGTCTCGCGGTCCGGCGGCGACCAGGCGCAGCAGCTCGGCGACCGCGGGACTGCGCGACGGGTCGGGCGCGAGCACGTACGCGTCGCCGCGCCTGCGGGCCACTCCCAGCGGCACCAGGAACGCGTCGATGTTGGGCCGCACGCCCTCCCGCTCGGCCGCGGCGAGGGTGATGCGCGGCTCGGCGAGCGCGAACGAGATCAGGCGGCGCACGTGGCGATCGCTCACGAGCTCCGCGTGCGGCTGGACGTCGCGATGACGCGGGTGCAGGGCGTGGAGGAGCGGCGCCACCAGGCCGCGCAGCACCCCGTCGAACGGCTGTCCGCTGAGGGCCGGCAGGTCGAGGCCCGGCCCCGGCTCGGCCGCGACGAGGCGGCCCTGGAAGTAGCAGCGCCGGACCACCTCGCGCGCCCGCGCGACGTCCGACTCCACGGTCCGCCGGAGGAAGTCGAGCAGCCGCCCGCGGCCCTCGCCCATGGCCTGCCGGAGCACCGTCTGCCGGCAGAACAGGTCGGCCGCGAACTCCAGCTCACCGGCCTCGAGCGGCGCGGGCACCCAGAACGCCAGCCGGGACGAGGCCGCCGTCAGCTCGCCCGCCGCGTGCGCCAGGTCCGCCATCGCGGGCTCCGGCTCCGCGACGACCACGCACGCGTCGCACCGCGTCCGCTCGACCGCGGCCACCAGGTCCTGGAGCTCCGGCCCCTGCAGCTCGGGCAGGCGGGCCACGGTCACCAGCACGTGCCGCAGGGTGTTCTGCCAGATCACCTGCCGGCGCGCGCGCCCCGCCTGGCCGAGCAGGGAGACCGAAAGGGCCGGCGAGCCACCCAGGTCCAGCAGCGTCTCGACCACGCGGCGGTCGTCGGGCTGGAGGCGAGCGCGCTCCTGCTCGACCAGCCGCGCCACCGCGAGCCCGGCATCGGCCTCCAGCTCCACCTCGTACGCCGTCGTGGCGCCGGCGGGATGCGCCACCACGTACGCCCCGTGGCCGGCCAGCGGCTCCAGGACCGCTCGCTCCAGGTACGCCGCGTTGGCCTCGGCGTCCACCGAGCTCATGCGCACCAGCAGCATCGCCGCCAGCTCCCGCGCGTCCCGCCGGCGCTCCAGCGGCGAGGCCGCGAGCAGCGTCAGCAGCTTGACCGCGCGCAGCGCGAGCTCGCCGTCCGCCGGATCCTGGAGGAGGGCGGGCGCGGCCCGCTCGTAGTAGGGCACGACGGTCTCCGCCAGGCGCGCCGTCTCCACGCGCTCGCGGAGCCGGCCCGCGAAGTGGTCGTAGACGCGGTCCGGGCACAGCAGGTCGGCGGCCGGCCGCTCCTGCCAGGCCGCGATGCCCGCGGCGGGGTCGCCTCGAAGCTGCCGGCAGATGAAATCGACCGCGCCCCGCTGCTGCGACAGGAGGAAGCGGAGGCCGTCCAGCACCGTCAGCGTGTCGGGGTGGAGCGGGTAGCAGGCCCGGAACCGCTCAGGGGCGACCCTCCAGGCCGGCTGGGTGGCGCGCAGCCGGCGGTGCACGCGTTCCAGCTCCTCGTCGGCGCCGGGCCGCAGCGGCACCAGCCGGCCGCGGACCAGGTCCTCGACGTGGCGCATCGACAGGCCGAGCCGCACCGGGAAGCGGTCCCGGATGCGCGCCAGCTCGCGCTCGCTGACGCTGGCCACCTCCTCCAGGCTCTCCTGGAGCGCCGCGACCACCAGCACCGGGCCCCGCCTCGCCCACTCGCCCAGGAACTGCAGGAAGCGCAGGTCCTCGGTCAGCCCCGGCCCGCGCTTGGCCCGCAGGAACTCGCTCAGCTCGTCGATCAGCAGCAGGAGGCCGGCCCGGCCCGCGACGCGGACAGCCGCGAGCAGCTCGGCCCAACCCGCGGCGCGGTCGCTGCCGAGCGGCGGGGGCGGCTCGCGGTGCAGCGCGCCCCACGCGCGGCGCCACGTCACGTCCTCCAGGTTCGCCTCGGCGCGGTAGTCGACGAGTGGGACCGCCACCGGCAGCGAGGGGCGCGCCGAGCGGGCCAGCTCGCGGGCGCGATCGTCCCAGCCCCGGCACCGGGCTGCGGCCGGGTTCGCCAGCAGCTCGGCGAGCGCGGCCAGGAAGTGCGACTTGCCCGAACCGTAGTGCCCGACGAGCAGGAACCCGGCGCCGCTGGGCCCCCGGGCAGCCTCCAGCACCGCGCTCAGGCTCTGCGACACGTCGCCGGTGAGCACCAGCTCGTCCAGCCGGCCGGGCGCGCCGTCCAGGCGCACGACCGTCTCGGCGGCGGTGACTTCGACGAGGTCCGCGATGCGGGCCGGCATCAATCGGGTCCGGGCAGCTTGCGCAGCTCGCCGTAGACCGCGCCCCGGCGCGGCCCGGCCACGGGCAGCAGGTCCTGGAGGGTCTGCCGCAGCTCGTCGAGCTCGCCGCGCTGGCGCTGGAGGCTGATGTACGTCCGGAAGAGGACCACGTCGGCCGGGTCCTCGAGCAGGACGTCGCGAAGGAGGACGGCCGCCTCGTCCAGCTTCCCGGCTCGGCGGAGCGCGTAGCCCTCCTGGGCGCGGGCGAAGCGGTCGTCGCCGGATCGGCGCGTGCGCCGCCAGGCCGCCGCGGCGCCGGCGTCGTCGCCCAGCTCCCGTCGGAGCCGGGCCAGGGCCGCGCCCAGGAAGCGGTTCTCGCGGCCGCTGCTGCGGAGCAGCACCTCGAGCTCCCGGCCTCGCTCCTCGGGCTCGAGCTGCACCAGGCGCGCCTCGACCAGGCGGGCGTAGGCGTACTGGTCGTCCGGCGCCAGCTCGTGGGCTCGCTGGAAGCGCTCCTCCGCGACCGCGATCTCCCCGGCCCGGAACGCGACCTCACCCTGCACGACCCAGCCGGCAGCCGCCTCGGGCTCGCGCTCGACGGCACGCGCGGCGGCGTCGCGCGCGCCGTCGAGGTCGTTCTCGCGCAGCCGGCAGCGAGCGAGCTGGGCGACGGGCCAGGCGTCTCGGTCGCCGAGCGCGTCCGCCTCCTCGTAGGCGGCGGCCGCGTCGCGGTGCCGGCCGAGCCGGTACAGGGCGTCGCCGCGCACGCGGGCGGTGAACGCGGTCGCGCCGCCCGCGGCCTCCGCCCTGTCCAGCTCGGTCAGGGCGTCGGCCGGCCGGCGCCGGCGGAGCTGGATGTGCGCCAGCTGGGCGAGCGCCGGGGCGTTCCTGGGTTCCTCGGCGAGCAGCGCTTCGAGGGCGATCACCGCCTCGTCGAGACGTCCCGACCGCTTCAGCTCGAGGGCGCGCTCCAGTTGTGCTCGTTGCACGCCCTCGTGAGTCTAGCGAAGCAGCGAATTCAGCAGGCCGCTGTACAGGAGGCTGAAGAGACAGCCGATCGCGCTCACGACGAGTCCGATCACCCCGCCGAGAACGCGGCGCCGGCGAACGGCGAGCACGCCGCGCCAGATGCCGAAGATGGGCAGGATCGGAAAGTAGATCGGCGTGAAGAGCGGGACCCCGATCGAGGCGACGCCGAAGATGATCGACCACATGGCGTCGCCCGAGAACTGGTAGGCGAGCCCGAGCGCGGCCGGCGCCGCCAGCGCGGTCGACGTGGGGGCGAGCGGCGACGGAGGCGGACTCCATGCCGGCTGCGGCGCCGGCGCGGTGTCGGCCGGCGCCGACCGGGTCACGGGAGGCGGCGACGGGTAGAGCTGTGCTGGCTGGTTGGGGACCCACTGCGTTCCGTCCCATCGCCAGTGGCCGTCCGGCGAAACCAACCCCTGCTGCGGCGGCGGAGCCTGCGTCACGGCGGAGACGATAGCAGAGGGGTCACGGCCCTCTCTCGAGCTGCCGGCCGAGAAGCGGGCCTCGCGCCCGCCGCAGCGGCGGCGGACGCGAGCTGACCCGGTGTGACGGGTGGAAGTCGAGCGTCTACGGATCTCAGCGCAGCCACGCCCTCGCCGCCGGCGGCAGCAGCACCAGCACCGCCGCCGTCGCCGGGGCCAGGTCGCCCGCGCACCACAGGCCGAAGTCGCGCACCATCGGCACCGGGCTGACCGCCAGCGCCGCGAACCCGGCCGCCAGCGCCGCCGCAGACGCAACGATCGCCGGTCCGACCCGGCGCGACGCGACCGCCGACGCCTCCGCCGCGTCGGCGCCGCCGGAGCGCTCAGCCACCACCGCCAGCCCGGCCGGGTACGCGCGGTACCCGGCCGGCGGCTGCCCGGCGCCGTCCACCCGCTGGACCAGGCCCTCGTCCGGCGCCAGGAGATGGTGCCGAACCCGGTGCCGGTCAGGAGGAGGGGCACGAAGTTGGCGGTCAGGATGAACCGGCACTGCTCCAGCAGCTCCCGCCAGTAGAAGGGACGCCGCACGGCACCCCACAGGGCGGCGCCGAAGAGCAGGGTCAGCTCGCCGACGCCCGTGACCCATCGCCAGGCCGGCGCGATCACGACGCTGCTTCTCTCCCCATCACGTTCGGGAGACGCGCCGGCGGCCCGAATTGTTCGGTGGGCCGAAAATGGACCGGCCCCGGGGGCCGGGGCCGGTCAGGGAGGAGAGGGGGATGCTGTTCGCTTCGGTGAGGAGCGCCCCGGCCGGCACGCTGCCGGCGCCGCCCATCTGGGACGCTCGCTCATCCTGTCAACGCGCGGCCGCGCGGGATTGGTCGATCGGCCGGCGTGAGACCGCTAGCCCTCGAGGGTCGCGTCCAGCGTGACCTCGGGCACGCCTGCCAGGGCCTTCGAGACCGGGCAGTTCGCTTTGGCCTGCTCGGCCGCCTCGCGGAACGCGCCGGCGTCGATGCCCGGCACGCGCCCGCGCACCGTGAGGTGGATGCTCGTGATGCCGGGACCAGGCTGGAACGCGACTCGGGCCGAGGTGTCCAGGCGCTCGGGCGGGTGCCCCGCGCCGCTCAGCCCGAAGGACAGCGCCATCGCGAAGCACCCCGCGTGGGCTGCCGCGATGAGCTCCTCCGGGCTGGTTCCCGACTCCCGCGACTCGGCCCGCGCCCGCCAGGTGAGCACCTGCTCGGCGAACGCGCCGCTGGCCACCCGGACGCTGCCGCTGCCCCCCATGAGGTCCCCGTTCCAGGTCGCAGAAGCGCTGCTCTCCACTGCCACTGTTCGTACCTCCGGTCAGCGGGCGCTTGGCGAGCGCCCTTCGACCGGCAAGGCTACTGGACCGCGCGGGCCCGCGCCGTGCGCGCCGGCGGCACCTGGCGAAACCGCTGCGGCAGCACCCGCAGCGCGCGGGGCAGGGCCGAGCGCACCGCCGCGAAGCCGAACTGCTCCAGCGGGCCCCACCGCAGGTCGTAGTCCAGCCGAAGGCTGGTGGGCAGGAGGCCGGCGGTGATGGCCTCCAGCGGCCGGAAGAGCGGCGGGGGGACGCGGTTGAGGGAGGGCCGCAGCACGGCACGCGCGAGGTCGCGGGCCCGCCGGTCGACCAGGAGCTCGGGACCCGCGATCATCCCCGCCAGGTACGCCTCGAACTCGGTCATCGTCCCCGGGTACCGGGAGTTGGCGAGGCCCAGCAGGCCTCCGATCAGCTTCGCCTCCTGGTAGTACCCCTCCCGGTCGCTGCCGGAGACCGGACCGACGAACGCCTCGTACGTCACCAGCGCGCTGTCGATCAGCGTCGCGTGGACCCAGAGCAGCAGCCGTGGATCGGTCGCCTGGTAGCCGGGGCCGCGGACGCGCTGGTGGACGACGTTGATCTGGTGGGCGGCCGCCAGGGCCTCGGCGCGGGTGCCGAACGTGAGCGCCAGCGTCAGCTCCAGGGTGCGGATGAGCCGGTCGAGCGGCCGGCGCCGGAAGTCGCTGTGCTCGGCGACACCGGCGGCGACGGAGGGGTGGGCCAGCTGCATGAGCAGCGCGCGGCCGCCGCCGAGCAGCAACGCGGGCTCCTGGTTGATCCGCCAGGTCGGCGAGTCGGGACGAAAGAGCGCTTCCGGCACTGATCCCCTACGAAGAATCTAGACGGATCCCTGCGTTCGCAACAGGGAACGCAAGAGCAACGCGGTCCGCCGGGGATGTACCTTCGTGCTCGTGTGGGATGCCCTGGAGCACGGCCGCGAGCTCCTCGAAGCCGCCTGGCGCCGGACCGGCGACTTCGACGGGGCCGAGGCGGCGCTGCTCGACGCCAGGCGACTTGCCGAGGCCGCCGGCGACCAGGCGGCGCTGGCCGGCGCGATCGACCAGCTCGGCCTGGTGCGGCACTACCGCAACCTGGAGCGCCGTCTGCCCGACGGCAGCATCGAGGGCGATCCGGCGGGCTCCGACGAGGAGCTGGCGCTGTTCGAGCGGGCGCTCCAGGTGCGGCGTGGAGGGGGCGACGGCGCCGCGCTGGCCGAGTCGCTGTTCCACGTCGGCGTGGCGCACCAGCTGTTCACCGGACGGTGGGACCTGGCGGAGCAGTGCTTCCGGGAGGCGCAGCCCCTGGCCGAGGCGGCCGGGGACGCGTACCTCCGCTCGGAGGTCCACCGCCACCTGGGAGCGGTGAGCTGGCACGCGGGCGACATGGACGCCGCGATCGGCGAGCTGTCCCGGTCGCTCCAGCTCCGGGAATCCGACTGCGATGTCGACACGGTGCCCGGCGGCCACATCGCCCTGGGCCAGGCCCACCTGGTCGCCGGGCACCGGGCGGAGGGCATCGACCACCTGCGCCAGGGCGTCGAGTTGGCCGAGCGGCTCGGCCTGCGCGACTTCTTCATCGCGCCGGCGCGGCGCGCGATCGACGAGGCCATCGCAGCGGAGGAGGAGACCAACGCATGATCCTGACCGAGCCGAGGGTGCGGCGCGACGACTTCACCGCCCGGACGGGCTGGCACTTCGAGCCCGAGGGCGCGTGCCGGGGCGACCTGTGCGTGTCGCTTCCGGAGGCGCCGGGCGAGTGGCTGGACGCCGCGGTGCTCAGTGAGCGGCTGCGGATGCCGCTGATCCACGACGAGGCCGCCGGGCTGTGGGGCCTCGGCCCCGAATCGCTGGGCCGCGTCCTGCAGACGGCCGAGGCGCCGGACCTGACGCTGCCCGACTGGAAGGGCGAGCCGTTCGCGCTCTCCTCCCTGCGCGGCAGCAAGGTCCTGCTGCTGGCGTGGGCCTCGTGGTGAGGCTGCCGCTTCGACCTGCCCGTGTGGCAGGAGCTGCGTGAGGAGCTCCACCCGAAGGGGCTGGAGGTCGTCACCGTCGCGCTCGACCTGAAAGGGGTCGAGACCGCCGGCCGGTGGATCGAGGCGGCGGCGCCACGGCACCCGTCGCTGATCGACCGGGCGCACACGGTCGACGAGCTGTTCGGCGTCGTCAACGTCCCGAACGGCGTGTGGATCGACGAGCAGGGCGTGATCGTGCGGCCGGCGGAGCCGGCGTTCCCCAGGCGGGCGGCGTTCCGCGACCGGCCGCGGCCGCAGCCGCAGGACCTGGACCCGTACCAGGCCGAGGTGCTGCAGGAGGCGCGGCGCATCCGCACCCAGCCCGAGCGGTACACGGAGGCGCTGCAGGACTGGGCCGAGCGGGGGCCGGATTCGCCGTTCGCGCTCACGCCAGACGAGGTGCTGAGCCGCTCGGGCGAGCGAGGCGCCGACCGGAGCCGCGCTGCCGCCCACTTCGAGCTCGCGCAGCACCTGTGGCGCGAGGGTCGCGAGACGGAGGCCGTGCCGCACTTCCGCGCGGCGAGGCGCCTGCAGCCGGCGAACTGGACGTACAAGCGCCAGGCGTGGGTGCTGGCAAACCGCTTCCAGGCGCCCACGGACGTGTTCGAGGGCGACTGGCTGTCCGACGTGCGCGCGATCGGGGCGGAGAACTACTACCCGAAGCTCGACATGCCGGAGCCTACCGCTTGATGTAGGCCATCCCGACCGCGCCCGGGCCCACGTGGGTGCCCAGCACGGCGCCGAGCTCGCCGACGTCGACCTCGACGTCCCGCAGCTCGGCGGCGAGGGTGGCGCGGATCCGCTCGGCGTCCTCGGGCGCCTGCGCGTGCATGACCGCGAGCCGCTCCACCGGCAGGTCCTGCCGCAGGCGCTCGACCAGGCGCGGGATCGCCTTCGCCCGCGTCCGGACCCGGTCGAGCGGCACCACCCGGCCGTCGGCCAGGCTCAGGATCGGCTTGAGGTCCAGCACTGTCCCCAGCAGCGCCTGGGCACGGCCGATCCGGCCGCCCATCTCCAGGTAGCGCAGCGTGTCGAGCAGCGCCAGGATGCCCTGCCGGGGCACCCGCTCCTCGACCTCCCGCACGGCCGCTTCCAGGGTGTCCGCCTGCGCCGCGGTCAGCGCCAGGTACGCCAGGCAGATCGTCAGGCAGCGGCTGTCGATCACGTGCACCGGGAATCCCTCGACCGAGCCGGCGCCGACCCGGGCCGCCTCGACCGTTCCGGAGAGGTCGCCGCTGATGTGGATGGACACCACGCCGTCGCACTCTCGGCTGAGGCGCTCGTACACCACGGCGAAGTCGCCCGGCGAGGGCGCTGACGTCGTGGGCAGCCGCTCGGACGCGCGCAGGCGGTCGAAGAACTGGTCTGTGGTCAGGTCGACGCGGTCCCGGAAAGACTCCGTGCCGAACAGCACGCGCAGCGGCACCACCTCGATCCCGTGGCGCTCGCACCACTCGGGCGGCACGTCGGCGGTCGAGTCGGTGACGACCCGGAAGCCGGCCACTTCCTATTCCACCGACAGGATGAAGGGGTAGTGCTCCTGGCCCCCGGACTGGACCTCGATCTCGAGGCTCGGGAAGCTGCCGCGAATCGAATCCGTCAGGCGCGCGGCCTGCGAGTCGGTCGCCTGTTGGCCGCGGTAGATCGTCACGAGGTCGTAGTCGCCGGCGCCGATGCCGCTCAGCGCCTGCCCGACCACGGAGTCGTATTCCTTGCCGGCGTGCTCGAGCCGGGTGTTGATCAGCGCGATCACGTCTCCCTTGCGGACGGTCAGCCCGTTCGACCGCGAGTCGCGCACCGCGTGGGTCACCTCGATCGTCTGCACGTGCTTGGCGGCCTCCCGCATCGCGGTCACGTTCTCGGCAAGCGACCGCTCGGGGTGGAACGCGACGACGGCCGCGACGCCCTGCGGCATGGTCTTCGTCGGCAGCACCTCGATCGACTTCTCGGTCAGGCCGTCGACCTGCGACGCCGCCAGCACCACGTTCTTGTTGTTGGGCAGCAGGACCACACGGTCGTAGGGCAGGCGGTCGGCCGCCAGCAGCATGTCCTGCGTGCTGGGGTTCATGGTCTGGCCGCCCTCGACGATCTCGTCGACGCCCAGCCCGCGGAAGATCTCGACCAGGCCGGGGCCGGCCACCACGGCGACGAGGCCGACGCCGTTCGGCCGCAGGGAGGCGGGTTCCGCCGGCTCGGGAGCCTCGGTGGCGTCCGCGGCGCCGCCGTCCTCGCGGATGCGGCGGTGCTGCGTCGACATGTCGCCCACGTTCAGCCGGTCCAGCCGTCCGTACCGCGCCGCCAGCGTGATGACGCGTGACGGGTCGTCGGTGTGCACGTGGACCTTGACCAGCTCGCCGTCGCCGACCACGAGCACCGAGTTGCCGAGCGATTCGATCTCGTCCCGGATGCCGTCGACGTCCAGGTCCTCGCCCTCGATCAGGAACTCCGTGCAGTAGCCCCAGCCCTCCTCCGGCAGGTCGAGCGTGGCCTGCGCGGCCGGACGGGCCGGGCCCTGCTTCGACAGCTCGTCCTCGACCTCCTCGACGGACCGGAGCAGTCCCTCGAGCATGATCTTGAGCCCGTAGCCGCCCGCGTCGACGACGCCGGCGTCGCGGAGGATCCTGAGCTGGCTCGGCGTCCGCTCGACCGCCGCTCGGGCGCCCGCGGCAGCCGCCTTGATGACGGTCACCGAGCTGGCGCCCGGCTGCTGCGCCGCCCCCGCCGCGCTGCGGCCGGCCTGGCGGGCCACCGTGAGGATCGTCCCCTCGGTGGGTTTGCTCACGGCGCGGTAGGCCGCGTTGGCCGCTTCCTCGAACGCCGCAGCAAGCTCCGTCGGGCTCAGGTCCACCTTGTCCTGGACCGCGCTCGCGAACCCGCGGAAGATCTGCGACAGGATCACGCCCGAGTTGCCGCGGGCGCCCATCAGGCTGCCGTGCGCCGCGATCCGGGCGATCTTGCTGACCTCGATGGCCGGCGACTCGCGGATGTCCTCCACCGCCGACTGCAGGGTGAGCAGCATGTTCGTCCCGGTGTCGCCGTCGGGCACCGGGAAGACGTTCAGCCGGTTGATCTCCTCCTGGTGCGCGCCCAGCCAGGCCAGGCTACCCAGCAGCGACTGCTTCAAGAGCTGGCCGTCGACCCTGCCCGAGCCAGCGCCTCTAGAGCTTCCCGTTATCTCCGTGTACCCCCTGCACGAAGACGTTCACCTCTGCGACCGGCACGTCGGTGGACCGCTCCACCTCGAACCGCACCGCGCTCTTGAGGTTGTGCGCCACCTCCGTGATTCGAACACCGTATTGCACCACGACGTACAGGTCGATGGCCAGCTGGCCGTCGACGTCGCGGACCTCGACCCCGCGATGGAGGTTCTCCCGGCGCAGCAGCGTTGCGACACCGTCGCGCAGACCACGAGCCGCCATTCCCATGACCCCGTAGCATTCGATCGCGGCGTGGCCGGCGATGGCGCCGACGACCGCCGGAAAGACCTCGATCCGGCCCTTTTCTCGTGCCGAACGAAGCGTTCCGCTGTGCATCGACTCCTTCTCCGCAGCGCTGAGGTTCATGAGCAGGGCCTATGGTACAATCCGGCCTCGTTCCCCACCTGAGGGCAATCTATGGCAAAGAGATGCGAGATCTGCGGCAAGAGCCCGCAGTACGGACACAACGTGAGCCGCTCGAAGGTTCGCACCAACCGGCGATTCCTGCCGAACCTGCAGATCGGGCGGGTCCGGATCGGGAAGCAGCTCGTGCGGGCTCGCGTCTGCACCCGCTGCTTGCGGACCCACGCGGCCTCCCTCTGACCTGAGCTACCTGGTCGCCGCCGCCGTCGTCTTCGCCGGCTGCCTCGTGGTGCAGTTCGCGGGCTACGACCGGATCCTGGCCGCGGGCCTGCGGGAGTCGAGCGTCGAGGCCCGCCAGCGCGGGATGAAGCGGTGGGTGGTCTTCGCGCTCGCGTGGCAGACGCTGGTCATCGCCGGCTGCTTGGTGTATGCCTTCGTCATGACGCGCACGCACCGCTCGGGCCTGGCCTGGATCGCGCCGCCGATCGCGGCGCTGCTCGGGACCGCCCTGCCCTACCAGCTCGCCGCCACGCGCCTGCTGCGCGCGGTCCGGCAGTGACCGCGCTGGTCCACCGCGTCCGGGCGGTCAACGAGTCGCGCTCCCCGAACCTGGTGCACGACGACGAGTTCGCGCGCCGGCTCGGCTTCCGCGGTGGACTGGTCCCCGGGGCCGCCGTCTACGGCTACATGGCGGTCCTGCCCGACCAGCGATGGGGCGCCGCCTGGCGCGCCGGCGGCACGATGTCGGCCCGCTTCGTGAAGCCGTTCTACGACGGCGAAGAGGTGACCGTCACGGCCTCGGGGGACGCCGACGCGCTGGACCTGGAGGCACGGAACCCGGAGGGCGAGGTGTGCGCGACCGGGCGGGCGACGGTATCGGCCGGCGGCGCGCCGCCCGAGGCCGACCGTTATCCGGCGCCGGAGCCGCCGGCGGAGCGCCGGCCGCCGCTCGAGGTGGCCGAGGGCGAAGCGCTGGGCGTGCTCCGGACGGCGCTGCGGCTGGAGCCGGCCTGGCCGGCGCGGCTGGGCAACGAGGTGCTGGCGGCCAGCGTGGCGCTCCCGCCGTGGATCCACGTGGAGACGCGCACCCGGCACCTGGCGGACGTTCGGGACGGCGAGCCGGTCGAGGTCCGGGCGCTCGTCGCCGGCGCGTGGGAGCGCCGCGGCCACCACTTCGTTGACCTGGACGTGCTGGTGCTGGACGAGTCGGGCGGGCCGGCGGCGCAGCTGCGCCACATCGCCATCGTGACGCTGGCCCCTCGCTAGGATCGGGCCAGGCTGATCTCCGTCTCCAGTTCGCGCGCGAGGCTGCCCAGGTCGCGCTCCAGGAGCGTCCAGACGCGCTCCTGGGCCGCCGCCTCCGGCGCGTAGCGCTCGCTGTCGATCAGGCTGGCCGCCGCCTCCGGGCGCTCGACCATCTCGGCGAACAGCAGCGTCCACGCGCGCGGCACGACCTCGCGCACCGCGTAACCGCCCCCGCCGGTCGCCAGCCACCGGCCCTCGCAGAGCTCGTGCGCCAGCTCGTGGAACCGGCGGCCGACCCGCGGCCAGATCGCCGTGGACCCGAGCAGGTGGGCGAGCGGGTCGAGCGCGTGGGTGTCGCACCCGTCCTGCGTGACCAGAACCGTCGGCCGGAACGCGCGCAGGAGCGGTGGCACCGTTGCCTCGAACGCCGCCAGCCACGGCTCGTCCCACGTGTAGGGCGCCAGGGGCAGGTTGGCCGACGTCCCGCGGGCCGCGCCCACGCCGGTCTCGTCGGGGAAGCCGGTGCCCGGGAAGAGGTAGCGGCCGCTCTCGTGCAGGCTGATCGTCAGCACGTCCGGGTCGCCGTAGAACAGCGCCTGCGTGCCGTCGCCGTGGTGGACGTCGACGTCCACGTACGCGACGCGGTGGCCCCGCGCGCGCAGCCAGGCCACCGCGACCGCGACGTCGTTGTAGACGCAGAAGCCCGACGCCCGCGCGCGCATCGCGTGGTGGAGGCCGCCCGCGGGCGTGAAGGCGTGCAGGCTCGCGCCCGAGTGGACGGCCTCCGCCGCCACCAGGCTGGCCCCGACCACGGCAGCGCAGGCCTCGTGCATGCCGGGCGCGACCGGGTTGTCGAGCGAGCCGAACCCGGCCTCCGCCGCGCCCTGGTCGACGGGCGCGCCCTGGCTCAGGAGGCGGACCAGCGCGACGTACCGGGGCGAGTGGCAGAGGGCGATCTCGGCGTCGGTCGCCAGGCGAGGCTCCACGACTTCGACGCCGGCGTCGAGGCCCAGCTCGCGGATGAGGTCCACCGTGAGCTTGACCCGCAGCGGCTGGAGCGGATGATCCTCACTGAGACGGTACGCCATCAGGGCGTCCCCCCAGATGAGGCTGACGGTGCCGGACACTGGCCATCTACTCTATCGAGCGGCGGAATCGCGGTGATCGAGGCAGACCTGGTCGTTCACGGAATCGGGCAGCTGGTGACCTGCGAGCCGACCCAGGGCGAGGGCCCGCTCGGGCTGCTCGAGAACGCCGCGGTGGCGGCCCGGCAGGGGCAGATCGTGTGGGTCGGGCCCACCTCCCGGTGGCACGGGCGCCTGGAGCTCCCGGACCACGCGACCATCGTGGACGCGCAGGGCTGCTGCGTCCTGCCCGGGTTCGTGGACGCGCACTCGCACCTGCTCTGGGCCGGCTCGCGCGCGGACGAGTACGCCGCCCGCGTCCGCGGCCAGCCGTACTGGGGCGGCGGCATCATGCGCACCGTCCGGATGACGCGGGCGGCGCCGCTCGACGAGCTGCTCAGGATCGGCCGGCGCCGGCTGCGCAGCTGCCTGCGCCACGGCATAACGGCGCTGGAGGCCAAGTCCGGCTACGGGCTCGACACAGCCACGGAGGAGCGCCTGCTGCGGGCCGGCACCACGCTGGCGGAAGAGACGTCCCAGCGCATCGTGACGACGTTCTACGGCGCCAACGTCGTGCCCGACGGCGTCGCGGCCGAAGAGTACCTGCGCGAGGTCCTGGACGTCATGATCCCGCGCTTCCGGCCGCTGGCCGCCTTCTGCGACGCCTGGTGCGACCCCGGCGCCTTCAACGGGGCGCAGTGCCGGCGCATCCTGAACAAGGCGCACGGCCTCGGCTACCAGCTCAAGCTGCACGCCTCCCAGCTCGCGCCGGGCGACGGTCCCCGGCTGGCGGTCGACCTCGGCGCGACCTCGGTCGACCACCTCGACTACCTGCGGGACGGCGATGCCCGGATGCTCGCCGAGTCGTCTGTCGTCTGCGTGGTGTGCCCGGGCACCACGACGAACCTCAAGCTCGCCGGCGAGGGATCGGCCCGGGCGCTGGCCGCCGCCGGCTGCCAGCTCGCCATCGCGACGGACTACAACCCCGGCACCTGCTGCTCGGAGAACATGTGCCTGATGATCGGGCTCGCCTGCCAGGAGCTGGGGCTGTCGCCGGAGGAGGCCGTGCGAGGCGCGACGCTGGGCGGCGCGCGGGCGCTGCGCTTGCAGCGCCAGTGCGGCTCGATCCGCCTCGGCAAGCGCTGCGACCTGCTGCTGCTCGACGCGGAGAGCTACCTGGAGCTGCCGTACCGCCTGGGCGTCAACCTGGTCGACCGGACCGTCTGCCAGGGCAGGCTGGCAACGTAGAGGTCTGGCGCCGCCGGTGATCTGGGAGGCGGTGCCCAACTTCTCGACCGGCACCGACTCGGCATTGATCGACCGGCTCGGCGCCGGCCCCCGCGTCCTGGACACGCACGCCGACACCGACCACGACCGCTGCGTGGTCACCCTGGTCGAGACACGCCTCGACCGGCTCGCGACCGCCGTCCTGCACCGGGTGGCGCTGGCCGTGGACGGGATCGACCTGCGCCGGCAGGCGGGCGTGCACCCGCGGGTCGGGGCGGCGGACGTGGTGCCGCTGGTGCCGCTGGGGGGCGCGCCGATGGGCGCGGCGGTGGCCGCTGCCCGCCGGCTTGGTGACCGCATCTGGCGGGAGCTCCGCGTCCCGGTGTTCTTCTACGCGGAGGCCGCGGCCGGCCGCCGGCTCGCCGACATCCGGGCCGGTCGCGTCTCGCCGGACCTCGGCGGCGCACCCCACCCCACCGCCGGGGCGGTCTGCGTGGGCGCGCGCCGGCCGCTGGTGGCCTACAACGTCGTGTTCGCGGGCATGCCGCTGGCGGCCGGGCGCCGGGTGGCGGCCGGGATGCGAGAGCTGGCCGGCGTCCAGGCGCTGGCGTTCGCGCTGCCGGGCGGCCGCACGCAGGTCAGCATGAACCTCACCCGGCCAGGGGAGACCGGGGTGCCAGCCGCGTACGCCCGGGCGTGCGAGCTGGCGGGCTCGGCGGGCGTCCCGGAGCTCGTCGGGCTGTGCCCGGCATCCGCCGCCGGACCGGGCTGCGACGGCGGGCTGCTGGAGGCCCGGATCGCCGGCGCGGTGGCGCTCCGGGCCTCGGCGGTGGCGTCCAGGGAGGCGGCGATGCGGCTCGCCGCCGAGGCGCGGTCGCTGCGCCGGCTCGAGACGGGCCAGGTAGCCCTGCTGGCTGGCGCCGAGCGCGCCGCGGCGCTGCGCCGGCAGCTGCGCGCCTCCGGGCTGGCGACGGCCGACCTGGAGGCGCTGCTGAGCGGCGCGGTCCGGGGACTGCGCGACGCCGTGTCGCCCGCGACGCAGGCGCGGTTCGAGGAACGGGTGGGTCTGCTCGACCGCTGGCTCAACCGGACGTGACCTATAGTGGAGTCGTGCCCCGGACGGTGGAGCTCGACGAGTTCGCCGGCAAGGCCACCGTGCTGATCGACGCCGTGGCCGCCGGCGAGGAGTCCGTGGTCGTGGTGAGGAGGGGTGCCCCGATCGCCGTGCTCGCGCCGCTCGGCGCGCCCCAGGCCCAGGCCGTGCTCGCGGACCTGCCCCGGTGGGAGGAGTGGGTGCACGAGGTCAGGGAGTCCTTCGCGGAGGCCGCGGGCCGGCCGCTCACGCCGCAGCTGCCGCTGCCCGACCCGCCCCACCTGGACAAGGCGCTGCTCGGGTTCGACCCCGCCTCCGGCGCGATCGGCTCGCCCGCCGGACGCGAGTACCTGGCCGGCGAGCTCACCCGGCTGAACGTGCCGGTCCGGGATGAGGACCTGCTCAGCCGGATCTACTCTGCCGTCCTCCGGCTCTGCGAAGACAAGGAGCACGTCTACGAGCCGGACCTGCGAGTGGTGGCCCAGGAGCTGATCGCCGAGGCGCCGCAGCGGCTGCGGCTGCTGGCGGTCACCGTCACCTCCAGCACCGGCCTGCCCGCCACGGCCGAGGTCACGCT
This sequence comes from Terriglobales bacterium, assembly GCA_035638495.1. Classification (GTDB taxonomy): domain Bacteria; phylum Chloroflexota; class Dormibacteria; order Dormibacterales; family Dormibacteraceae; genus CF-161. The sequence continues at coordinate 17,453 of DASQZW010000192.1, forward strand.
CGAGCTGGGCGAGGGCCCGGCGATGCGCAGGGAGCACGGCGACGGCCCGCTGGATGCCGCGTTCAAGGCCATCCAGCGGCTGACGCAGCTGGAGCCGGTCGTCGAGAACTTCTCGGTCGTGGCGGCCACGCCCGGCCGCGACGCGATGGCCGAGGCCGTGATCCAGCTGGTGCTCGACGGCCGCCGGGCCATCGGCTCGGGCGCCTCGACCAACGCGATCGAGGCCGGCATCCACGCCTACGTCAACGCGCTGAACTTCCTGATCGAGGCGCGCGCTCCCGCATGAGGCCGGCCACGGCCCGACTGGCCGCGATCCTCGCGGCGGTCGTGGTGAGCGCGTGCGCCTCCGGCTCGGCCGCGCCGCCGCCGCCCACG
>DASQZW010000193.1:0-9160 GCA_035638495.1 Terriglobales bacterium
GACGCGGCGGTCGCGCTGGCCAGCCGCTTCGTGGAGGCCGGGGCCCGGCGCCTGCACGTCGTCGACCTGGACGCCGCCCGCGGGGCGGGCGACAACCGCGACCTGGTCCGGCGGCTGGTCGAGGAGGCCGGAGCGGAGGTCCAGGTCGCCGGCGGCGTGCGGTCCGCGTCGCACGCCGACCGCTGGATCGCCGCGGGCGCCGCGGCAGTGGCGATGGGCACGGCCGCCGTGCGCGACCCGGCGCTGCTCGCTCGCGTCGCCCGCCGCCATCCCGGGCGTGTGCTCGCGGCGCTCGACGTCCGTGGCGGCCGCCCGGCGGTCAGCGGCTGGGGCGAGGTCGCGGACGTGACCGTCGCCGAGATGCTGGCCAGGTGGGCTGACGCCCCGCTGGCCGGCCTGGTCGTCACGAGCGTCGACCGGGACGGGACGCTGGCGGGCCCCGACCTCGCGCTCCTGGCGCAGGTGACCGCCATCGCAGACGTGCCGGTGACGTACTCGGGAGGCGTCGGCTCGGTGGCCGACGTCCGGGCGGTGGCCGCAGCCGGGGCGGCGGCCGTCATCATCGGGAGGTCGCTTCTGGAGGGGCTGGTCGCGCTGGCGGACGTGCTGGCGCTGTCGTCGTAGCGCCTCGCCGAACTGCACTGACCCATTGCGAAGGAGCCGCTCGGGCGTACTCTAGGAGACAGTGCTGGAAGTGGTGGTCGGCGCTGTGGCCGGTCTGCTCGTGGTCATCGGCGTCGTCGTGATGGTCGGTCCCGCACTGCCGCGGTCCCTCGGGTTCGCCCAGAGGCGCCCGCGCACGCCGGCCCAGCGCCGGCAGAAGCGCCCCGCACCGGCGGAGCTGCACCCCACGACGGTGCGCGCCCTGTCGGTCACCGCGCGGCTCATGGGCATGCTGAAGGAGCACGGCATGGACCGCCACGCCGCGGCGCTGCGGCTGGCGGGTCGCCGCCTCCAGGTCGACGAGCCCAATGGCATCCACGCGATGCGTCAGGTACTCCGTCACCTGCGCGGCGTGCGCATGGAGGACGACTCCGACCAGCGGATCTTCCAGGGCCTGATCAGCCAGCTGCAGAAGGCGCTGGACGAGCGCGCCGAGCAGCTGGAGCTGCTGCCGAACTGAGGTCTGGCCCGCAGTCTCTTCCGTCGCCGTCACGTACTACCGGCTGACCGCAGAACACGGCCGCCGGCACCGGGGCCAGCGATCGGGACATCGGCCCTTTCGTGTCTTAGATGCGATCATCAGTCACCGTGGCCACCGCGCCCAAGCCCGCAGCCACGTCGCCGCGGCGGCGCGTGCTCGGCGCCCTCCGCCACCGGAACTACCGGCTCTTCTTCGGGGGCCAGCTCGTCTCCACGATCGGGACCTGGATGCAGAGCATCGCCCAGCCGTGGCTGGTGCTGCAGCTCACCCACTCCGCGCTTCTGGTCGGACTGGCGCTGGCCATGCAGTACCTGCCGATGCTGGTGGCCGGCCCCTTCGGCGGTCTCGTGGCGGACCGCTTCCCCAAGCGCCGCGTGCTCCAGATCACCCAGACCGCGTTCATCGTCCCCGCCCTCTTCCTGTTCGCCGCCACCTTCACGCACACCGCCACCTACCCGATGGTGCTGGCCTGTGCGTTCGTCTGGGGCGTCATCCAGGTGGTCGACGTGCCGACGCGGCAGGCGTTCGCGATCGAGATGGTCGGCCGCGAGGACCTGATGAACGCGATCGCGCTCAACTCGTCGATCTGGAACTCGGCCGCGGTCATCGGACCTTCGGTGGCTGGTGTCCTGATCGCCGTCGTGGGTGTCCCGCTCTGCTTCCTGCTCAACGCGGTCTCGTACCTGGCCGCCATTGCCAGCCTCGCGCTCATGAGCAACCTGCCCAGCCTGCTCCCCGACCCCCGCGGACAGCGGATGTCCCAGCGCGTGGTGGAGGGCGCGCGCTACGTTCGGGCGGACCCGGTCGTGTTCAGCCTGCTGCTGGTAGCGGGCTCGTTCTCGCTCTTCGCCATGAACCGGCTGACGCTGATCCCGCTGTTCGCCGAGCAGGTGCTGCACTCGGGCGCGGCGGGCTTCGGCTTCCTGATGGGCGCCCAGGGCCTGGGGGCGATGACCGGCGCCCTCAGCCTCGCCTTCGTGCCCAGCCAGGCCAGCGGCCGGCGCCAGTTCTGGATCGGGCTGGCCTGGTCGGCGTTCCTGCTGGCATTCAGCTTCAGCCCCTGGTTCCCGCTGTCGCTGCTGCTGCTCTACCTGTCCGGCGTGTGCCAGATGTGGTTCCTGGCCACCGCCAACACACGGGTGCAGAAGGCCACGCCGGACCGGCTGCGCGGCAGGGTTATGGCCTTCTACGCCCAGGCCGTGATGGGCATGGGCCCGGTCGGCGCGACGCAGGCGGGCGCCCTCGCGTCCTGGGTCGGACCGCCGCTGACCATGGCGATCGGCGCGGGCGCCTCGGCCGCCGTCCTGGTGGCCGTCCGACTGTTCAGCCCGGCGGCATTCACGCTGGAGCCGGATGACTACCCGACCTGACACGCGGCGGCAACCACGCCTGTCTATCATGTCGGCGATGATCCGGCGCAGGAGGCGGACCGCTGCCAGCAGTCTCGAGGAACTGGCCCGCGAGACCTCGGAGCTGGTCGCCCGCCTCCTGCGCGAGCACCGCGTCCTGCGGGCCGAGAACGAGTCGCTGAAGCGGGAGGTCGAACGCCTCGCCGCCGGCTGGGAGGAGGTCAGGAAGCTGGCCCGGCTGGCGCCACGCCGGCGCCGGGGGCGGCGCCCGGCCGCGAGGTAGCTCCGACAGCGCAACCCGTCGCCACGGACAATGGGAGCTGTCACCCAGGGAGCCGTGCAAGGAGGGTCGAAGATGGGCGCGACCAGGGAGATCGCCGCGTGGGTCGCCGGTGCCTCGCTGCAGGCGATGCCGGCCGAGGTCGTGGAGCGGGCGCGCGCCGGGGTCATCGACACGATCGGCGTGATCCTGGCCGGGACCGTCGAGCCGGTGACCCGCATCGCGGCCGGCCTGGTCGCCGAGGAGGGCGGGGCGCCGGTCGCCGCCCAGCTGGGCACCACTCTGCGGACGACCCCCGAGTCGGCGGCCCTGCTCAACGGCATCAGCGGCCACGCGCTCGACTACGACGACGTCAGCGCGTCGCTGACCGGCCACCCCAGCGTCGTCGTGGTGCCGGCCGCGCTGGCCATGGCCGAGCTGACCGGGTCCGATGGCGCCGCCTTCCTGCAGGGGTACGTGGTGGGCGTGGAGGTGATGGCCAAGATGGGCCTCGCCATCGGTCCGGCACACTACCGCGCCGGCTGGCACGCCACGTCCACGCTGGGCACCGTGGGCGCCGCGGCGGCCGCGAGCAGGGTGCTCGGGCTCGACGCCGTGCGAACCGCCCACGCGCTCGCCATCGCGGTGTCCGAGTCGTCGGGGAGCCGCCGCAACTTCGGGACCATGACCAAGCCGTACCACGCCGGCCACGCGGCCCGGTGCGGAGTCGCCGCCGCGCGCCTCGCTTCCCGCGGGATGACCGGCGACCTGACCGCGATCGAGGCGCCGCTCGGGCTGTTCGCGCTCCTGTCCTACGGCGAGGGCAGGCCCGAAGCGATCGCGCCCGCACTGGGCCGGCCGTACGACCTGGCGAGCGCGGGCCTGAGCGTGAAGAAGTACCCGTGCTGCTTCGCCACCCATCGCGCGGCCGACGCCGTGCTCGACCTGCGGGCCGAGCACGGGCTCACCGATCCGGACCAGGTCGAGGCGGTGCGGGTGACGGTGGCGCCCGGCGGCGTGGCGCCGCTCATCCACGACCGGCCGGCGACCGGGCTGGAGGCCAAGTTCAGCATGCAGTACGTGCTGGCGGCGGCCCTGCTGGACGGCCGCGTCGGCCTCGACGCGTTCGAGGACGCCGCCGTCCGGCGTCCGGCGGCGCAGGCCCTGCTGCCGAGGGTGACCGTCCACGAGGACCCGACCATCGCGGCCGGAGCCAACCCGATCGAGGAGGGCCACGTCGACGTCGAGGTCCGGCTCCGCGCCGGGGCGACGCTCACACGGCGCGTCGTCCACCCGCGCGGTTCGCCGCGCGACCCGCTGCGGCCGGCGGACCTGGCGGCCAAGTTCCTCGACTGCGCCGACGCGGCCCTCGAGCCGGAGGAGGCCGAGGCGGCGCTGACCCGGCTGCTGGCCGTGGAGCGCGAACCGGACGTGCGCGGCCTGGTAGCGTCGCTGACGCCGGCGGTCATGGTGCCGTGACGCTCCCGCTCGACGGCGTCCGCGTGCTCGACCTGACCCGGAACCTGGCGGGGCCGTATGCGGCGATGATCCTCGCCGAACTCGGAGCCGACGTCGTCAAGGTCGAGAGCCCGGACGGCGACGACACCCGGCAGTGGGGCCCGCCGTTCTGGGACGGCCAGGCGCCGGTCTTCCTCGCCGCCAACCGCAACAAGCGCTCCATCGTGCTCGACCTCCGCTCGGAAGAGGTCCGCACGGCGATGGACCGGCTCTGCCGGCGCTCGGACGTGGTGCTGGAGAGCTTTCGGCCAGGCGCGCTGGACCGGCTTGGCTACGGGTACGAGTGGGCCCGCTCGCGGAATCCCGAGGTCGTGTACTGCAGCGTCACGCCCTACGGCGACGGAGGTCCGCTCCGCGAGCGTCCCGGCTATGACCCGCTGATCCAGGCGTTCTCGGGGATCATGAGCGTGACGGGTGAGGCGGACCAGGCGCCGGTCCGCGTCGGCGTGTCAGTCATCGACATGGGCACCGGCATGTGGGCGGCGATGTCGGTGCTGGCCGCGCTCCTGCAGCGCCAGCGCGACGGGCGGGGACGCCGGATCGTCACCTCGCTGTACGAGACGGGCCTGGCGTGGATGGGCTACCACCTCGCGTCGTACTGGGGCGGCGGCGAGGTGCCGCAGCGGTACGGGTCGGGGGCCAGCATGATCGTCCCGTACCAGGCGTTTCCGACCCGCGACGGCCACCTGATGATCGCGGCGCCCAACGACGGGCTGTTCGCCCGACTCTGTGCCGCGCTCGGGCACCCCGAGTGGACGGGCGACGAGCGCTTCGCGCACAACCCCGACCGGGTGGCGCACCGTGAGGAGCTGACCGCGCTCATCGCCGAGGCGACCGCCGAGCGGTCGACGGATGAGCTGAACGCGTTGCTGGAAGCCGCCGGGGTGGCCTGCAGCCCGATCCGTGACGCTGCCGGCGCCGCCGCCGACCCGCAGACCCTGGCGTCCGGGATGGTGCAGGCGATCGATCACCAGACGGTTCGCGGCTACCGCTCGGTGGGCCTGCCGTTCCTGCTCGACGGCGAGCGGCCGGCGCTGCGCCGGCCCCCGCCCGGACTGGGCGAGCACCAGGTCGAGGTGCTCGAGGAGCTCGGGCTGACCGCCCGGCAGGAGGCGTGATGGACACCGGCGTCAAAGCCGACCCCGAGCACATCCGATCTGCGGTGCGCGACCTCTGCGGCCGCTTTCCCGATGCCTACTGGCGGGAGACCGACGAGGCCCGCCGCTACCCGGAGGAGTTCGTCCGGGCGGTCACCGAGGCGGGCTGGCTCGCCGTCCTGATCCCGGAGGAACACGGCGGCGCCGGGCTCGGCACGTACGAGGCCGGCCTCGTCCTGGAGGAGATCAACCGGTCCGGCGGCAACGCGGGCGCCTGCCACGCCCAGATGTACACGATGGGCGCGCTGCTGCGGCACGGCAGCGAGGAGCAGAAGCGCCGCTACCTGCCGGCCATCGCCGCCGGCGATCTGCGCCTGCAGTCGTTCGGCGTGACGGAGCCCGACGCCGGCTCGGACACCACGAGCATCAGCACATTCGCCGAGCGGGCCGGCGACCGGTACGTCGTGCGCGGCCGCAAGGTGTTCATCTCGCGCGTGCAGCACTCCGACCTGCTGATGCTGCTGTGCCGGACGACGCCGCTGGACCAGGTCCGGCGACGGACGGAGGGCCTGAGCGTCCTGCTCGTGGACCTCCGGGAAGCGGCCGACCGCCTCCAGGTGCGGCCGATCCAGACGATGGTCAACCACGAGACGAACGAGCTGTTGTTCGACGGCCTGGAGGTGCCGGTCGAGAACCGGATCGGCGAGGAGGGCCGCGGGTTCCGGTACATCCTGAGCGGGATGAACGCGGAGCGGGTGCTCGTCGCCTCGGAGTCGCTCGGCGACGGCGCGTACTTCGTCGAACGCGCGTCGCGATACGCGTCCGAGCGCATTGTCTTCGGCCGGCCGATCGGGCAGAACCAGGGCATCCAGTTCCCGATCGCGCGAGCGCACATCGCGGTGGAGGCGGCACGGCTCATGCGCGACCATGCCGCCCGGCTGTTCGACGGCGGAGCCGAGGCGGGGGCGGAGGCCAACATGGCCAAGTACCTCGCGTCGGAAGCGGCGTGGGAGGCGGCCAACGCCGCGATGACGACGTTCGGCGGCTACGGCCTTGCGGTCGAGTACGGCATCGAGCGCAAGTTCCGGGAGGCCCGGCTGCCGATCGTGGCCCCGGTGTCTAACAACCTGGTCCTCGGCTATGTGGGCGAGCACGTCCTCGGCATGCCGCGGTCGTACTAGGCTGCTGGCGAATGAACGACGAAGGCAGCCCCATCCTGCTGGAGCGGCGCGGAGCGATCGCGCTGCTGACGCTGAACCGGCCGCACGTGCTGAACGCCATGAACACCGCGATGGGCCTGCGGCTGGGCGACCTGCTGGACGGCATCGCCGAGGATGCCTCGATCCGCGTCGTGGTGCTCACCGGCGCCGGGGAGCGCGCGTTCTGCGCCGGGGGTGACCTGAAGGAGCGGCAGGGCATGACGCCCGAGCAGTGGACGCGCCAGCACCGCATCTTCGAACGCGCGCACTACCGGCTCCGCAACCTGCGCAAGCCGGTGTTCGCCGCGGTCAACGGCGTCGCGGTCGGCGGCGGCTGCGAGATGGCGATGAGCACCGACTTCCTGATCGCTGCGGAGCACGCGCGCTTCGGGCAGCCCGAGGTGACCCGCGGCATCATGCCGGGCGCCGGCGGCACCCAGCTGCTGCCGCGCTACCTCCCCCGCGGTCTGGCCTTCCAGCTCCTGATGACCGGCGAGCTGATCTCGACCGCCGAGGCGCACCGCTGGGGCCTGGTCAACCGCGTCTGCCCGGCCGGCGAGCTGATGGACGCGGCGATGGAGCTCGCGGAACGGATCGCCGCCAACTCCCCGGCCGCCGTCCAGCAGGCCAAGCGCTCGGCGCGCATGGGCCTCGAGCTGCCGCTCGAGGCGGGCATCGAGACCGAGATCGAGTGCTACCAGCGAATGGTCGACCACCCGGACCGATACGAGGGAGTCGACGCCTACAACGAGCGACGGTCGCCGACGTTCCAGGACGCCTATTGACAGACCCGTGTCCATACGGCCAGGATGGCGCGCCGGAGGGTTGGCACTTTGCTGAAAGTCCTGGCTGCGGTTGGTGCGCTCGCGGTGGTCGTCGCGGGCGTTCTCGTCTACCTGGTCGGCACGACCGCCATCGCGTCGGGTCGCGCCCGCTCCGACTCCATCGCGCTGCTGGAGTCGGTCCGAACGCACGCGAACAAGGCACAGGTGGAGTTGAAGGCCGTGCCGCCGTTCGACGTCTCGTCGACGAACCCCGACTTCGCGCAGGGGAAGCATACTGCGGACCAGTACGCGAGCCAGCTGGCCACCGACCGGACCACGGTCCTTGCCGACGAGGTCAGCCTCCGCGCCGACCGGGACCGGCTGAGCAAGCAGGCCACAGGCATCCTGGCACTTCCCTTCCGGCCCAGCCTGGACCACGAGCGGATGCGGGCGGAGAGCCTGCTCTCGGCACTCCAGGCCGAGGACGCCGGTCTCCAGATCGTCGAGAACCAGATGAAGACGGTCTCTGCGATCTTCGACGCCGCCGGGGACTTCTCGGTCATCCTGACCGACCACGTCGAGAAGCAGGACTTCGCGGGCGCGCTCGCGCTCTTCCCGGGCCTGGACGCGAAGCTCAAGGCGGCCGCACAGGCGGCCGGCGACCCGAGCACTCCCCCGCAGATCCGGAAGCTCGTGACCGGCCTGCAGACGCTGTCCACCGACCTCAACGCGTTCCTGCGGGCGGCTCAGCGCGAGGATGCAGCGACGGTGCTGGCGCTCGTGCCGAAGGTGGAGGCGGACTCGAACGCGCTCGGGAGCTTCGACTCGCAGGGCATGTCCTCGTACGAGCAGACGCTTCTCCAGCCCTACCTGGACCGGTTCGACTCGGGCGTCCGGGGCGCGGGATTCACGCCGCAGGGGACGACCCTCACGTAGCGGTCCCGCCAGGAGGGCCCGGTTGACCATCCGGTTGGGCGACGCCGAGCTGCCCCAGGCGGCCGACGCCGTGGTCGTCGGCGGCGGGCTGGTGGGCCTGTTCACGGCCTTCTTCGCCGCCCGCGCCGGCCTCGGGCGGATCATCGTGCTCGAGCGGAAGGATGGCGTCGCCGCGCTCACGTCCGCGCACTCCGCGGAGGGCTTCCGCCTGGAGTGGGACGCGCCCGAGAACATCGCGATGGTGCGCGACAGCGTCGTGGTCTTCGAGCGACTCGGCGAACTGGCAGGCCTGGCGGGCCTCGACTTCGGCCTGCGCAGGCCGGGCTACCTCTTCCTCTCGAGCTCGGCGCCGCCCGCCTACCGGCCGGCGCTCCTCCCGGAGCGGGTGCGGCGCTGGCGGGAGCTGGGCCTCGACGACGTCGAGCTGCTGCCCGGCGACGAGGCACGCCGCTGCTTCTCGTTCGTGGGTGAGGCGGTCGAGCACGCGCACTTCCGCGCCGGCGACGGCTTCGTGGACGCGGCGGCACTGGCCCGCGGTCTGGTGTCCGCCGGCGGCTTCGACACGTTCGTCGCGGCGTCCGCCGTCAGCATCGAGACGGCCGGCTCCCGCGTCGGCGGCGTGCGCCTGGAGTCCGGCCGGACGGTCGCGACCGGCGCCGTCGTGCTGGCCGCGGGACCGTTCACGCGCCGGCTGGCCGAGACGGCGGCCGCGCCGCTGGCGACCGCCAACCGGCGTCGCCACGGACTGGTCCTCCACCTGCCGCAGGGAATGGTCGATCCCGGCTGGCCGATGGTCGTCGACGCCGACCTCGGCCTGTACTGGCGTCCCCGTCCGGAGGGCATGTTCATCGGCTGGGAGCGGGCGCTGCCCTGGGACCAGGCGGCGGTCGAGCC
>DASQZW010000194.1:0-7268 GCA_035638495.1 Terriglobales bacterium
GGCAAGCACGTCGCCATCTGGTCGCCCGACCCGGCGGTGCTGCGGCTGGCCGAGGAGAGCGGGTTCCGGCCAGAGCCGGGCGGGCCGGTCGGGATGCCCGTCGCGTCCCCGTCGCCGCAGCGGGGCCCGCGGCCGGGCGCCCGGCCGGCGGGCGGGAGGCCGTTCCCGGGCCGGGCGCCCGGGCCGCCGGCGCAGCCGGCCGACCCGTACGGGGCGCCCGGGGCGGTCCGGGCGGGCGCCGCGCCCGCGGGCTCCGGGCGGGCGGGCGGGGTCTCCCGGATCGCCGGGCCGGGCATCGCGGCCCAGACGGCGGCGAACGCGCGGATCCGGATCGGCGCGGTCGGTCGCCGGCTGCCCGCCAACATCACCCAGTACCAGCCGACCCGGTTCGTGCTCTACGGCGCGGCCGCGCTCACGCTCATCGCCGGCCTGATGGCGGTGCTGTTCTACGTGCCGACCGCCCGCGTGACGCTGGTCGCGCAGGCGCAGCCGTTCTCGACCGCGGCGGACATCACGGCCGACACCACGGCGAAGTCGGAGGTGCACGTGCGGCTGGTGACCATCGCCAACAGGAACGCCAGCCAGCCGGTGCCGTCCACCGGCCAGAAGGTCAACCCGGGCCAGCCGGCCGCGGGCCAGTTCACGTACGTCGACAACTGCCCTGCACCGGCGCTTGCCATCCCGAACGGGCAGCGGCTGCTCACGTCCTCGGGGATCGTGTTCGCCCAGATCGGTGAGGTGATCATCGACCCCGGCGCTCAGAAGACGGTTCCGATCAAGGCCGTGCAGACGGGCCAGGCCGGCAACGTGGCTGCGGGGCAGATCGTGGCCATCGACCGCAACGCATATGGCTGCCTGACGGGCAGCAACGAGGCCCCCACCGCCGGCGGCACCGACGACCAGAAGCAGACGGTGATCCAGACGTCCGACATCCAGGGCGCCCGCGCGACGCTCGAGCAGCAGCTCCGGCAGCAGATCATCAACGAGCTGAACGCGGGCGCGCAGAAAGGCGAGACGATGGTCGGCCAGCCGCTGTTCACGAAGGACGACTTCAACACCACCCACAACGTCGACGACAACGTGGGGTCGTTCACCGCGACGCTGGTGCTGTCCGCCGAGGGCGACTACTACTCCAAGGACGACATCAACCGCGCGTTCACGGACCGGCTGGCGGCCAAGGTGCCGGCGGGCCAGCAGCTGACGACCAACAACGTGGTCGCGACCTACGCGGTCACCGCCAGCCCCGGCGGACACCTGGACTTCAACGGCTCTGCAAACGGGTACATCGCGCCCCAGATCGACGTCGCGAAGATCAAGGCGCAGCTGGCTGGCAAGCCGGCCACGCAGGCCCACGACGTGCTCACCCGGCTGCCGGTGCAGCGGTCCGTGATCAGCCAGTCGCCGCCGCTGCCGCTCATGCCGCTGTCGGCGTCCCGGATCTACATCGACTACGGCGTCGAGGCGCAGACGCCCGCGAAGTCGAGCTGACACAAGCCACCATGGCAAGGGTGATGGCCGTCGATCCCGGCAGCCGGCGCGTGGGCGTCGCGGTGAGCGATCCGACCGGCACGATCGCCCAACCCCTGTCCGTCGTGGCCGCCGAGCCGGCGGGGACCCTCGTGGAGCGCCTGGCGGCGCTGGCCCGAGCGCACGAGGTCGCGGAGCTCGTGGTCGGTCTGCCGCGCCGGATGGACGGTGGCCAGGGGCCGCAGGCGAGAGCGGCCCGAACGCTCGCGGGCGACCTGCGCCGGGCGACGGGCCTCCCGGTGACGCTGGTCGACGAGCGCCTCACCAGCGTCGCCGCCGAGCGCGCGCTGCTGGCCGGCGGGGCCAGCCGAGCCCGGCGCCGGCAGCTGTCCGACCAGGTGGCGGCGGCGCTGATCCTGCAGTCGCACCTGGACGCCACGAGGTCGCGACCATGACAGACGAGGCCGAGAGCGCGATCGTCACGCTGCTGGACGAGGACGGCGCCGAGCGCCGGTTCGTGCTCCACGACGCCTTCGACGCCGATGGGCACACGTACTACCTGGTCGAGGCGGCCGACGATCCCGAGCAGGTGCTGCTGCTGCGCGAGACCGAGGGCGGGCTGGAGTCGGTGGACGGACCGGAGTTCGAACGAGTGCTGACGCTGCTGGAGGCGGACGACTCGGAGGGGAGTGGCGAATGAAGCGTCTGGCGGTCCTGGTGTTCCTGCTGGTGGGATGCGGCTTCGCCGGCAACCGCGGTTACGACTGGTACGCGTACCAGGTCAACGCGCCGATGTCGTCCACGTCCCAGAAGGTCGCATTCCACATCGACCAGGGCGAGAGCTCGGACCAGATCGCCAACGACCTCGCGGCCAGGGGCCTGATCCGCACCCCCGAGGTGTTCCTCGTCTACCTGCGCTACCAGGACAAGGGCGCCCGGCTCGAGGCGGGCGACTTCGTGCTGGACCGGACCATGAACATGCGCCAGATCATCACCGCGCTGGGCGACGCCAAAGTGCAGCAGCTCTCGGTCACGCTGGCCGAGGGCATGACGCTCAAGGCCATGTCGCAGAGCGCCGCCAAGGCGGGACTCGGCACGGCGGACTCCTACGTCGCCGCGGCCAGCGACATGACCTGGCCGTACGACTTCCTGCAGGGGCGTCCGCAGGGGGCCCCGGGCAACCTGGAGGGCTTCCTGTCCCCGAACACGTACCAGCTCGACAAGGGCTCCACGACGCGCGACCTGGTCAAGCGGCAGCTCGACCAGTTCGCACATGAGGTGACGCCGGCGATGCGGGCGGCGATCGCCCAGCCGGCGGCCGGCCGGCCGGCCGAGACGCTCTACAACGTGATCACGCTGGCCTCGATCGTCGAGCGCGAGGTGACGAAGGACCCGGACCGGGCGATCGTGTGCGGCATCTTCTACAACCGGCTGTCCATCCACATGGCCCTGCAGGACGACATCACGGTCCTGTACGGGCTGAACAAGCTGCAGGGCCCGCTGACCGACCAGGACAAGCAGAAGGACACGCCCTACAACACGTACCTGCACCCGGGCCTGCCCGTTGGCCCCATCTCGAACCCCGGCCTGGCCAGCATCAACGCGTGTATCACCCCGCAGAAGTCGAACTACTACTTCTTCTTCGCGGACGCCAACAGGGTCACCCGGTATGCCGCCACGTACACGGAGCACCTGCGCCAGCAGCAGCAGTACGGGTTGGCGCCGGACTGAGCCCTCCCAACGCATGCGCGTAGTCCTCCTCGGCCACGGCATCTCCTATTCGGCCAGCCCGGCCATGCAGTCCGCGGCGTTCCGCGCTGCCGGTCTGGACTGGACGTACGAGCTCGCGGACGTGCCCCCGCGGCTCCTGCCCGAGGCCGTGGCCGGCCTGCGCGAGCCCGGCGCGGCCGGCGCGAACGTGACCATCCCGCACAAGATCGCGGTGATGCCGCTCCTGGACGAGCTGGAGGGCGACGCCGTCACCGTCGGGGCGGTGAACACCATCCGCCGGGACCGCGACCGCCTGGTGGGCTCGAACACCGACGTGACGGGCGTCCGCGTGGCGCTCGGCGCCGCGGGCGTCGAGCCGGCCGGCGCCCGGGTGGTCGTGCTCGGAGCGGGTGGCTCGGCCCGGGCGGCCGGCGTCGCCCTGCGCGCCGCCGACGTCACCTTCGTCGCCCGCAGGCCCGAGGCCGCGGCCGACCTGCCGGGCCGGGTGGTGTCCTGGAGCGAGGCGTGGCAGCCGCTGGTCCGCCGCGCGGACGTGCTGCTCAACGCGACGCCGCTGGGGCGGCGGGGCGAGATGCCCCTCCGCCCGGCCAACCTGCCGCCACGTGGCGCGGTCATCGACCTGGTGTACGTGGAGGGGGGCACGCCGCTCGTGAGGCGGGCGCGCCAGCTCGGGATCCGCTGCGTCGACGGCTGGAGCGTGCTGCTGGCACAGGGCGCGGCCGCGTTCCAGGCGTGGACGGGGCGGACCGCCCCCCTGGGCGCGATGCGCGAGGCGCTGCCGTCGGGAGAGGCGTGGCTGCGCTCCTGATCGCCGGCTGGGCGGTCGTCGGCGCCGCCGTCGGGGTGGCCGTCCGCGTCGCCTCCGTGTGGCTCGCTCGCAAGGAGGAGGTCGAGCCCGGCCGCAAGCCCTGGCAGCGGTTCGGGCCGGTCGTGCTGACCGCGCTGCTGTTCGGCCTCTTCGCGTGGCGCGTGGGCCCGCACTGGATCCTGCTCATCCGCAGCCTGTGGGTCGCCGTGCTCGTGCAGGTCATCTTCTTCGACCTCCAGCACCACCTGGTCCTCGACCGAGTGCTCCTGCCCAGCGCCGTGGCGGCGCTGCTGCTCAGCCTGGTCACGCCCGGGCTGGGGATCGTGCCGGCGGTGCTCACCGGGCTGGTCACCGGGCTGGTCTTCCTCGCCATCGCCGAGCTCGGCTCGGTGGTGTTCAAGGCCGAGGCGATGGGCTACGGCGACGTCAAGCTGAGCGCGTTCCTGGGCCTGATCCTGGGCCCCCGGCCGACGTTCAACGCGATCGTGCTGGGCGTCATCCTGGCCGGGGTCGTCGCGGTGGGGCTGCTCGCGCTGCGCCTGCGCGGCATGCGCGACTCGATCTCGTACGGGCCGTTCCTGGCCGTCGGCGCGCTGACCAGCCTCTTCGTGCTCGGCTCCTCGTAGCCCGCCGGTAAAGGGTTCTGGCCCGACCTCCCCTCCGACTAGAATCCCAACCGCGATGCCGACCCAGCTGCTGACCGGCGAGAGACTGGCGCTGCCGCCCCTGCGGCGGCACTGGATCCTGCTCGTGCGGAACCTGTCGTCCCCGGCGCTCACGGCGGCGCTGGCCGCGGCGATGGTGGACGTGGTGGCGCGCGGGCTGCTGGCGGCCGACGTGCGGCTGCTGCTCAACCTGGCGATCGCGGCGCCGTACATCCTGTCGGTCATCGTCGTGTGGCTGCGCTGGGAGGGCGACTCGCTGACCGTCACCGACCAGCGCGTGGTCCTGGAGGAGGGCGTGTTCCAGCGCGTCAGCAAGGTGATCCCCCTGAACCGCGTGCAGGACGTCTCGACGGCGCAGACGACGCTGGGCAGGATCCTCGACTACGGGACGGTGGAGATCGACGCCGCCGGGGCCAGCGGCGCCGAGCGCTTCGCCTACGTCCGAGGTCCGATGCGCGTCCGCGACCAGGTCTCGGCGCTGGTCGCCCGTTCCGAGAGGGCGGCGTGAGGCGCGCGCTGGCGCTGCTCGGCTTCATGGGCTCCGGCAAGTCGACCGTCGGCACGCTGGTCGCCGAGCGGACGGGCGCGCGGTACATCGACCTGGACGCGATGATCGAGGAGCGCTGCGGCATGACCATCGCGGAGGTGTTCGAGCGCAGGGGCGAGGCGGTGTTCCGCGACCTGGAGACCCAGGTGCTGCCGGATGCGCTGACGCCCGGCACGGTGGTCGCGCTGGGAGGCGGCACACCGCTGCGGGACGCCAACTGGGCGCTGATCCGGCAGCGGGCGGTCACGGTGTGGCTCGAGGCGCCCCTGCCGCTGCTCATCGCGCGCGCGACCACCCACGCCGGCGACCGGCCGCTGCTGCGCGACCGGGGCGAGGCCGACCTGCGCGCGCTGCTGGCGTCGCGCGAGGCGCGCTACGGCGAGGCCGACCACCGCCTCGACGGCAGCGGGACGCCCGAGGCCGTGGCCGAGGAGGTGTGCCGGCTGTGGCCCGGGTGACGGTCGAGGTGCCGGGCCACCCGTACCCGGTGCTGGTCGGGCACGGAGCGCTGCAGGAGCTGCCGCGGCTCGTCCGCGAGATGGGCGCGTCGGCCGCGGCCGTGGTCACGGACACCACCGTCGCCGGCCACTGGGCGGGCGTGGTTCGCGAGGGCCTGACCGGCGCCGGCGTGCACGCGGTGGTGCACGCCGTGGAGCCGGGCGAGCAGGCCAAGTCCCTCGCCGTGCTGGGCCTGGTGCTCGAATTCCTGGAGGAGTCGGCGATCGACCGGCACGGCGTCCTGGTCGCGCTGGGCGGCGGCACGGTCGGCGACCTGGCTGGCTTCGCCGCGGCCGTCTGGCTGCGCGGGATCCGCTGCGTCCAGGTGCCGACGACGCTGCTCGCGATGGTCGACTCCAGCGTGGGCGGCAAGACCGGCGTGAACAGCGCCCGCACGAAGAACGGGATCGGAGCCTTCTGGCAGCCGGCGGCCGTGGTGGCGGACCTGGCGGTGCTCTCGACCCTCGCGGAGGACGACTATCGGGCGGCGTTCGGCGAGATCGTCAAGTACGCGGTGGCCATGGACCGGGATCTCGGCGACCGACTGGAGGCCGACCGCGACGGTCTGCTCGCGCGCTCGGCTCTCGCGCTGGAGCCGGTCGTCGCCCGGTGCGTCGAGCTGAAGGCGCGGGTCGTGGCGTCGGACGAGCGGGAGGGCGGACCGCGGCAGATCCTCAACTACGGCCACACGGTCGGCCACGCGCTCGAGAACGCCTCCGGGTACGCCGCCGCCCACGGCCGGGCGATCGCGTTCGGGATGGAGGCCGCCGCCCGCATCGCGGTGGAGATGGGGCTGTGCCACCCCGGCCTGGTCGCGCGGCAGGACGCCCTGCTGGAGGCGTTCGCCCTCCCGGGCGTGCTGCCGAGGACGACGGCCGACGCGGTGCTGGCCGCGGTGCCGAGGGACAAGAAGTCGCGCGCGGGCTCGGTCCGCTGGGTGCTGCCGCGCGAGATGGGAAGGGCGCAGGTGGGCGTGGAGGTCCCGGGCGACGTGGTGGCCGGCGTTGTCCGGTCGCTGCTGCCATGAAAGAGAGTGCCGGGATCCGCACATCTGGACCGATGTGCCGATTCCGAGGCCCGGGAGTCGCACATCTGGACCGAAGTGCGGAATCCGGCCGCGCGTGTGCGGCGTGAAGCGGGTCCTCGTCGTCAACGGGCCCAACCTGAACATGCTGGGCAGCCGCGAGCCGGAGGTCTACGGCACCACCACGCTCGCGGACATCGAGGCGTCGGTCCGGCGCCGGGCGGCCGAGCTCGGCTGCGACGTGACCTGCTTCCAGTCGAACTCCGAGGGCGCCATCCTCGACTTCCTGCATCGCGAGGCGCCGGCCGCGTCCGGTATCGTGATCAATCCGGGCGCACTGACCCACTACTCGTATGCCCTCTACGACTGTCTGCGGGCCCTGGCCGCGCCGGTGGTCGAGGTGCACATCTCCAACCTCCACGCGCGAGTGGAGGGCTTCCGCACCCGGGACGTGACGGCGCCAGCCGCGGTCGGCGTCATCCAGGGCCTGGGGCCGCGCGGCTATCTGATGGCAATGGAGTACCTGGT
>DASQZW010000195.1:0-3564 GCA_035638495.1 Terriglobales bacterium
CGGCCATGATCTCGCGCCGGCCGTGGACCGCGCTGACTACGCGTTCTGCCATGCCGGCTCCCGCTCGGCGGTCCGTACGAGCTCCGCGACGAGGTCGATCTCGTGGTCCTGCAGCTCCGCGTACATCGGCAGCGACAGCACTTCGGCCGCGGCCCGCTCGGACACCGGGAACGCGCCCGGCCGGTGGCCCAGATCGGCGTACGCCGGCTGCAGGTGCACCGGCGCCGGGTAGTGCACACCGGTGTGAACGCCGGCGTCGGCGAGGGCGCGTTCCAACCGCTCCCGAAACCGCGTTCGGACCGCGTAGACGTGGTAGACGTGACGCGCGTACGGCATCTCGACCGGCGTGGGCAGGACGCCCGCCAGAAGCCGGTCGTAGAGCCGGGCGTGCGACCGGCGCGCCTCGGTCCAGTCGTCGAGGTGGCGCAGCTTGACCCGCAGGATCGCCGCCTGCAGCTCCTCGAGCCGGTAGTTGAAGCCTTTCAGCTCGTGGTGGTACTTGCGGGTCTGGCCCCAGTGACGCAGCGCGCGGACGGTGCCGGCGAAGTCCTCGTCGTTCGTCACGACCGCGCCGCCCTCGCCGTACGCGCCCAAGTTCTTGCCCGGGTAGAAGCTGAAGCAGCCCAGGTCGCCCAGCGCGCCGACCCGCTGGCCGCGGTACTCGGCGCCATGCGCCTGGCACGCGTCCTCGATGACGCGCAGCCCGTGCGCGCGCGCGATCTCCAGGATCGGGTCCATGTCGGCGGGCTGCCCGTAGAGGTGGACCGGCACGATGGCGCGCGTGCGCGGTGTGATCGCGGCCTCGATCAGCAGTGGGTCCATCGTCAGCGAGTCGGCCCGGACGTCGACGAGCACGGGCCGCGCCCCCGTGTACTCGATTGCCGCGACGGTGGCCACGAAGGTGAACGGGACCGTGATCACCTCGTCGCCGGCACCGACGCCGGCCGCGAGCAGCGCCAGGTGCAGGGCGCTGGTGCCCGAGCTGGTGCCGATGGCCTCGGCGGCCCGGCAGTGCGCCGCGAGCTCGCGCTCGAACGCCTCGGTCTCGGGGCCGAGGACGAACTGGCCGGACTGGAGCACGCCGCGGATCGCGGCCATGACCTCGTCCTCGATCGTCCGGTACTGGGCGCGCAGGTCGACCAGGGGGAGCGTCATCTAGAGCTCCACCGCCTGGCCACGGGACGCGAGCGATTCGGTCGCCGCCTCGAGGATGCGCACGACGCGCAGGCCGGCGTCGCCGCCGGTGATCGGCTCCCGGCCGGTCCGAACGCACTCGACGAAGTGCTCGGCCTCGACGTGCAGGGCCTCGGTCAGGCTCAGCTGGGGCGCATGCATGTCGCCGGCCCGGTAGCCGACCAGCAGGTCGTAGGCGCCCTCGTTGCCGCCCGAGCCGTTCGCGCCGTTGGCCAGCGTGATGCCCTTGTCGTAGACCTTGACCTTCTCGCTGGGCTCCAGGTCGTCGTACACGATCATCTGGCGGTCGCCGCCGATGAGCGTGCGGCGGATCTTGACGGGCGCCAGCCAGTTGACGTGGAAGTGGGCGATCAGGTTGTCGTCGAAGTAGCAGGTCAGGTAGGCCGTGTTCACCGGCTGCCCCGGCACGTGGGCGACGCCGGCGGCCGCGACCGCGCGGGGCGGGCGGCCGAGGACGTAGTCCATGATCGACAGGTCGTGGACCGCCAGGTCCCACAGCACGTCGACGTCGTGCTGGAACAGACCGAGGTTGACGCGCACCGAGTCGTAGTAGAGGAGCCGGCCGAGGCGCTCGCCGTCGACCAGTTCCCGGATCTTCTGGACCGCGCCGGTGTAGACGAACGTGTGGTCGACCATGAGGACCACGCCGCGCCGGCGGGCCGCCGCGATGAGCGCCTCGGCCTCGGCCCGGCCCAGGGCGAGCGGCTTCTCCACCAGCACGTGCTTCCCGGCCTCGATCGCGGCCATGGCCAGCCGGTAGTGGGTGGCGACGGGGGTGGCGACGATGACCGCCTCGACGGCGGGGTCGGCCAGGAGCGTGCCGGCTTCCGCCGTGGTCCGGACGGCCGGGTAGCGGTCGCGGACCTGGGCCAGCCGCTCCTCGCGCAGGTCGCTGACCGCGACCACGCGGGAGCCCGCCGCCTCGCTGAAGTTCCTGACCAGGTTTGGACCCCAGTAGCCGTACCCGATGACGCCCACCCGGAGCACGCCCTGCTGCGTGGCCGGCGCCGGGCGCGACTTGATCTCTGGTGCGGTGCTCAAAGCGCTTCCGAGGATCTCCGCAGCCGGGGGTCAGGGGCAATGGGAAAGGATGTGTGGTGGAGACACCTTGCCCATCCATCGCGGGACAGCAGTCCCGTCAAGCGTCGGAACCGGGACAACGGCCACGGATCGCGGCGGGAACGCCCATTCCGGTCACGTCGAGGGTCGGCTTAGCCTCCGCTGAAATGGTCACCAGGTCGATCCCCGTGGCGTTCGCATGCGTCGTTCTGCTGGGTGCGGCCTGCCAGCCTGTCGGCGGCTCACGGCCCGCCGCCGCGCCCTCTGCGAAGCCCTCCTCGCTGGCCGCGCGCGCACAGACCGCGGACCGGCCTGTCTCGCAGCCGGTGCAGGCCGCGACCCCGCGCCCCTCAGCCACGCCGCGCGTGTCGCAGGGCCCCTCGCTGTCGGCGGCTTACGCGAACTCGCTGCAGATCGACGCCCAGCACCTCCTCGCCGCCGACGGCGCGCGCGTCGTCAACTGCGCCAGCAGCACGACAGGCTGCCGCACGGCACTGCTCCAGGTGACCTCCTCCGCGAACGCGCTGCAGAAGGACCTGGACGCGAACCCGCCGCCCGAGTGCCTGAAGAACGCCGACGCGACGCTGCGATCCGCGATCTCCCTCTACCTGCAGGGAGCGCAGATCGGGGTGAAGGCCATCGACGACGGCAGCTCGTCCGAGCTCACGCAGGGCAAGGGCCTGCTCGACCTGGGCACGACACGGTTCCGCGCGGCGTCGACGCAGCTCGGCCAGTCGGCCTGCTCCGTGCCGCCCCCGGCGGTGGCTCCCTAGGTTCGCCGGCCAGCGTTGCACGCACGGCTCACCGCGCGCACCGTCTGCTGCGCCCTGGTGGCGCTGACGCTCGGCGTCACCGGCTGCGGCGCCGCGCACCCGGGTGCGGGAGCGCCGGATGCCGCGATCGACCCCCGGCTGCAGGCCATCCTGCAGGAGCCGCACCTGGTGTTCCTGCAGCCGAGCGGGGCCGACCCGACCCTGGACGAGGTCGCGGTGGCGCCGCTGGTGCAGGGGACCGGCGTCAGGTTCCTCACCGGCCTCCACTGCATGCGGGTCTACTTCGCCGGCGGCCACGGGATCTGCGCCGGCCGCAACCTGCAGGGAGGCGGCTTCTTCTTCGACGACCGGTTCGTCGCCGGCCGGACGCTCAAGCAGGCCGGGCTGACGAGCCGGGCGCGGATGTCGGCCGACGGCCGGCTCGCGGCGTCGACCGTGTTCGAGACCGGGAACGGCTACAACGCGCCGGGGTTCTCCACGAACACGCTGATCACCACCGTTGCGACCGGGGCGTCGGTCGACCTGGAGCAGTTCGCGG
>DASQZW010000196.1:0-34684 GCA_035638495.1 Terriglobales bacterium
ACGTCGTGCGCCGGACGCGCGGGAAGTATGCCCGGCGCACCGCGAGGATGACCAGGCCGGCCGCGCAGGCCACGCCGGCGATCGAGCCGGCGACGGCCGACAGGACGTGGTAGGCACCCTCCGAGATGCCGACGGCCGCCGTCAGCCAGTCGGGGATCAGGATGCCCAGCACGTGCCCTGCGATCGCGGCCAGCGCACCGTAGTGGAACAGGTTGCTGCCCCAGGCGAGCCACCGGCTCTCAAGCAGCTGCGTCGAGCGGCTGGTCCAGCCGAACTTGTCGGAGCGGTATCGCCAGACATGACCGGCCACGAAGAGCGTGATCGCGACGTACGGCAGGACCACCCAGAGGAGGACGTCGGTGGTTCTCACCGTCTCGCCTGCTGGGCCGGCATCACCTCGGGCGGGGCGAACGGCTGGAGACCGACCTCCTCGGTCGGCGGGCCCTCCGCCGCGATCGTGCGCAGCCGCTCCAGCTCGCCCGCCGCCGGGCGCGGCAGGTCGGCGCACACGACCTCCACCAGGGCGAGGTAGGGGCTGGCTCGCTCGCGCAGGCCCATGCGCAGCAGCTCGAGCCCGGCGCGATGCTCGGCCAGGAGGCGCCGGCCGTGGCCGTCGGGCGCCAGCGCCGCGAACTCCAGCATCACCGGCAGGTAGTCGGGCAGCTCGGAGCCCTCCAGCGACAGCCCCCCGGCCGCGTACAGGCGCTTGAGCCGAAGCAGCGCCATGCCGCGCCGGCGGGTGTCGCCCTCGGTGCCGTACGTCAGGTAGAGGCTGCACCGCCGCTGCAGGTCGAACGTCTCGACGTACTCCTGCTGCAGCTCGACGGCCGGCGCGCCGGCAAAGCGCGCGAAGAAGCGTTCCAGCCCCGTCCGCGCGGGCGACGGCGGCAGGGCCGCGATGGCCTCGGCGATCGCCGGCCGGTTAGCCAGCACCTCGTCGCCCGGGTACTGCAGCAGGAGCGAGAGCAGCTTGAACGGCGGCCGCGCCCGCCGCCGCAGCACGCTCATCCGTCCGCCGGCCGATCGACGACCGGGAGCCGCCTGGTCAGCATGAAGTTCTGGTTCAGGCCCGTCGCGGGACGGGGCAGCGCGCCGCATCCC
Organism: Terriglobales bacterium; assembly: GCA_035638495.1. Taxonomy (GTDB): domain Bacteria; phylum Chloroflexota; class Dormibacteria; order Dormibacterales; family Dormibacteraceae; genus CF-161. The sequence continues at coordinate 1,102 of DASQZW010000196.1, forward strand.
CCCGGGCCGCCCTCGAAGTCGAGCCCGCACGTGCCCGGCAGCTCCGCCAGCCGCTGGGCCAGTTCCGTGTGTGCCTGCGGGATCACATAGCGGTCGTCGTACTTCGCGATCGCCAGCAGCCGGTACATCGCCTCCAGGTCGGCGGGCGCCATGCCGGCGCTCGCCGCCGCGGCCTCGTCCCGCTCGCCCAGGACCTGCTGCTTGCGCATGTAGGCCCGCATCGCCGCCAGCCTTCGGAGCACTCCCCGGACCACTTCGGGATCGCCGGCCGCGAGCAGGTTGGCCAGGTACTGGACCGGGATCCGCAGGCTGTCGATCGCCGGGAAGACGTCGTCGGGGTCCGCCTCGAAGCCGTCCCGCTCCAGCACGTTGACGACCGGCGAGAGCGGGGGAACATACCAGACCATGGGGAGCGTCCGGTACTCCGGATGCAGCGGCAGCGCGACCCGGTAGCGCATGGCGAGCGCGTACACGGGCGAGCGCCGCGCGTGCTCGATCCAGTCCTCGGGGACGCCGTCACGGCGCGCCCGGACGCGGACCTCCGGGTCATCGGGGTCGAGGAACACGCTCAGCTGAGCGTCCAGCAGTTGCTTCACGTCGGGCGTGGAGGCCGCCTCCCGCACCCGGTCGGCGTCGTAGAGCACCAGGCCCAGGTAGCGGATGCGGCCGACGCACGTCTCGGAGCAGATCGTCGGCTGGCCCGCCTCGATGCGCGGGTAGCAGAGCGTGCACTTCTCCGCCTTGCCCGTCCGGTGGTTGAAGTAGACCTTCTTGTACGGACAGCCGGAGACGCAGAACCGCCAGCCGCGGCACTTGTCCTGGTCGACCAGGACGATGCCGTCCTCCTCGCGCTTGTACATCGCTCCGGAGGGGCAGGAGGCGACGCACGAGGGGTTGAGGCAGTGCTCGCAGATGCGGGGCAGATAGAACATGAACGCCTGCTCGTACGCGAGCTTCACCTGGTCCTCGATTCCGCGCAGGTCCGGGTCCTGGGGTGCCGTCTCCGGCGCGCCCGCGAGCATGTCGTCCCAGTTCGGCCCAGACCGCACGCTCATCTCCCGACCCGTGAGCTGGGAGTACGGACGGGCGACCGGGTCGCGGTCCGACAAAGGGGCGTCGATCAGCGTCTGGTAGTCGTAGGTCCAGGGCTCGTAGTAGTCGTCGATCGTGGGCAGGTCCGGGTTCCAGAAGATCGTCAGCAGCTTGCGCAGGTAGCCTCCGCCCTTGAGCCGGAGCCGGCCCCGCCGGTCGAGCTCCCAGCCGCCCTTCCACTCCCGGTTGTCCTCCCAGCGCCGGGGATAGCCCAGCCCCGGCTTGGTCTCGACGTTGTTGAACCAGACGTACTCGGTGCCCGGCCGGTTGGTCCAGACCTGCTTGCACGTCACGCTGCACGTGTGGCAGCCGATGCACTTGTCGAGGTTCATGACCATCCCGACCTGCGCCCGGACCCGCATCAGAACCGCACCTCCGACCGGCGCCTGCGGATCACGGTCAGCTCGTCGCGCTGGGACCCGGTCGGCCCGTAGTAGTTGAAGGCGTAGCTGAGCTGCGCGTAGCCGCCGACCAGGTGGGTCGGCTTCCACACGATCCGCGTCAGCGAGTTGTCCATACCACCGCGGTTGCCGTGCAGCTCGGTGAGGGGCACGTTCAAATGGCGGTCCTTCGCGTGGTACATGATGCAAACCCCTCGCGGCAGGCGGTGGGTGACCACCGCTCGGCAGGCGATCACGCCGTTGCGGTTGAACGCCTCGATCCAGTCGTTGTCGCCGACCTCGATGGCGGCGGCGTCCTCCTGGCTCAGCCAGATCACTGGACCGCCCCGGAACAGCGTGAGCATGTGCAGGTTGTCCTGGTACTCGGAGTGGATCGACCACTTGGAGTGCGGAGTCAGGTAGCGGAGCGTCACCTCCAGCCTGCCGGGCTCGTGCGTGCGCTGGTCGCCGTAGTGGCGACGGTAGTCGAGCGGCGGCTTGAACACGGGCAGGCCTTCCCCGAGCTCCAGCATCCACTCGTGGTCGAGGTACAGGTGCTGCCGGCCCGAGAGCGTGTGCCACGGCTTCAGCCGCTCGACGTTCATCGTGAACGGCGCGTAGCGGCGGCCGTGCGCCTCGATGCCCGACCACTCCGGCGACGTGATCACGGTCCGCGGCTGGACCTGCGTGTCGGCGAACGTGATCCGATCGCCGGCGCGGGGCCCGGCCAGGTCGGCCAGCTCCACACCGGTGGTCCGCTCCAGCGCGCGGAAGCCCTCGACCGCCAGCCGGCCGTTGGTCGTGCCCGACAGCGCGAGGATGGCCTCGGCCACGTGCTCCGCCCGGTCCAGGCGCGGCCGCCCGGCAGCCGCACCGTCAGGCACCGTGCCGTTCTGGCGCGCGAGGTACTCCACCTCCTCGGCCGGCTTCCAGCTCGCGCCCTTGGTCTGGCTGCCGAGACGCTCCACGAGGGGCCCGAGCGCCCGCATCCGCTCCGCCACGGCGCCGTAGTCGCGCTCGACGACGACCAGTTTGGGCATCGTCCGGCCCGGCGCCGGCTCGCACTCGCCCGCCCTCCAGTCCAGCACGCGCCCGAGCGGCTGCGCGATCTCGTCCGGGCTGTCGTGCGCCAGCGGCGCCGCGACGACGTCCCGCCGCACGCCCAGGCGTCGGGCGGCCAGCCGCGAGAAGGCGTCCGCGACCAGGTTGAACGCGACCCAGTCCGTCCTCGCCTCCCAGGGCGGGGGGATCGCCTGGTTGAAGCTGTGGACGAACGGGTGCATGTCCGTCGAGGACAGGTCGTGCTTCTCGTACCAGGTGGCCGCCGGCAGGACGACATCGGAGAAGAGCGCGCTGGACGTCATGCGGAAGTCGATGGTCGTGAGCAGGTCGAGCTTTCCCGTGGGCGCTTCGTCCCGCCACACCACCTCCCGCGGTCGCACCTCCGGCGGCGTCTCCTCCGCCCGCACGGCGGGGTCGGTGGTGCCGAGCAGGTGCTTCAGGAAGTACTCGTGTCCCTTGCCCGAGGAGCCGAGCAGGTTGGACCGCCAGACGGTGAGCACCCTCGGCCAGTTCTCGGGGGCGTCGGGATCCTCGGCCGCGAAGCGCAGCCGTCCGGCCCTGAGCTCGGCCACCACGTGGTCCGCGACCTCGCTGCCCGCCGCGCGGGCGGCGTCCGCGATCTCGAGCGGGCTGCGGTCGAAGCTCGGGAACGAGGGCGTCCAGCCGAGCCGCGCGGCGAGGGCGTTGCAGTCCGCGAACTGGCGACCCGCGAACAGCCCCCGGCCGAGGGGCGAGGCCAGCTCCTCCACGCCGAACGTCTCGTATCGCCACTGGTCGGTGGCCAGGTAGAGGAAGGGCGTGGTCGCCTGCTGTCGTGGCGGCCGCACCCAGTCGAGCGCGAACGCGATGGTCTGCCAGCCGGTGAGCGGGCGCACCTTCTCCTGGCCGACGTAGTGCGCCCAGCCGCCGCCGTTCACGCCCTCGCAGCCGCAGAGCGCCAGCAGGGCCAGGAAGGCCCGGTAGACCAGGTCCGAGTGGTACCAGTGGTTGGTGCCGGCGCCCATGCAGATCATGGACCGGCCCTCGGTCAGCTCGGCGTTGCGGGCGAACTCGCGACCGATGCGTGCCGCCAGCCCGGCGTCGACAGAGGTGATCTCGGCCTGCCAAGCGGGCGTGCACGGCGCCGGGTCGTCGTACGCGGCCGGCCAGTCGCCCGGCAGGCCGTCGCGGCGCACGCCGTACTGGGCGAGCAGCAGGTCGAAGACCGTGGTCACCAGGTGGCCCCCCACGCGCACTGCCGGCACCCCGCGCCGGATCGAGCCACCACCCTCGTGCGATCCCACGTCGAAGCGCGGCAGGTCGACCGCGGCGGCCTCGCGGCGGCGGCCGTAGACCGTCAGCGCCGGCCGAATCGGCCCGAGATCGAGGTTCCAGTGACCCGGTTCCCGCTGGTAGCGATGGCCGACCGAACCGTTGGGGACCGCCGGCTCCCCGGTCGCGTCGTCCAGGACCACCGTCTTCCAGTCGGGGTGCTCCTCGGCGACGCCGAGGTCGGAGGCGCGCAGGAAGCGGTCGGGCACGTGGGCCCCGTCCCCCTCGCGGAGGGTGACGAGCATCGGCAGGTCCGTGAAGCGCCGCGCGTACTCCTCGAAGTAGGGCACCTGCCGATCGACGTAGAACTCGCGCAGGATCACGTGGCCCATGGCCATGGCCAACGCCGCGTCCGTGCCCGGCTGCGCGGGCAGCCAGTGGTCGGCGAACTTGGTGTGGTCCGAGTAGTCCGGCGAGACCACGACCACCTTCTGGCCGCGGTACCGCGCCTCGGTCATGAAGTGCGCGTCGGGTGTTCGCGTGATCGGCAGGTTGGTTCCCCAGATGACCAGGTAGCCCGCGTTCCACCAGTCGCCGGACTCGGGCACGTCGGTCTGGTCGCCGAAGACCTGCGGCGAGGCCGGCGGCAGGTCCGCGTACCAGTCGTAGAAGCTGAGGATCACGCCGCCGATCAGGGACAGGAAGCGCGTGCCGGCCGCGTACGAGACCATCGACATGGCCGGGATGGGAGAGAAGCCGACCACGCGATCGGGGCCGTACCGCTCGATCGTGTGGACGTGCGCCGCGGCGATGATCTCCGCCGCCTCCTCCCAGGACGCCCGGACGAAGCCGCCCTTGCCCCGGTGCGACTTGTAGAGACGGGACCGCTCGGGGTCGGCGACGATCTCGGCCCAGGCGTCGACCGGGTCGCCGCGCCGGGAAAGCGCTTCCCGCCACATCTGCAGGAGGCTGCCCCGCACGTACGGGTGCTTCAGCCGGAGCGGTGAGTACGTGTACCAGGAGAAGGACGCGCCGCGAGGACAGCCGCGCGGCTCGTAGTCCGGCATGTCGGGACCCGTCGACGGATAGTCGACCGCCTGCGACTCCCAGGTGATGATCCCGTCCTTCACGTAGACGTTCCAGGAGCACGACCCGGTGCAGTTGACGCCGTGCGTCGATCGGACGACCTTGTCGTGCTGCCAGCGGTCGCGGTAGAAGGACTCCCAGCGCCGGTCCTTGGCCACCAGCTGGCTCCAGCCCTCGGCCGAGACCGGTCCGCGCCGGAAGAACTGGTGGGCCTCGAGGAGCGGGTTCGTCTTCCCTGTGGTCATCGCTCGATCACTCGATAGTCGCATCGCGGCCCGCCGGACTTCCAGTTCGAGCGTGCGCTCAATCGTCCGCCAGGCCCAGGAGACGACCGCGGCATGCCGATGGGAGCGCGCGTCCGGGAGCGGATCTCGGCCGCGAGCTCGGCCATCCTGGGCGGGAGACCGGCCCGCGGCCCCCTGGACATCACGGAAGCTGCGCCGCCGCCTCCCGGATCCGACTCGGCGGCACCCCGAACTCGCTCAGCACCCCGAGCCGAATCGCGTCCTCGAGGGAGAGCAGGGGCACACCGTAGAGCTCGGCCGCCTGTCGCAGAGCGGCCGCGCGCTTCCCGCCGGGTTCACCGACGCGCATCAGACGGATCAGACGTTCCCACCACCCGGGCCGGCGTTCGGCCGCATCCGGGAGGCGATCCGAGATCGCGTCCGTGAACAGGCAGCGGACCATCGCGTACTGGGACCGGAACCCCTCGTCGCCATGGATCGCCACGGTGCCCCATCCTGCCATGAGCCCGATCACGACGTCCCGGCTGTCCCATCGCTGGGACTCCTCGCGAGCCTTGCGGGCGCAACGGCCGTAGTCCCAGAGCGCCCACAGACCGCACTTGCAGTTCATGCCGGGCGGGTGCGCACAGCGCCCCCGAGACTGGTCGAACACCGACGCCGGGTGCGTGCTCGCCAGGCATCGCGCCTCGTTGGGTCCGGCCTCCCAGTCCTCGTCGACGACCCAGGAGCGCAGGCGACCTCCGTGCAGCCTCCAGAGCCGCCAGCCGAGCAGCGGCTGCTGGCCGGCCGTCACGCCGGCACCCCGGCGGGCTCGACGGGGACGTCGGGCGACGGAGCCGGCTCGGAGGACGGAGCCGGCACCTCCAGCGGTGTGGGCGCCGGCACCTCCAGCGGTGTGGGCGCCGGCACCTCGATCCGCTCCGTCTCGGGCGTTTCGACGCCCGACCGGGTGTGCCCACTCATCTCGCACAAGATGCCATCGGGTCTCCGCGCCGTCTGTTGGCCGCCGCACAATCGGCGACGAAGGCGGGCGTGCTGCTCACGCCGGTGCCTTAGATTGAGTCCATGCCGGAGGGCTGCCTCGCCCGGATGAGGAAGAAGGGTGCTCTCTGACCAGGTGGACCGGGTGCTGAGCCAGGCAGTGTTCCGCAGCCTGGCGTGCGACAGACTCCGCTCGTGCGTGCAGCCGCTGCACGTGCGCGAGTACGCTGCCGGCGAGACCGTCGCCGAACCGAGCCGCCGCCGTCCGGCCCTGCACCTCCTGCTCTCCGGCCGGCTGCGCGTCTTCGAAGTGTCCGGCACGGGGCGGCGGATCGTGCTCGACTACATCGAGCCCGGCGGGATCGATGGGCTGTTGACCATGGCCGGACTGCGCGGGCACTTCACCGAGGCCGTCCTGCCGAGCGAGGTGGTCACGATCACCCGGCCGGCGTTCGACGACATGATCGCCGCGGAGCCCAGGCTGGCGGTGAACCTGCTCTGGATCATGAGCCGGCGTCTCCGCCGCCGGGAGGACCAGGTGACCCGTCTGATGCTGCGGGATCCGGGCCAGCGCATCGCCGCGCAGCTTCTGGCCCTGTCGGACCGGGCGGACGGCCAGCAGGTCGAGGCGTGGAGCCCGCGCCTGTCCCACGAAGCGCTGGCCGACCTGCTCGGGCTCCGCCGGGAGACGGTGACGCTGCACCTGGCTCGCCTGCGCCGCATGGGCGCGCTGCGGGTCGAGGAGCGCCGCTTCCACCTCGACGTCAGGCTCCTGGAGGCGATCCGCGACGGCTCTCGAGCAACGCAGCCGGCAGCCGATCCCATGTAGCGCATGCCTGGCGGTTCCGGCGTCACGACCGAGGCACCGAGTGGAACTCGGTCGCGAGCGCGCCGGCCCAGCCGCCGTCGCGCAGGGGATGCACCTTCACCCAGACCTGGCCCTGGCACTCGTCGAGTTCCAGCGTGCCTGCCCGGCCGGGAATGCCGAGGTGCCAGTGACGGCCGCCCTGGCAGCCCCCCAGGGGCCGCTCGCTGCGGACCACGAGGCCACGACGCCCGCACTCCTCGAGAAAGCGCTCGGCGCTCATCTCGACGCTGAGGCGCAGCACTTCAGTACGCCACGCGGAACTCGGGCAGGTCACCGCGGGCGGGCTGCCAGGCGACCTCGACGTCGCTGACGGCGGCGGCGCGAGGGCCCTCGCGGAGCTCGCGCACCAGGCGCTCGAGCCGCGGCCTCGGACCCTCTGCGACGCACTCGACGCTCCCGTCGCCGCGGTTGCGCACCCAGCCGCGGATGCCGCTGCCGACCACTCTCTCGAGGACGTAGTACCGGTAGCCGACGCCCTGCACCGAGCCGTGCACGATGGCGTGGAGGCGGGCGCGGCGATCGGCCTCCTCGACGTCGTCCCGGCGCATCGCTGACTAGCATGCCGGCATGCGGCCATCCGTCGCCCGCGTCCACGAGATCGTGTCGGCCATCGAGCCCTGGGACGACCAGGAGGCCGAGCAGCAGGCGGACGTACTGAGGTGGCTCGCGTCGGGAGTTGACGTCTACCGCCGCGCAAGGCCGGCGACTCCGCCCCGACACCTGGTGTCGTACGTCGTCTTGGTGGACGCGGCCAGGAGGTCGATGCTGCTGGTCGAGCACCGCGACGCGGGCCTGCACCTGCCGCCGGGCGGCCACGTCGATGCCGACGAGGATCCCGCCGCCGCTGCCCTGCGGGAGGCGCGGGAGGAGCTCGGCCTGACAGCGTCCTTCGTCCCCGGGATCGGGGCGCGCCCGCTGATGGTCTCCCAAGCGACGACCGTGGGCATCTCGGCCGGGCATACGGACGTCGACCTCTGGTACGTGGTGGTCGGCGATGCGGGGATGCCGCTGGAGGCGGACGACGGAGAGTTCGCCGGGTGGCGCTGGTGGACGTTCGACGAGGTCCTGGCCGCGGATCCCGCCATCATCGATCCGCACCTCAAGCGCTTCACACGCAAGCTGGCCGCACTGCCGGTCCAGGGCTTGCGAGATGGCTGACCGACGCACGACCATATAGCCCCGCTGCGGCATTCTCCACCTCGAAGCCCTGTTCAGCGCCCGTGACCCGCGTCGCATGCATCAACAGCTCGTCAAGGCGCTGCCCCTCGTCCCAACCCACCAGGCCGACTTCGACCGCGCGGCCGAAGTCATGCTGCTCCTTGCAGATAGTGGCCACCATCGCGCGGTTGGCGCCGCTGATCTAGTACTGGCGGCAGTAGCCGAACGCGCGGAGCTGACGATCCTGCACTACGATCGGGACTTCGAGCACGTCGCTTCCATCACTGGTCAGTTGGTCGAAGCGGCAGCTCCCCTCGGCTCGCTGCAGGCAGTTCATCCCTGAGTGGCTGAACCACAACATCGATGGTGGACCCGAGGGGATTCGAACCCCTGACCTTCTGAATGCCATCCCCAAGGGAGTCCGTCCGGCAAACGTGGCCGCGTTCCGCGCAGATGAGCCAGCCGTGTCGATCCGTCCGCTGCTGATGGTTCTGGCGGCTCCCGTCCGCTGGCTTGGGGGTCAGGATGGGGGTCAGGGTAGGCTGGCATCGGCCGGCACCGAGATCGTTAGACTCTACCGCGCTCATCGAGATGCAGGACCCGATTAAGGAGCTTGGGGAAGGAACGCCTTATGCCTTCGCGGACTGGCCTGTCCAAGCGGTGCCAAACGCTCCCGGAGTCTATTCGATCTGGCGGGGCAGCAACTTCCTCTACGTAGGGATGGCTGGCCGACCTGGTTCCGCGACCGGCTGCGCCGAGGGGACGCCTCGGCGGTCGTCTGGATTGCGCTAGCGGTTGGACAGTCACGCATCCGGTCGGCGAAGCGGCGATCAGTTCTGCGTCTACGTCTGCGACCGCCTAATCGTACCGGCGCTTACTCGCAATCAGATCGAGCAGATTGGGCAGGGGCGGCTCTTTCTCGACAGGCTAACTCGCGACTTGATCCGAGCCAAGATGACCTTTCGATTCATAGTCGCGGACGATGGCACGAACGCTCTCGCAGTCGAGAAGTTGATCAAGGCGCAGGGGCTGCCCGTGGCCGGCCGACCAATGCTCAAACCCGGGTCTGCTATCCGATTGATGGGAGCGGGCGGGCAATGCAAGGAGTGGAGGATGTCAGCTTAGTCGAGCTAGTCAGTGACTTTGCCGGAGGACTCAAATCAGCAGATGCGATGGCGCCGCAGGCTGTCAGCTTCCGATCTGGCAGGACATACCAGCCGGGCATCGGACCACATGGAGAGAATGCAGCTGTCCGGCTCGCGGTTGAGCAGATGCGCCAGGCCAAGCCACTGCTCTATGGAGCTGCTGGACCCGTGCCTTATCCTGGTGGTCGACAGCAGTGTGATCTTGGTATCGGCGATCCCCTTCAGTGGGCCATTGAAGTCAAGATGGCCCGCGCTTATGGAGACAATGGCAAGTTAGACGATACCTACCTTAAGGACCTGCTTTCACCATACGAGAGCGACCGGAGTGCGCTCACGGATGCAGCGAAACTGGCACGGTCGGGCTTTGCATATCGCAAGGCTATTCTCATCTACGGCTTCGACTACCCAACACGGCCGCCTGATCCTGCGCTTGATGCCCTACAGCTCCTGCTAGGACAGGGAGTCAGGATAGGTCCCCGGCAAACCAGTGCCTGCGAGGGCCTGATCCATCCCGTACATCACACGGGACGCGTCGTGGGCTGGGAGATACATGCCGCTCTCACCAGCCGATTACGAGTCCGGGCCGGGCGAGCCGCGGGAGTTCGAGAATGCATCCGGCACGGGCCGGCTTGAGTTCGCGTCGTCCGGGGTAGTCCGGCCGGACTGTGGTCAAAACTGTGGTCGGTCGGACGGTGCGATCTACCTGGGCGACGGGTAGCGGCTCGCTGCGGCGACGGCTCCGACCATGGCAAGCACCAGCAGGGCGGCGACGTTTGTTACTGGGGTGCCATCGCCCCGAACCAGCATGACCACGATGCCCCCGAACGCAAGCAGCACGGCGAGCAGGACGATGACTCGTCCCCAGCGTCTCCCCCTCGTCATCGCGATGCCGCCGACGATGGTCGTGATGGCCGGCAGCACGAATGTCAGGATCTGGACCACGACGAGGCCACGGAGGTCACCTGGCATCCGGAACGTGCCGCCGGTGCGGCTGACCACCAGAGCCACGGCCACCAGCAGCACGAGGACGATCGCCTGCAGGACTAGGGCGGCCGCCGCTAAACAGGCCAGCACGATACCGACGAGGCCAGCGTTGAGGAGGACGATCACCGTTGACGGTTAGGAAGTGTCTCACGGTGGCGCCATGGCACCATGAGACAAGCCGCGCCGCCCGGTCCTATCGGCGTCGAGGTCATGAACAGCGGCCTTTTAAGCGGTCGAATGTCCGTTCGGATGCCCGCCTCGGAGTTCGCGGTCGGGTCGCGGCATGTCGCTGAGGGTCGGTGGCTGCCGGCCCGTAGGGCGTCAGATTGGGTGTCAGGCCGTCGGCGGAGGCAGCGAGACGCGGATATACACTCCGCCTATGTCTACCACGGACATCAAGGCGGCGAAGACACGGTCGGCGTTCCGGATGCAGTGCACGGTATCGGCGGACATCCAAGCTCCGCCCGACAAGGTGTGGAGGATCCTGACCAAAGCGGACGATATGGTGCGCTGGAACTCCACCCTGACGGGCATTGAGGGAGATATCGAGCTTGGTGGGGTCGTGCGGATGCAGGTTCCAGAAGCGCCGGGCAGGACTTTCAAGGTCAAGGTGACGCGGCTCGTCCCCAACACTGAGATGGTGTGGCGCCAGGGCAATCCGGTGATGTTTCTTGGCGTTCGGACGTATTCGCTGGCGCCCAATCCGGATGGAACCGCCACTCGATTCCAGATGACCGAGGTATTCTCGGGGCTCCTGCTGCCCGCGTTTGCGGGACGACTGCCGGACTTCGGGCCGATCTTCGAGCAGTACGCGGCCGACGTGAAGGCTGAATCGGAGAGGTAGCGGGCCGCGCCGCCTCGGAGCCCTCGTCTGGCTTAAAGGGTTTCTCCCAATTGGTTGACAGGGTGTGACTGGCTGATTAGCCGACCATGAACCCAAGTTCCAGTACACGTTCCAGCACGGGTTCGCGCGGAGCGGGGCGCCGCGATCTCGGGCGCCCTAGAGCAGCGGCGGCTGCAAGCCTGTCGTGCTACGTGAGGTCCGTCCGGATATTCTGAACATCGACGGCAAGCTCCTCCACAACTCGCCTCAATACCCTGGGTTCCTGTGGCGCGCGGAGCAGCTCGCCGGCGGGCCGGCCGCTGGCGGAGGCGAGTGCCTCCATGGCGCGAACGTGCAACTCGGCGAGGAAGCCCGGGGGAAAGTCGAAGTCGCCGACCATGCTCCAAAGGCCATCCTGCCAGCGAACGGTCGCCGACTTGCCCGAGACTATCGTCACATCGGCTGACCAATAGGGCATCATTGCGGTGATACCACGACCGCCCGTCCCTGTCTACTGGCAACTCTGCCGCATCGACCACAGCCGCGATGCCGATGCTGCGGGCGGGGCCAGAGTGGGCGCGTCATGAACCAACGTTCGAGCACACGTTCCAGCAAGGGTTCGCGCGGAACGGGGCGTCGAGATCGCGGCGCCCTGGAGCAGCGGCGGCTGCAAGCTGCTAGGCTGTTCGCCAAGGGCATGCGCCCGGCGGTGGTGGCGCGCGAGTTAGGGGTATCGAGACAGAGCACCACAGTCTGGCAGCGTGCCTGGCAGGAGGAGGGTGTTCGCGGGCTGCGCCAGGCGGAGCGAGCCGGCCGGCCGCCACTACTGACCATCGAGGAGTTGAGCAAGGTCCAGCGGGCCTTGCTCAAGGGACCGGCCGCGTACGGCTGGCATACCGAACTCTGGACTTTGGAGCGGGTCGCCGACGTGATCGCGATGGAGACCGGGATTCGGTACACCGTCGGACACGTCTGGAAGATCCTGCGGCGGCTGCGTTGGAGCTGGCACAAGCCAGCCCGGCGAGCGATCGAGCGCGACGAGGAGGAGATCGCGCGCTGGGTCCGCGAGGAGTGGCCCGAGATAAAAAACTCGCCCGCCGGAAGCAGGCCTGGATCGTCTTCGAGGACGAAAGCGGAGCCTCGCTGACGCCTGTGGTCCGGCGCACCTGGGCACCCCGCGGCAAGACCTCGGTCCTCCGCCACCCGTTCCACTGGAAGCGGATCTCGATGGCCGCCGCCCTCGCCTACCGTTGGGACGGCGCCCGGACGCGGCTGTACTTCCAAACGGAGGACGGCATCTACAACGAGGAGACGTTGATCGAGTACGTCCGCGAGCTGCGTCGGCACTTCCGGGGCGAGCAGGTGATCCTGCTTTGGGACGGTCTGCCCTCGCACCGGAGCAAACTCATGACGCAGTTCCTCGACGAGCAGCGACACTGGTTGCAGGTGAGGCGGCTGCCCGCCTACGCACCTGAACTGACCCGGTCGAAGGGCTCTGGTCGAACCTCAAGAGTCAGGAGCTCGCCAATCGCTGCGAGACCCATCTGCAGATGGTCACCATCGCCGCGCGGCAGGGAGCCAACCGCGTGCGATCGCAGCGCAGCCTGCTCCTCGGCTTCCTTCGACACACTGGGCTGCAGCTATGATCGCTCGTCATCCTATTGGGCGAAACCCTCTAAGAGCTGTCTCGCCCGGCGGAGCGCAGGCGCCACGCGGTTTAGGAAAGGGTGGCAGGCTCGCGTAGAGGTGGGTGGTGGCGATCCGGCGAGTTCGCGAAGTGCTGTCTCTTTGGTCCTGAGCGGGCGGACTCTGGACGGTTGCGGCACACGATCGGGCACACGGCCCGGCCACGGTCGCCCACGCCAGGACGCACCGGATGGGCGACGTGTACGTCAGCGGTCGGGCCGGGATCGTGCCGACCGACGAAGCTCGGTGTGGGTCTCCGCGAAGGCCTTCCACCAATGCTCGGGGTGGGTTCCCCTGGTCGCGTCGGCCAGTACCCTGCCTTGCTCCGTTCGGAGGTTCGACTGGGACGTGTTCTGCCAGGGCTCGGTGTTGTGCCGACCCTGGGTCTCGTACTCTCGGGCCTGCAAGAGCATCTCGATCTTGTCGGCGTCGTGAGCTAGGCGAGCCTCGACCGTCTCTTCGGCCTCGTACTCGTGGACGAGTCCCTGAATCAACGTACTGAGGGCATCTGGCATGGTGGCCGTCTGCTGTTGGGAGACGGCTTCGGGTTTGGCGGTGCTGACGTACGCGCGGCCAACCGACGGGATGTCGCCGATGCGGGTTTCGGGCGAGTCGTGCAGCAGGCACAGCAGGGCGGTCCGGCCAGCATCTGCACCTGCCAGGGCAGCGAGAATAGTGCCAACGACTGCAGTTCGGAACGAGTGCTCGGCCACGCTCTCGGGACGATCGACGCCGGCCATGAACCCATCCGGCTCGGGGAACCTTCTTTAGAAAGCCGATCTCGTGGAGGAACTCGATGGTGCCGGCCAACTCGCTCGGCCACTCGCAGATCAGCGTGACCCTGAACACGTACACGCACGTCATCCCGGCGTTGGTGGACGAGGCGGCCGCCGCGATGGACCGGGCGCTCACCGAGGACGCCGGCCCAGACGAGGCTCCGCAGGGCCAATAGGGATCAAGATGGGGGTCAACGTGCCGCTGACAAGAGCGCGCTGCGTTGCCCCTGAGCAGCAGCGGCGATGGTTGCCTTGCGCTTGGTCAGTCGAGGTGGTTGAGCTCGAACACGGGGTGGGTTGCCGCCGCGCCCTCCGGATCCCTGGTCAGGGCGGCCAGCCCCAGGCCGCGACCCACAAAGATCCGGGTGAAGGGTGAGTGGTTGAGGTAGGGCGGCAGGATGTCGCAGTAGAAGGTCGCCGCCTCAGCCGGTGAGAGCCGGGCAGCGCGCACGCGTTCCGTGCGGCGGCCGGTGCTGAGCGTCGCTTCGCCGGCCGCGCTCAAGTTGCGCGTCCACTGCACTTCGCCGTACGGGCTCTGGACCCACCGCCGCCCTCCGATCTCCAGGATCGCGATCGGCGTGGTGCGCGCGACACCGCTGTTGCGGCCCCGGACCGTGAGCAGCGTGTTGGGGCCGAGCGGGATGCCGAGGCGGGCCAGCCAGGTCACGACGCCGTTGAACAAGCTGGACCCACGCGGAACCTCGCGGGGCCGAGCGCGGCCGGGTTCTGGCGCCTGAGTGGTGCGACGGCCCATGCTCCCAGCGTAGCGCTGAGCACAAAGATGATTCGGCTCGACGCTGCGGTTGACCCGGAACCCCGCGCCCGGCGCCTCCAGTCTCCCGATCGGCCAAGCGACATTGGGGGTCAACTTGGGGGTCAGCCGCGGAGTGGCCGAGGCTGGAATCACAAGATGCGGTGCGAACTGAAGGCTGAACCGCAACATCTTTGGTGGACCCGAGGGGATTCGAACCCCTGACCTTCTGAATGCCATTCAGACGCGCTCCCAGCTGCGCCACGGGCCCACTCCTGGGGCGTCCATGATACCGGAGGGGGGCCAGGCGGCCCGTGACCGCCGCATCGCGCCGCCGACACGCCGGTGGCCTCAGCCCGCGGGCTCGGCTTCCTGCGCCGGCGCCAGGCGCAAGTGCGGCCCGCGCCGCGGCCGCGTGGCCACGAAGGTCGTCACCAGGAAGATCAGCAGCACCGCACCGTAGTTGAACTCGGGCAGCACCAGCACGTCCGCGTTCACGTGCGCCACGCTGTCGAGCAGCGGGTCCGCCATCTCGTTGAGCGAGAAGAACACCAGCGCCAGCACGTTCGCCAGCAGCGCCGCGCGGGCAACCCGCGACCGGCGATCGATCGCGAGCAGAAGCACCAGGAGCAGCCCCGCCGCCAGCAGGGGCCCCAGACCGTTGTTCACGACGAGCACGTTCAGCGGCACACCACCCGGATCGAGGGGCGCCGCGTGCAGGCCGAAGATCGGCACCCCCAGCGACCCCAGCCGCCAATTCGTTACGAGCAGCGCCGCGCGCACGCCGAACGCCGAGTAGACCACCAGGTGCATCATCTCGTGCGTCGCGAGGCCGACCGGGAAGAGCAGCACCGCCAGGCCGAACGCCCGCGCGAACCTCATGAGCGCAGCCACCCCGGCACCCACCGTGCCCGGTCCACCGCCAGCGAGCCCGAGCCGTTCACGAAGACCTCGAAGCTGGCCAGCACCGGCAGGTAGTACAGCCAGCGGAGCCCCACGTCCGAGTCCGTGAACGCCACGGTCAGCGACAGGTTCAGCGCCAGCAGGGTCGCGAGCAGCGCGGCCGGGCGCGTCGCGATGCCCAGGATCAGCAGCACGCCCGCGACCGTCTCGCCGGTCGCCTGCAGCACCGCGAAGACCTGCCAGTTGGGCACGACCAGCTGTGTCAGGAGGGTCTGCAGAAACCCCACCGGGTTGACGGCCGCTGCCCTCACGATCAGCGGGTGCATCCAGTCGATCCCGTGGGTCGGCCCCACGCCCAGTGGCGCCGGCCACTTCTGCGAAGCGAAGTACAGCCAGTAGACGCCCACCCCGATCCGGAACAGGCTCCGCCAGACGTCGGCCTGGCGGCGCGAGCGAGCGCCCCCCGCCATCTACCGCATGGCCCGCAGGAGCGGGTCCGTCGCCACCTCGAACGCAGAGGCCAGCGGCTTCATGTGCATCTTCCGCAGCCGGTGCTGGATCGCGCCCTTGTAGATCGCGAAGCGCAGCTTGCGCTGGGTGAAGTCGGAGTTGAACAGCAGGCGGTTGTGGCGGATGTAGTGCCACTCGCCCTCCTGCCGGCGCTCCTTGACGCGCGAGTAGAACTTCGTGCCCGGCAGCGGATACGCGATCGTGTAGCTGACGTAGTCCAGCGGCAGGTGGGACGAGAAGCGGATGGTCTTCATGAGGCTCTCCGGGGTCTCACCCAGGTAGCCCACCATGAAGAACCCCGCCGCCTTGATGCCGGCTCGCACGCACGCCGCCACCGCCTCCTCGGCCTGCTCCGGCTTGATGCCCTTCTGCATCTGCTTCAGCACGCCCTCGTCGCCGGACTCGATGCCGAAGAAGATCCGCTTGCAGCCGGCCCGTTTCATCTGAGCGAAGAGATCGTAGTCCACCTGTGTCACGCGGCTCAGGCACTCCCACGTGAGCGGCAGGTTCGCCTTCTCGATCTCCTGGCACAGCTCCATCGTCCGCCGGTAGTTCAGCGTGAACAGGTCGTCGGACATCCACACGTGGTCGTAGCCGAGCTCCGCGATCTCCCGCATCTCCTCGATGACGGTGCCGCCCGGACGCGCCCGGAACAGGTCGCCGAACACCGGCTTGTGGCAGAACTCGCATCGGAACGGGCAGCCGCGCGTGCTCATCAGCGGCGTCGTGGCGTCCTTCCAGTGCTTTCGCCAGTAGTCGATGTACTGCTGGTTCGGCAGGTCGCCGCGGTACGGGAGGGGCAGCTGGGTCATGTCCTTCGAGCGGACGCGCGGCTCCGTTCGCACCACCTCGCCGCCGCGCTGGAACACGAGCCCGGGAATCTGTTCGAACCGGCGGTCGCCCAGGTGCTCGACCACCTGGACGATCGTCTCCTCCCCCTCGCCCACCGCGACGAGGTCGAACGAGTCCAGGAACTTCTCGGGCTCGCCCGACGGGTATGGGCCGCCCACGATCGTCAGCGCCTTGCCCCGCACCTGCTCGGCCAGCGAGAACGCCTCGTCCTGCATCGTGATCATGCAGTACACGCCGATCACCGACGGGCGCAGCCGGTCGATCTCGGCCAGCACCTCGTGGCGCTCCATGAACGTGTGGTCGATGTGGCGGACCGTGTAGCCCGCTCGGCGCAGCGAGGCCGACAGGTACATCAGGCCCAGGGAGGGCATGATCCAGTGGCGGCCCTTCCGGGGCGCGCGCTGCGGATAGACCAGCACCACGTCCGTGCTTCGTGTCATCTCGCCCTCCTGATCGAGATCGTGTAGTCGACGCTCGAGAGATCGGGTCCGAACTCCCACTCCAGCCCGGAGAAGTCGATCGTGTCGCCCCTCGCCTCGCGCTCGGCGAAGAACCCGGCAGAACCCGGCGGCGCTGGAACCTCCCACTCCACGCCCAGCGCTCCCGAGCGGAACCGGGCGTAGCCGCCGTACACCGCGGTCCGGCTTCCGATGGCGCTGCCCAGCCGTGTCACCGACCGGTCCGCGTAGTCGTCGAAGGCCGACGACTCCTCGTTCAGCACCACCACCTGCTGCAGTCCGGCCGCCATCCGCAGGACGCGCACCTGCACCGCCAGGCCTCCGTCGTTCGAGAGGCGGTACGTGACCTGCACCTCCCCTCGGCTGGGGCCGGCCTCGAAGCCGACGAAGTGGCCGCCGGCGTCGTCGGTCTCGTGTTCGTCCAGCTCGTACGTCCGTATCCAGCCGTCGCCCTGGGGCGTCAGCTCCAGCGCCGATCCCGCGCCGGGGAACCACCATCCGTCCCCGAAGCGCGCGATCGGCACGCCGAACCCCATCCCCCCGCCGGCGGCGTCCTGGCCGCCGGCCACGAGCACCGGACCCTTGGCCAGCGGCGCCGTCTTCGTGCGCGAGGGCCACGTCCCCTGGTCCGTCGTGATCGGGACGCCGTCCGGCGTCACGAGCACCAGGCGGCCCAGGTCGTACACGTGCACGTCCTTGCCGCCCGGGACGATGTACTGCGTCGGGCCGCCCACCGGGAGGAACGGAGGCGACGGCTGCCCGCCCATCAGGTCGGGGAGCACGGCGTGCGCCCGGTAGTAGTCGATGTTCTCCAGCACGAGGCCGCCCACGCCGTGGGACCGCATCCAGTCGACCGCACCCGAGCGGTCCGGCGGCAGCACCCGCGAGCCGTAGATCTTCGACGGCGGCTTGTGACTCCAGTACGCGGCGGCAGGCGAGTCAGTCAGCAGTGCGCCCGGAAGCGCGCTCGCGCTGGTACCGGCTGCGACCAGGCCGCGGTTGTCCGCCGCCAGCCCGTTCAGAACCGGGATGAACGCCACGGCCACCACGGCCGCCGCCCCGGCCGGCAGCAGCGCCAGGGGCAGGCGCACCCGGTCCACGGCGGCGGCGGCGGCCAGCGCCAGGCCCGGCAGCGCCGGGTAGTAGTAGCGGTGGCTGCCCGTGTAGACGCCAGCGAACACCAGCGCCGCGACCAGCAGCAGGTACAGAAGCGAGGGCAGCGCGACCAGGGTCAGGGGCCGGCCGCGCAGGGCGCGCAGTAGCCCGATCGGGGCCAGCGCCACGATCGGCAGCGACGCCAGCGCGAAGTAGCCGAGGAAGCTGCCCCCGCGCACGAGCGGGTCGGTCGGCAGGCTGCCCCGAGTGGTGGCCGAGCTGACCTCCACCGCCGCCCGGGCGACCGAGTGCGACGCGAAGCCGAACACGACCTGCAGCGTGACCGCCAGGGCCAGCGCCGGGGCCACCCAGAGGACTCGTCGCGCGGCTCCCGACGACCTGGCGCGGGTGCGGAGCAGCCACTCCACGGCCAGCACCGCGACCACGCAGCCCAGCCAGATCCACGCCTTCGTGCCCGTCAGGCAGGCCAGGCAGCCGAGCACCGCCGCCAGGCCCACCCGGCCCGCGTTGGCGGCCCACACGGCCGAGAGCAGAAACAGCACCAGCAGCGGCTCGGCGACCGCCTGCGTCGTGGTCAGGATGAAGATCGGGTTGAGCGCGAGGAGCATGACCGCTACCATCCCGCGGCGACGCGACCCCGCGATCCGGTACGTCACGATCAGCGTGGCCACGCCCAGCACCACGTCGACGGACTTCAGCGCCCCGATCTGCCAGATGCCGAACACCCGCAGGACCAGCGCGGCCACCAGGTGGTAGGCCGGAAGCCACGTGTCCTGCATCTGGAACAGCGGGTCCTCCAGCCGCCCGGTCGTCGCCAGGTTGGCCGCGATCAGCCAGTGCTGGTAGGAGTCCTCGAACGGGTCCGGCAGGACGTGCGCGACCCACAGCAGCACCGCCGTCAGCACGCCGAGCAGGGCGGGTGCCTGGAGCCTGGGCAGGAGCGCCCTGGCGCGCAGCGCGATCGCCTCGTAGCGCACCTGGCGCAGTGACTGCAGCAGGCTGGCGCTCGCCAGGTAGAAGTATCCGAGCGAGAACAGGCCGGCGTACATCCCGAGCAGCGGCTGGCCGTACCGCACCGTGTTCACGACCAGCCACGTGCCGGCCAGACCGAACGCGACCTCCGCGATCGCGCCGGCGTCGTTCGGCTTGAAGTACGCCTTGCTGCGCCACTCCTCGCCCATCCGCTCGATGCGGTACTTGGGCGTCCGCGCGAACTCCGCGCCGCCGCGCAGCCATCGCCAGACCGAGAACACGATCGTCAGCGACGTACCGGCTCCGAGCACCGACCAGCCGAGCAGGCCGTACCACTGGCGCCACCACTCCCGGCCCCGCCGCCACTGCCCCACCGCCATCCCGGCTGCCGGGGCCAGGCTCAGGACGCTGCCGACCACCGGGAGGACGAAGATCGGGTTCCGCTCACCGGTGGCGGCCAGTATCAGCAGCGCCGGGTAGCAGGCGATCTGGGCCACCATCGCGATCGGCGCCACGTAGCCCAGCAGGTGCATGGTTGCCTCGAACTTCGCCATCGGTGAGAGGCGGCTCCGCAGCAGGGTTGCGAGCAGCGCCGCGGCCGTCTGGAAGCTGCCGGTCGACCAGCGCGCCTGCTGGGCGCGGTACGCGTTGGCCGACACCGGCAGCTCCTGCGGCACGACCACGTCCTCGAGGTACACCGCACGCCAGCCGCGCAGCTGGGCACGGTAGCTGAGGTCGAGGTCCTCGGTCAGCGTGGCGCCGCTCCAGCCGCCGGCGTCGTCGATGGCGGCCCGGCGCCACACGCCCGCCGAGCCGGCGAAGTTGGTCGGGTAGCCGCACCGCGGCCGCACCGCCTGCTCGACCAGGAAGTGGAAGTCCGTCATCAGCGACTGCAGGTACGTGAGCAGCGAGAACTCGTCGTTGAGGTGGCCCCAGCGCGCCTGCACGAACGCAACCCGCTCGTCGGCCAGCGCCGGGACCATGCGCCGGAGGAAGTCGGGCGCCGGTACGAAGTCGGCGTCGAAGACCGCGACCAGCTCCGCGTCCGTCAGCGTCAATCCGTGGCCCAGCGCGCCCGCCTTGTAGCCGGCGCGATTGTCGCGGCGAACGTGGCTGATCGCCACGCCCGCGCGACGCCAGCGCTCGGCGCAGCGGGCGACGATCTCCGGCGTGTCGTCGGTCGAATCGTCGAGCACCTGCACCTCGAGGCGGTCCCGCGGCCAGTCCAGGCGGCACACGGCATCGATCACGCGCTCGGCGACGTAGCGCTCGTTGTAGATCGGCAGCTGCACGGCGACGGTCTGGTGGGGCGGCACCTCCGGTAGACGCACCAGGGGCCGGAGCCACACCGCCCGCCCGCTCAGGTACAGCAGGTTGATGCCGTACAGGAACAGGAAGATGCTCGAGGCCGCGATGACGGCCAGCGGGAGGACGATCACTCGTCGAACAGCGCGTAGGGCCGCATCGTGCGGCGGACGAACGCGACCCGGGCCAGCGCCTCCGGCCGCCGCCGCCTGGTCCACTGCATGTAGCGCCAGGCCGCCCGGCCGAGCCCGTGTGCCGGGCGGTCCAGGGCGGCCGGGAAGAGCCAGCCGGGGAGAACCGGCCGAGCGCGGAGTGCGTCGGGGTACCGCCGCTCCTCGAGCTGCGGAAAGTGCTCGCACAGGCCGGGGTTCGTCGATACGACCTGGCGCCACAGCGCGACGCCGTACACCGGCCGGGACGTGAGGAACTCGTACGCCATGTCCTCGTCCTGCCGGGCCAGCGGGAAGCATTGCGAGCGCTCGAGGATCAGGTTGGCGGTCATGAATCGCGGCGCCAGCGGCCGCATCGTGTGGGTGTCCACGGGCTTGCGGCGGTGGCGCGCGGCGTGGGCCAGGCCCAGCAGGTTGATCGCCACGTACGCCAGGTGCCGGCGGCCGTCCTCGACGATCAGGTTGAGGTCGACGTCGTCGGACGCCAGGTAGCCGCCCGACGCCAGCGACCCGGCGATGGACACGCTGAGGACGAACGGGCAGAGCCTCACCAGCGCGCGCACGAAGCCGAGCGTGGTGGGCAGGCAGCGCGCCGCGTTGTCGGCATGGCCAGCTGCGCGGCGCGCGATCGCTGGGGCCGAGCCGGCCAGGTCGGGCGACACCACCAGGCCGTCGCGGAGCCGCAGCTCGGTGCCGGCGGCGACCGCCCGGCGCACCTGCGACTCGGTCAGCGCGCCGCCCGTGCAGAGCTCCCCAAGCCGAGCGGGCGTGACTGCATACCCTCGCCGCTCCAGGACCCGAACCGTCCGCTCCAGCCGGGCGCACGCGTCGGCTGGCGAGGTGTCGACGTCGGTTGCCACCTTCGCCCGGGGATACAGGAGCTGGTTACTGCTCATTCTCTCGCCCGTGAGCGCCGGCGCAGGCCGATCGCGGCACCGGCAGCGACGCCCGCGGCGATGCCGCCCAGGCCGAGCGGCAGCTCCGGGCCGGGACCGGCCGCCGGTCGAGGGGAGCCGAGCGGCATGGCCAGCAGGTCGGCCGCCCAGCGCGGCGGGTCGGGGCAGCCGGCGACCACTGGCGATGCGGAGGGGAAGACCATCGGATCGAGGGCTGGATGTTCGAAGTCGAAGCAGTCCTCCAGGGGACTGGCCGCGGCGTCCCGCGTGCCCAGCGGGGCCAGGCCGAACGTGCGCTCGACCAGCGCGAGCGCCGAAGCATGATCGTACACCGAGTGGCTGACGTGCCCAGGCCGCGCGAACGGGGAGACGACCGTGCACGGGACCCGGTAGCCGGCGGTCGCGGGCGGCGGCACGTGGTCGTAGAACCCGCCGCTCTCGTCGTAGTTGAGGACCAGGGCGGTGTCCCGCCAGACCGGGCTCGTCGCCAGCGCCCGCGCCGTCAGCGCGGCGAACCGCTGGCCCCACTGCGGCGGGGACGCGGGGTGCTCCGTCAGCGGGTCCTCGGGCACCACCCACGTCACCGCCGGGAGCCGCCCGGTCGCGGCGTCAGCCAGGAAGTCGGCGAACGTGCGGTTGGCGCGCGGGTCCGCCTCGCGCTCGGGGTAGTAGGCGACCGGGTTGTAGCGGGCATCCGGCAGGTGGGCGAGGTAGCACCCCCACGCGACGCCGGCGGCGTCCAGCCGGTCGACGATATTGGGCCGAGGGAGCAGCGCGGGGTCGATCCGGCTGGGGTTGTCGGTGAACCCGCCCGGCGCGGCGGCCACGCTGAAGAGCCGGTTGACGAACGTGGGCCCCAGCACGGAGGCGAAGTAGCGGTCGCAGAGCGTGAAGCGTCGGGCCAGCGCCCAGGCGAGGGGCACGTCGCGCTCGGAGAAGACGAGCCCGGCCGCGGGCGCGGGGAACCCGCCGGTCGCGGCCGCCGACCGGACGGCCTCCTCGTCGTGCGGGGGATCCGCGATGCAGTCGCGAGTGGCGGGCGTCACCGGCGCGCCCGCGGGCAGGCCGTCGGCGCCCGGGTAGCGGCCGAAGTAGTGGTCGAAGGAGCGGTTCTCGCGCATCAGCAGCACGATGTGGCCGAGGGGCGTCTCCGCGGCGCGACCGAGCCTGATGGCAGGAAACGCGGCTGCGGCTCCGAGCGCGGCCGCGGCTCCGAGAAACCGGCGGCGTGAGAGGAGTGTCACACGTGGCAACCCACGTCACCATCATCTACCGGCAGCGGTTACGGCACCCGGAATGGGCGGCTCGCTCATGCCGTATGGGCGGCTGTCCCTTGCGATCGGCCATCCGCGCCGTGTGTACTGAGTCGTATCCGCCGGCGGCACCGCACGGCGCCGCCCGCCGGTTTCCCGCTTGCTCTCTCCCTACCCCCCACAACAGGGCCGGGCCTCGACGGAGCGCCCGGTCCCTGTTGGGAAACCGCCCCGCCCGAAACTACGGCCGCCGCGCCACGTCCACCTTGACGACGACCGCCGCTCCCGTGTCCCCGGCCGCGCAGCCGGTGAACAGGCCGTACCCCCCGCCCCGGTCCACCAGCTCCTCGATCAGCTCGATGACCAGACGCATGCCCGTCGGCCCCTGGGGGTGTCCGTAGATCAGCGACGAGCCGTGGTTGTTGAACGCGTCGAACGCGATGTCGAACTCTCGCGAGAAGTGCACGTCATTCACCGCGAAAGGGTTGTGCGTCTTGATCGCCGTGATGTCGTAGATGCGCAGTCCCGCGGCGTCCAGCGCATGGCGGGCGGCCGGCACCGGGGCCAGCGGCATGAACGCACGCTTCGCCCGCGCCTGCCCGTAGCTCAGCAGCTGCACCTCGATCGCCGGGTCGCGGCTCAGCTCCCGCGCCCGCTCCCGACCGGTCAGCACCATGCCGCAGTTGCCGTCCGCGGGGTGGGTCTGGCTCCCGTACGTGACCGTGCCGCCGTCCTGGACCGGCTCCAGTCGCGCCAGGCCCTGCGCGCTGGTCGGCGTCACGCCCTCGTCGTCGTCGACGGTCGCCACCACGCGCCGGCCGGACCGGTCGCGGACCTCCAGCGGCGCGACCAGGTAGCGGCGCTGGAAGCCGCCGCCGTTCTTGCGGTCGGCCACGTACTGCTCGTAGCGGAGGAGCGTGACCTCGTCCTGCTCGTGGCGGGTGATGCCCTGCTCGCGGGCGACGTTCTCGGCGGTGGTCGTGGGCGAGGCCTCGGCGTACGGGTCGGACTGGAAGTTGTCCCAGACCCAGTCCTCCGTCGTGCCCCTGCCGCCCGGGCCCGCGGCGTCCGGGTAGTAGATGTGGGGGCCGTTGCTCGTCCGGTCCGCCACCATGCCGAGGATGCAGCGCCGGCCGCCGTCGCCGTCCACCTCCCCCGCCGCCTGCGCGATCAGCCGGGCGGAGGTCGCGCACGCCTGCATGATCGTCGGACCGGTGACCTCGGGGGTTCCGATCAGCGCGGCCGCCCAGGGCGCCGCGTAGAAGCTGTGCGGGGACGGCACCGTCAGGCCGAAGAACAGGGAGTCGAACGCGGCCGGTTCGATGGACCGCTCCTGCAGGGCTCGCCGGGCGACCTCCGCCGCCAGGACGACGGGGTGTGACTGGGCGAGGCTGCCCTGCCAGCGCACGAACGGCGTCGACCAGTATCCGCCATACGGCACATAGGTCTTCTCGAACTTCACGGCTGTCGTCCTCCCGGCTGAACGGCCCCCTCGATCGGCGATGCTAACAGGGAGAGACGCGAGCCGGGCGATTCTGAGAACAGCTCATCGCGTCACCCGCATTTCCTCCGTCATCGCCCTCACAGTTGGCGGGCCTCGCCCGGGACAAATGCAACAGCGCGATGTCCGGCATCCCTGACATGTCAAGGAGGCGTCAAGTCGTCGCGAGAAATCCCTCCAGGCTTCGACTATGCTGTAGGCCGTGGGGCCCCACCAGGGGGGGCAGTCAATCGTCGAGTTCGCGCTCACGATCACGGCATTTCTTCTCGTACTGTTCGGAGCACTCTCGACGGCCCTCTACGCGGTGCAGCGATCGGCGGCGGTGACGGCTGCCGCGGCCGGGGTTCGCGCGGCCGCCAGCGCGCAGTCGAGCAGCGCGAGCGACGTGGACCTGGCCGCCGCTGGCCCGCTGGTGAGCTCCCGACTGCAGCCGGTGCTCTTCGGCACGACGCTCGTGCAGCAGCCGCCCGGGACCCCGTGCGATGCCATCGACGCGATCCCATCCGGGCGCCTCGAGGTGTGCACCACGCTCGATCCCGCCGACTCGAGCATGGTGCTGGTCGTCGTGCGCGGGAAGCCGCTCAACCTGCTCCCGCTGGTGGCCCTGCCGTGGACGATCGACGCGCCGGCTGAGTTCCATCGGGTGACGTTCCAGCGATGAACGGCGGGACGCGACATCGCTCCGGCCAGGCGCTGATCGAGACCGCCATCACGGTGCCCGTGCTGCTCACGCTGCTGCTCAGCTTCCTGGTCGCCATGGTCGTGGCGCAGGCCTACGTGGACGTCGACACCGCGACGAGCCTCGCCGCGGCGGCCGCGGTGTCGGCGCCCGCGAACAACGACACTTTGAGCCAGCAGTTCGCACGGAAGACGTACGACGGGACGCTGCGGCGGTCGAGCTACCTGGAGCCCGGATCGCTCGACAACTGCGGCGGATACACGGCCGGCGGGAGCGTCACGTGCACGGGTCACGCGACCGTGTTCCTGTCGCGCACGCCAATGGCAATCCTCCAGCCGCTCGACTCCAACTGGCACGTCGACATCTCGGCGTCGGCGACGGGGTTCAGCTCACGTTTCCGGTCCACGTAATGGATGTCCAACGCGGCCAGACGCTGATCGTCTTCACCATCGTGTGCGCGTTCGTCCTGCTGGGAACGATGGCGCTCGTCGGCAACACGCAGGTCCTGTTCGTCAACGCCGACCGCGCCGACTCGGCGGCGCTGCTGGCCGCCCAGGCCGGCGCATCGGCGATCGACCTGTCGGAGCTGTACACGCACAACCGGGTCGCGCTGAACGTCGACGATGCGCAGAAGCGCTGCCGGCAGGCCGGCAACTCGCAGCCGCTGGTCGTCTCCACCGACTGCAGCGTCGACATTCCCAGCAACACGGTGACGGCTGTCGTCGTGCAGCGCGTACAGCTGCCGATGCCGCTGTGGTCCGACTTCGAGACCGTGAGGGCGACCCGCAGCGCCCGCCCCGCGTACGGCGGGGCCGCGGGAGGGTTCTGACGCGTGAGCGCGCGAAATGCGGTGCTGTACGTCGGCGGTGCCCTGGTCATGCTCGCCGTGATCGGCGCGATCTACCTGGAGATCATCGTGCAGTCGCGGTCGACGCACGAGGTCTGGATGGTCACACAGGACGTGGCGGCGGGCGCCCGCTTCACCGCGGACAACGTGCGCCAGGTCAGCGTGCCGGACACCGGTGACAACATCAGCTACTACCACGGCGACCCCGTCGCGGACCGCAAGCGAGCCGGTCGCACCCTGCACGGCGGCCACATGCTGGCCGACGACGACCTGCTCGGCACCGCCATGGTGCTCGTGCCGGTCAGCTTCAAGGCCGCGCCCCCGCTCAAGAACGGCGACGTGATCGACGTGTACACCCAGGTCGGCACCCGCACCATCCAGGTCGGCAAGAGCCTCACGGTCGAGAGCGCCACGACCATCTGGGTGCCCGCGGTCGACGAGCCGAGCTGGGTCACGCTGCAGGCGAACAGCGCGCCGCTCTTCGCCGTCACCAGCTCCGGCATCGGCGTGCCCGTCAGCAGCGGCCTCGGCCTCCAGGACGCGGTGTCGTCGCTGGCCGGGTCGGTGGCCGGCGGCGCGCCCGGCGTATCGCTCGCGCCCCCGCCCACGCCACGCGCGAGCCCGACGCGATGAGCTACGTGGTCTCGTGGGTCGCGACCAAGGACGGGCAGGGCCTGACGACCACCCTGCTCGCCACCGCCTACGAGATCGGCCGGACGCACAGCGTGCTCGTGGTCGACGCGGACATGTCCGGCACGTCGACGGCGATCGACCACCTGCACCTGCACCCGCACGGGCGGGGCATGAACAACCTGGTCGGGATGAGCAAGATCAGCCGGGAGACGCTGCTGCACCAGGTCATCCAGACCCGGCACCCCCGCGTCCACCTCGTGCCGGGCCTCATGGCGATCTGCGGGACCGGCATCGCCGACTTCATCGGACAGCTCGAGCGCGGCGGCGCCCTCACGGACCTACCGTACGAGTTCGTGCTCTTCGACATGGGCGCCGCGTGGTCGCACCCGCTGCTCGACTCGCCGAGAGCCGCGGCCCAGGCGGTCGCACGGATCTCGGCGCGGGTGTTCGTGCTCATGCAGGACAGCCCCGCCCGGATCGCCCGCTCGATCCAGGTGCTGCAGGCGGCCCAGCCGCCGCGCGCCGAGATCGTGCTGATGGAGACGCGCGACGGAGCGCTGAGCCAGCAGGTCCGCGAGGTCGTGGCCAACCGGCTGCCGTCGATCGGCCTGGCGGCGCGCGTCCAGTGGGAGCCGAGGCGGGCGGTCGCGGCCGAGAACGCGGGCGTGCCGATCGCCCGGGTCGGCGAGGAGGTCGTCCGCTCGGCCCAGATCGTGGACCGGGCCCGTGCCGTGCTCCAGGCCGCGCGCCGGCTGCCAGAGGCGGCCGGGGGAGCGGCCGGATGACCCTGGCGTTCCGTTCCCCCCCACCCGAACCCTCCCCCAGCGGAGGCGAGGGATCGAGAGGCGGCCTTCCGTCGGTGCCGTGGCCCGATGTGCCGGAGGCCGCCCAGGACACCGTCGCCACCCTGGTGCGCGTTCTCCGCGAGTACCGGCAGGCCGCGGACGTGAAGGCGTCGACTCGCGACGAGGAGCGGCTCTACGACCTCGTCCGCGACCTGATCGACCAGGCGGTGGAGCAGCCTGGCCGCTTCGGGCTGCACGGCGTGACGGCCCACCGGCTGGCCAATGACGCGGCGTTCCGCCACGACGTGACGCGGGGCACGATGGCGCGCGCCTCGTGGCTCTTCCCGCTGTCCCGCCTCGTCTACCTGATGGACGGCATCGAGGAGATCCACGTCAACCGCTGGGACCGCTGGGTCCTGACCACCAACCGAGAGCGGATGCTGCTCGCGGCCGACGACAACCCGTTCCAGAGCGACGCAGACGTGCTCACGTTCTTCAAGGAGAAGGTGCTCTCGATCCCGGGCTTCAAGGGCTACCGCCAGCTGAGCGAGGGCCACCCCGCCGCCGAGGGGAACCTGGGCCGCGTGCTCCGCGTCTGCGTCGTGCAGGAGCCGGCGGTGTCGGGCAGCACCAGCGTGGTCGCGACGGTCCGGCTGCAGGGCGCGGCCAACCTCCACTCGCTCGCGGAGTACGTGCAGCGCGGGGTCATGCCGAACGGCGTCGCGCGCTTCCTGGAGGCGTGCGTCGAGGGCAAGGCCAACATCATCATCGCGGGCGGCACGGCCACCGGGAAGACCACCCTGCTTCGCGTGCTGTGCGGGCTGGTCGCGCACACGGAGCAGCTGCTGGTCATCGAGGACAGCGCGGAGCTGAACCTGGACGGCGACCGCGGCGACGGCCGAGAGTGGCACCCGCTGGTGCAGCACCTCTGCACCGTACCGCCCAGCTACGGCACCGAGCTCGGCATCACGATGCGCGACCTGGCCAAGCTCGCGCTCCGCATGCGGCCGAACCGCATCATCCTGGGTGAGGCGCGCGACGCGGCCATGGCCGAGGTGTGCCTGGTGGCGTCGACCGGCCACGACGGCTCCATGGTCACCGTCCACGCCGACGACGCGTTCCAGGGCGTCAAGCGCTCGGCGGAGTACGTGATGAAGAGCCCGGACTACGCGGGCAACAGCAACGCGTACGAGCTGGCGGAGATCGCGGTGCACCGGGCGTTCAACCTCGTCGTCCACCTGGTCCAGGACTCTGACGGGATGCGGCGCGTCAGCGGCATCCTGGCCCTCGGCGGCGAACGCACCCAGACCGCATGGATCTACCGGCGGGGGCCGGAGGGAGTCCTCGAGCGCATGACGCGGCACGTGGGCGACCTTCCGCTGGGACTGCGCCGCAAGCTCGGCCAGTACCTGGGCCCCGAGGTGCCGGCGGTCTGATGCGGGCCCTGCTGTTCTCGCCGATCGTCTTCTACGGCCAGATCCTGTTCGTCCTCGTCCTGGCGCTGCTGCTGGGCGCGTTCGCGACCCGGTCGGGCGGCCGCCGGCCGCCGCGCGGACCGTCGCCGCTGACGCCGCTGCTCGAGCGCGAGGAGGCCCGCGCGATCGCACTCGGCTGGAGCCTGAAGGCCTGGCTGTGGGTGCGCTGCATCAGCGCGGCGACCGGCCTGGTCGCCGGCATCGTGATCGGCACGCCCGTGGTGATCGCCGGCTGCGCGCTGGTCGGGGTCTTCGCCGTGCCGTTCCTGCTCGGGCCGTTCAGCGACCGCCGGCGGCTGCAGATGGAACGGGCGCTGGTGGACCAGGCCCGCGCCATCGTCGACCTGATCCGGACGTCCAATCAGACGCTCGACGAGGCGCTGACCGACGCCGGCACCAACCCGCTGCCGATCCTCCGCCGCGTCATGGCGCCGCTGGCCGACACGCAGCAGTCGATCCGCGGCCGCCTGATCGAGGTCGACCGCAGGGCGCTCAGCCCCATCGCGAACCGGATCTGCGCGGACCTGCTCCTCTCGCTGGACACCTCTCCCGAGGCGTTCGTCGTCGAGGCGACCGAGGTCCTGATCCCGCAGTACGACGCCGACCTGACACTGCAGGAGCGCAACCACGCGATCGCGCAGGGCTCGCGGCAGGCGGGCTACATCGTGGCCGGGCTGATGACCTTCATGTTCGTGGTGGTCATGCACGTGGACAACTTCCGCACGGCGTACTCGCGTCCGCTCGGCCAGGTAGTGCTGGTGATCGTCGCCGGACTGGTGATGCTGATCTTCTGGGTGATCGGCCACCTCACCCCGCGCGTGCACTGGGTGCGCTGGAACCTGGGCGAGATCCGGGCCCAGCTGGAGCGGAGGTATGCGTAGGTGAGCATCCTGCTCTTCCCTGCCCTGATCCTCGGCGCCGCGGCGGTGCTCGGCGCGGCGCTCTGGCGGGCCGGGGCCCTCACCCCGCCGCCCGTGGTCGCCTGGAACCGCGTCGGGCGCAACCACGGGCTGCTCGACGACCGGCCGCTGACCGAGCGGCTGGGTGAGCGCGCCCCGTTCGTACGCCGGTTCGACGACGCGGCCAACATCCCGAGGCTCCTCGCGATCGCGGGCCGCACCGAGTCCGCCACCGGCTGGATGCTGCGCACGGTCGCCCTCTCGCTGCTCGTGACCCTGGCCGGCTTCGCGCTCGAGCTGCTGGGTCTCAGCACGGGCGGCGAGCTTCCGTTCCCGCTCATCTACTGCATCGGTCTGGGAGGCATCGCCTTCACCGTCGGCTACCTCCTGCTCCGAATCGCGGCTCAGCGGCGCCAGGCGGCCATCCAGGCCGGCCTGAGCGGCGCACTGACGGAGCTGGCGATCCTGACCTACAACCACCAGATGTCGATCGACCACGCGCTGGACCTGCTGGCCCGAGCCCAGGTCGACGGCCACCTGTGGGGACTCATCCGCGACGAGGACTGGCGCCGGCTGGTCGTCCTGGACGCCTCGCGGCTCCAGCCGTTCCACGAGCAGCCGTTCGCCAGCGTCGCCTCGATCTACGAGAGGATCGGCCACGCCTACGGCGTGCCGATCTTCGCGCTGCTCGGCAGCACCATGCGGCGCATCGACGACAAGGGGCTGGCGCCGCGGTCGGTGCTGACCAACCTGGCCCGGGCGGTGGGCGCCGACGCCATCGCCGAGATGCAGGTGCGCTCCGAGCAGTCCAAGTTCCGCCAGGCGGTGCCGATCGGGCTGATGATCCTGCCGCTGATGCTGCTCATCGGGTACCCGGCGTGGGTCTCCCTCTCGAAGGCGTTCACCTGATGGGCCGAATTGGGCTCCCGCTGCTGGCGAGCGCCGCGCAGCTCGTGGCGGCGCTGGTGGTCCTCGGCCCGCCGGGCTGGAGCGGGGCCTGGGACTTCTTCGCGAGCCGCTCGCCGACCTTCGCGTCGGCGCTTGCCGCCAGCCGGCTGACCGTCACGGCGATCGCGGCGCTGATGGTCGCCTGGGCGCTCGGCCGGGGGGCGCGCGCGGCCATCCGCGGGGTGGCCGTCCGCCGGCGGGAGACCGTGACCGGAGCGGCCGTTCTGGCGACGGGCCTCCTGATCCTGGCCGCCGGCGTCGGCCACCACCTCACCACGCCGAGCGTCGACCTCGGCGGCGGGTCGGTGAAGGAGGCGAGCCAGGCGGTTGCCAGGTAGGCCCAGCCGGTACGTGTTCCTCAGCCTGCTGCCCGACCCGGCCTCGACGCAGGCGGTCGGGATGCTGCAGGCGGCCCTCGACCCCACGGCCGAGTCGGCGGCGGTCGTGGCGCCGGTCCGCGGCCTGCTGTTCTTCTCGGCCAGGGGGGCGGTCGCCCGGGAGCTCGACGGCTGGTGGGAGCGGCACGTGCCCGCCGACGCCCGCCCGGTGCTCCTGGTCATGGACGAGCAGGGGCTGGAGGCGCACCTGGGCGGGCTCGACTCGGAGGTCGTCGTCGGCGTGGCGAGCGACCAGGAGCGGACCCGCTTCGCGCGCCACCAGCACGCGCAGGTGGTGGTCACCGCGGACCCGATCGCGCTGGCCGAGCACGCGATGGCGGCGTTCCCGTGCTTCCGGCGCGCCGCTCCGCCTGCCGAGCCGGCCGCCGGCGTGATCTTCATGCCGAGGCTGCAGCCCCGCGCGCCGGCCCGGGTGCCGCCCCCGCAGCCGCCGGAGCAGTCGCTCACCAGCGCGCTGCCGGACCCGTTCACCGAGCTGTCGATACTCGGCCCGCTGCCGCCGCCCGAGCGGCGCGCGGACGAGCTGAGCCGCGCCAGCCTGTTCGCGGACGGCAACGCGCACGTCTCGGCGGGCGCCGACGTCCGGCCGCTGCTCGGCTTCGTCAGCCGGCTGCTGATGCGCCGGCACCGCATCGTGATCCCGCGCGAGATCGGCGACCTCGTGCTCGGCCTGCACCCGCCGCCGCTCGTCGTGGTGCCGGCGCGCAAGGGCGGCGTCGGCAAGACGGTGACGGCCGGTGCGGTGGCCCAGGTCATCGGCTACGCGCTCGGCGACACGACCGGCAGCGCGGCGATCGTGGACCAGAACATCGGCAACCCCGACCAGTGGGGCCGGCTGGACATCCCGGCCACGGCCGGGACGGTGCGCCAGCTGATGGCGGCGCTGAGCAGCGGCCTGGACCTTCCGCCCACGCCGGCATGGGCCAAGACGCCGGCCCTCGGCGTGTATCCGGAGGACCGCGCGGCGGCCGACGCGTACCCGCCGGGCCTGATCCAGCGCTTCGTGCAGCATCTGCGTGAGCGCCACGTCTTCCTGGTGGTCGACCTGCCCAACCGGCTGCCCGACTACACGACGGCCGAGGCCGCGATCTGCGCCGCCTATCTCGAGCTGGCCGACCTGGTGATCCTGCCGACGACGGACGACCCCAGCGCGCTGCTGGGGGTCCTGGAATACCTGGAGACGCCCAGCATGCGGGGCAAGCTCGTGATGGTGAGCTACATCGTCTCGACGGACCGCGAGCTCCGCAGCCACCACGTCGTGACCGAACTGCTGGACGAGATCGGCAAGCGGGTGGTGGCGATCGAGACGGTGCCCAGGAGCGAGAAGGCGACGCTGGCCATCGTGAAGGGCGTGTCGATCCTTGACATCTCGCCCGGGCTCCGCGACGCGTACATCCGCGTCACGCGGACGGCCGTCCGGGCGCTGGCCGCGGCGGGATAGGCAGCCATGTTCGGTCGCCGGTCCCGGCGCGTGGAGGTCAGCCCCGACGTGCAGCGCGAGCGGCAGATCGAGCACGTGCACTCGCTCACGTATGCGCTCCTGCTGGACCTCGTCGCGTGGTTCCTGGACCTTCGCGAGCCCGTGAACGACGGCCTCTTCCCCGAGTACCGGCTGCCCCAGTTGAAGGACATCGCCGACCCGCGAGAGCGCCTGGGCGCGTACTGCAGCCCGCGCCTGCTGGCCGCGTGGGAGCCGGTGCGGGCCCGCTGGCTGACGCGCGGCATCCGGGTCAAGCCGGACTTCGGCACGACCGCGACGCTGCAGATCGAGGGGCTGGACGGCGAGGAGGCGCCGCGGGCGGTGGCCCGCTTCACCGACCGCAGCGTGATCGAGCGAGGGGCGCAGCGCCAGTACAACAGCAGGGACTGGGTGCTGACGACCTGGCTGCGGCCCGACCTGAGCCGGATCGAGGACGCCACGTTCCGGCCCGCCGGAGTCGAGGCGGGCGCGAGGTGACGCAGAACCTTCCGATCGGAGCGGTCACGAGCCCGCACGCGGTCCGGCTTCGCCGCTCGCCGTCGGCCTGGCTGCCGCGCGTCCGGCTGCACGTGCTGCTGATGCTGGCCGGCGTGGCCGCGGCGACGGCCGGGGCGGTCGTCTCGGCGGAGCCGGGCCAGGTCACGGTGCGCTGGTCCGCCGGCACCTACGAGATCGGCGGCGCGCGGCTGTCGGCGACGGCGCCTGGCGTGTACCAGGGCCCGGGCGGCGCGGCGGTGGTCCTGGTCCACGCGAACGGCGCGACCCGAGCGGGGGCCAGCGCGACCGTGGCCGGCGCCCATACGACGGGCTCGTGCACGCTCGTGGACGGCGCCCGAACGGAGACGTGCGAGTTCACGATCGCCGGCACCCGGCTGGGCGCGACGGACACGTGGACGGGCGGCGGGTGGCACCGCCGCTACGCGGACGGCCGGACGTCGGACATCACGGTGGCGGGCGGCGCGCCGGTCCCGGTCCCGCTGGCGGTAGGACGCTGAGCCAGGCTCCGTCCCTCCCCCCTCGCGGGGGAGGTGGGTCCGCCAGGACCCGGTGGGGGTCGCTCAGAAGGACTCAGCGATGACCGCTCTACGCAGTCCCCCCCTCCGGTCCGTGGCCGGACCTCCTCCCCCGCGAGGGGGGAGGGACCTTCAGCTCGAAGAGGCGATGATCCGGCGCGCTCGCTGCGCGACCGCCTGCATGCGGTCGGGGCTGATCATC
>DASQZW010000197.1:0-20822 GCA_035638495.1 Terriglobales bacterium
CTCGTCTTCGTCAACACGCGGAACATGGCGGAGCGCATCGCCCACCAGCTCGGCGAGCGGCTCGGCGAGGCGCAGGTGGCCGCCCACCACGGCAGCCTGTCCCGGGACCGCCGGCAGCGGGTGGAGTCGCGCCTGCGTGCCGGCGACCTCCGGGCCCTGGTGGCCACGGCGTCGCTGGAGTTGGGAATCGACATCGGCCCGGTGGAGCTCGTCTGCCAGATCGGCTCGCCGCGGAGTTTCGCGACGTTCCTGCAGCGGGTGGGCAGGTCGAACCACACGCGCTACGGCACCCCGCGGGGGGTGCTCTACCCGACCAGCCGCGACGAGCTCGTCGAGTGCGCGGCGCTGCTTCGGGGCGCCCGGGCCGGCCGGCTCGACGCGATCATCCAGCCGGTGGCTCCGCTCGACATCGTGGCCCAGCAGATCGTGGCGGAGTGTGCCGCGGAGGAGTGGTCCGAGGCCGAGCTGTTCGACCTCGTCCGCCGGGCGGCGCCCTTCGCGCAGCTCCAGCGGGAGCAGTTCGACGACGTGGTCGAGATGGTCTCCGAGGGCATCACGACCGGCAGGGGGCGGCGGGCCGCGTATCTGCACCGGGACCGGGTGAACGGTCGCCTCAAGGGCCGGCGTGGGGCCCGGCTGGCCGCCCTCACCTCCGGCGGCGCGATCCCCGAGCTGGGCGACTACCGCGTGGTGGCCGAGCCGGACGACGTCTTCGTGGGGACGGTCAACGAGGACTGGGCGATCGAGAGCGCGGCGGGCGACATCTTCCTGTTGGGGACGACCTCGTGGCTCATCCGTCGGGTCGAGCCGGGGACGGTTCGGGTGGTCGACGCGCATGGCGCTCCGCCGTCGGTGCCGTTCTGGCGGGGGGAGGCCCCCGCCAGGACCGAGGAACTCTCCAGCGAGGTGTCCGACCTGCGCGCGCGCCTGAGCGCATACCTGGCGCGCGAAGACCCGGATGGTGGGCGCGGCTGGCTCGAGGCGGAGTGCGGCATCGACCGCGCGGCGTCGGACACGATCGTCCGGTACCTCGGGGCCGCCCTGACCGCCCTCGGCGTGATCCCCACCCGGGAGACCCTCGTCCTGGAGCGGTTCTTCGACGAGAGCGGCGGGATGCAGCTGGTCGGGCACTCGCCGTTCGGGGCCAGGCTGAACCGGGGCCTCGGACTGGCCCTTCGCAAGCGGTTCTGCGTGACCTTCGACTTCGAGCTGCAGGCCGCCGCCAGCGACGACGCCTTCCTGCTGTCGCTGGGGCCCCAGCACAGCTTCCCGCTGGACCGCGTGCCGAAGTTCCTGAGCTCGAATACGGTCGAGGGGGTGCTGCGCCAGGCGCTGCTGACGTCGCCGATGTTCGCCGCGCGGTGGCGGTGGAACCTGAACCGCGCCCTGGCCGTGCTGCGCATGCGGGGCGGCCGGAAGAACCCGCCGGCGATCCAGCGGATGGAGTCCGACGACCTGATGGCCGCGGTGTTCCCGACGCTCGCCGCGTGCCAGGAGAACGTGGCGCCGGGCCCGATCGACATCCCCGACCACCCGCTGGTCCGGGAGACGGTCAACGACTGCCTGCGCGAGGCGATGGACGTCGACGCGCTCCGCGACCTGCTGGTCGAGATCGAGGCGGGCCGTGTCCAGGTGGTGCTGCGCGACACGGTCGAGCCGTCCGTGCTCGCCCACGAGATCCTCAACGGCCGCCCCTTCACCTTCCTGGACGACGCGCCGCTGGAGGAGCGCCGAAGCCGGGCGATCCAGCTCCGGCGAGGCCTCCCGGTCGAGGCGCGGGACCTCGGCCGGCTGGACGCCGCGGCCATCGAACGGGTGCGGGAGGAGGCGCAGCCCGAGCCACGCGATGCCGACGAGCTGCACGACCTGCTGCAGACCGTATCGGGGCTGCGGCCGGTCGCGGAGTGGCGGTGCTGGTTCGACGAGCTGGTCGAGGAGCGGCGAGCGGTCTCGGTGCGCGTGGCGCCGGGACTCGACCTGTGGTGCGCGGTCGAACGGCGGCCGGCCGTGGAGCTCCTCTTCCCGGACGCGCGGATCGAGCCGGACCACCGCTCGCCGATCGCGGCCGCACCGCTGGACCGCGACTCGGCCGCGGCCGAGATGGTCAGGGGTCACCTGGAGTTCCGCGGGCCGTCGACCGTCGCCGACCTCGTGGACGCGACCGGCCTCGACGCCAGCGACGTGGCCATCGCGGCTGCCCGCCTGGAGGGCACGGGCTTCGCGTTCCGCGGTCACTTCACCGCAGTCGACGGTCCCGAGGAGTTCTGCGCGCGGCGTCTGCTGGCCCGGATCCATCACTACACGCGGGCGCGGCTGCGCCGGGAGATCGAGCCGGTCACCGCGCGCGACTTCATGCGGTTCCTGCTCCGCTGGCAGCACGTCGCGCCCGGCACGAAGCGGGAGGGTCGGGTCGGTGTGCTCTCGGTCGTCGAGCAGCTCCAGGGCTTCGAGCTGGCCGCCGGAGCGTGGGAGCGCATCCTCTGGCGGCGGGTGGAGCGGTTCCAGGACGAGTGGCTGGACGACCTGTGCCTGTCGGGGGACGTGACCTGGGGCCGACTCTCGATCCGCGGCGCGGGCGCCGAGGAGGAGCCGGCGCGCCGGAGCGGGATGACGCCCTCTCGGGCGACCCCGATCACCATGGCCATCCGCGAGGACCTGCCGTGGCTGCTCCAGGCGACGAGAGGCGATCGGGCGGCCCAGGAGCCCGGGCCGGGGCGAACGCAGGACGTGCTGGACGCGCTCCGGCGTCAGGGCGCGCTGTTCGCGTCCGACCTGGTCGCGGCCACCAGGCGGCTGCCCGGCGAGGTCGAGGAGGCCCTGTGGGACGGGGTGGCGCGCGGGCTGGTCACGGCGGACGGTTTCGACGCGGTCCGCTCGCTGCTCGCGCAGCGCGTCGTGGCGAGGGCGCAGTACCGGCCGCGGCTGCGCCGCGCCGGCTCACGCAGCGCCGCGCGGTCCGGGGGAAGGTGGTCGCTGATCGAGCCGGCCCCGGCCACGGAGGACGCCGACGAGCTCGCGGAGGCGCTCGCCGAACAGCTCCTGGCCAGGTGGGGGGTGGTGTTCCGGGACCTGCTGGTCCGGGAGACGTTCACGGTGCCGTGGCGCGAGGTCCTCTGGGCGCTGCGGCGCATGGAGGCCCGGGGGACGATTCGTGGAGGGCGGTTCGTGACCGGCTTCAGCGGCGAGCAGTACGCGCTGCCGGAGGCCATCGACACCCTCCGCGCGGTCCGGAAGACCGAGCGGTCGGGCGAGATCGTCACGGTCTCCGCGGCCGACCCGCTCAACCTGGTCGGCATCGTGCTGCCGGGCGCCCGCATCCCGGCGCTGGGCGCCAACTCGATCACGTACGTCGACGGCGTCCCCGAGGACGAGGCACGGGCGCTCGCCTGACGACCTGGTGCCTGGAACTGCCGGCAGGTCCACGCTCCGGCCTCCCGGCACAGATGGAACCGGCGGTTCCAGCGATGGGGCGCTCAGGTGCTGACTGCCCGCCACCCCGACGGGGTCTCGCGGACGATCAGAGGGCTCGGTCCGTTCGCCGACCCCACGATCCAGCCCTGTCCGCCGCGCGACCCGGCGGCCACCGCGGCCAGTTCCTCGTTGCCCGGGACCGCGGAGGCGGTCCAGGACGTGCCGTCCCAGTGCAGGAGCGTCGAGCCGCCGACTGTCCAGGCGTCGTCGGCGGAGCGCATGGAGATCCCGGCCAGCTCGTCGTTCGTGAGGCTCGGGACCGCGGTCCACGTGCCGTGCGCGCAGCGCAGGAGCGCACCACGCGAGCCGGACGCCCAGCCCGTGTCCGGCGACACCATGGCGATCGCCGCCAGGCCGGCCGCCGGCGCGGCCACCCGGCTCCATACGCCGCCCGTCTCGTGCAGCACGGCTCCGTTCCCCACGGCCCACGCCTCGCCGTCCGGCAGCGCGGTCACCGCGGAGAGGTGGTGGTCGAACGGGCACGACACCCGCGACCAGCGCCCGCCCGAATAGTGCAGGATGGCGCACGTTCCGGGAAGCGAGACGGCAGCGGCGAGGTTCACCGACCCACCGACCGTCGCCTGTGCGACCGTGATGCGCTCGCTGCCGCCCACCGCCCAGCCCTCGTCCGGCGACACCATGGCCACGCCATCCAGCTGGTCGGTCGTGCCGCTGCTCGCGCCGGTCCACCGGCCGCCCACCTCGTGCAGCATGCGTCCGCCGTCGCCCACCGCCCATGCCTGCCCGTCTGGGAGCGCGACGACGCCGTAGAGCTGCCAGGGCATGCGGCTGACCTCCGACCACCGCCCATCCTGGTAGCCCCAGATGGTTCCGTCGACGCCGCCCTGGTTGAAGTCGTAGTAGCCCACGGCCCAGCCCCGGGCGGGCGACGACATGGCCACCGCGGTGAGCCCGGCCGTGCCCGACGTGTCGAAGTTGCCGGCGATCGAGGTCAGCCCGAGCAGCGACACCGCGACCGCGGCGAGCACCCCGGCCTTCCATCGCGGAAGCGATGTGCCCTGCTGCCGCGACCGCTCACGCAGCAGGCCCTGGATTGCGACCGACGCGGCGGCGAGGAGCAGCGCCAGCGCCGGGAGCCCGACCACCGCGGCCGAGAGCGGCGACAGGGTCGTCAGCCCGTACACCACCTCCTCGCGGGCGATGTACTGCGGCGGCGCCACCCCGTGGTCGTAGTCGCCGACGTACCAGGTTCCGCAGTCGGTGCCGAGGGATGCCAGCGCGACGATGACGCCGCCCGCTCGCAGGACCGTCCCGGCCCGCCGCCACTCCCGATCGCCCCGGCCACCCGGTCCCATCGCGGCCCCTCCTCCCACCTGGAACGCCTGCGGGCGCCCGAGGGTCACGATCGCGGTGACGCGAGCGCACACTCCGGGCCATGACGATCACCCGCATCAACCCCAGCGAGCTGCACGGGACGCCCGGCTACCACCACGTCACGATCGTGGAACCCCGGCGCCTGGCGTTCATCGCCGGACAGTGCCCGCTCGACCGCTCCGGTGCACTGGTCGGTCAGGACGACGTCGAGGCGCAGGTGGACCAGGTCGCGGCCAACGCCGCCACGGCGCTGGCGGCCGTGGGCGCGCTGCCCGAGCACGTCGTCCGCACCGTGATCTACGTGGTGGGCGACGACCGGGCGGTGCTCGCCGCCGTGTGGCGGCGTTTCGGCGAATCGCGAATCGCGGGCGGCTTCACGACCGCGAGCACGCTGGTCGGCGTGACGCGCCTGGGCTTTCCCGGCCAGCTGGTGGAGCTGGACCTGACGGCGGCTCTGCCGGGCTGACGTCGTCGAGTGGGACCGACTCCCGCGCCGCTACTGGCGCTCCTCGATCTCCATCCAGCTCAGGCCGGGCGCCGCCATCCGGTACCTGCCGGTCGCGTGCACCACCACCATCAACACGGCCTCGCACGAAGCGCATCGCAGCACGGCGCCGGGGCCGTCCGGGTAGTCGTACAGCGGCTGTCCGCCCAGGCGGGCCACCGCGCCGCAGGCGGCACACGCCGTCATCGCCATCGTCATGTCGTGCACGAACACCTCGCGCAGCATGCCCGCGGCGGCGTTTCCGTCGAGCACGAGGCTGCTCTCGTCCATCACGCTCATCCTCCTGTCGGTCCGAACCGTTCGGTCCTGATCCGCATCGGATCGTGACCGAGCGCGACGAGTGACCCCGCGACCGCTTCCACGAACGGTGTCGGGCCGCAGATGTAGACGAGCGGGCGCCGCTCCGGTGGCCACGCGACCTCGGCGAGCATCTCGTTGTCCACTCGCCGGCCGTAGCCGGTCCAGCCCGGCGGCTGGGAGCGGGTCAGCGTCAGCACCACTTCCAGGCCCTCGCCGGCGCCGAGGTGCTCGAGCTCCGACCGGTAGATCACGTCGCCGAGATCGCGGGCCGAATACAGCAGTTTGGCCGGCACGGTGCTCGACCGCGCGGCCCGGTGACGCAGCATCGCCATCAGCGGGCAGACCCCTGAACCGCCGCCGACGAGGAGCAGCGGGTCCGTCATGCTCGCTTCCCACACGAAGTAGCCGCCGATCGGCCCCCGCAGCTCCAGCTGGTCGCCGGCCCTGAGCTCGTCGGCCAGGTATGGCGAGACCTCGCCGTCCTCGAGCCGTTCGACGCTGAGCTTCAGCTGCGCGTCCTCAGGCGCCGACGAGATGGAGTAGCTGCGCTGGGCCTGGTAGCCGTCGCCGGCCGTGAGCCGGACGTCCACGTGCTGGCCGGCGAGGTGCCCAGACCAATCCGGTATGGAGAGCACCAGGGTGCGCACCCGAGGCGTCTCGGTGAGCACGTCGACCACCTCGGCCTGCGTCCACGTCAGTCGCCGCTGTATCGCTGCTCGCGCCATGGATCGCCGTACATGTGGTAGCCGTAGGTCTCCCAGAACCCGGGCGTGTCGTCGGCCATGAGCTGGAGCCCGCGGACCCACTTCGCGCTCTTCCAGAAGTAGAGGTGCGGGACGAGCAGCCGGGCGGGACCGCCGTGCTGCGGCTCCAGCGGGCGGCCATCGTACTCGTAGGCGACCCACGCCCTTCCGTTCGTGACGTCCTCCAGCGGCAGGTTGGTCGTGTAGCCGCCGTCCGAGAATGCCAGCACGTACTCGGCCGCCGTGTCCAGCCCGTCCAGGAGCACGTCGACCGGGACGCCCTTCCAGACCGTGTCGAACTTGCTCCACTTGGTGACGCAGTGGATGTCCTTCGTAACGGTATCCGCCGGCAGCGCCTGGAACTCGTCCCACGTCCAGCGCCTCTGCTGGTCCACCTCGCCGGTGATCGAGAACGTCCACTGCGACAGCGGCGTGTGCGGGGTCGGTCCTGCCGACAGCACCGGGAAACCCTGGGTCAGGTACTGGCCCGGCGGGAGCCGCCCGCCGGCCTCTGCATCGCGCGGCCTGCCCCGGAAGCCGCGACTCACGAATTTCGCGCTCATTCGATCTCCTCGGCGTCCTCGCCTGCGACCAGCATGCGCCCGTCGCCGGGCCCACGTCGAATTCAGGCGGTGGACGTACCCGGGTCCAGGGGTCGATGATGTGCGTGCGGGGCCGGAGCCCTCGCGGACAGCGAATGGGTCGGTGGCGATGAAAGATCGGGGTTGGAGGCTGCGGGCGGAGCGCGCGGAGCGCGGCCTGACCGAGGATGCCCTCGCGCGGGAGATGCGGCGCTGGGCCGAGCTCCATGGCGCCCCACGGCCCGACATCACCGCGAACGCCGTCGCCGAGTGGGAAGAGGGCGCGAGGCCGCTCGACAGCACTGCGCTGCGCCTGCTCTGGCTCGCCCTCGAGACCCCGAACGACGGCTGGGCCGACGTCGACGTCGACGTCTGGTCGCTCTTCCGGCCGGCGCGGCGCGAGGCGAGCGACCGCGCCCGCCGGCGGGAGTTCCTGGGCTCCGTGGCCTCGATCGGCAACCCCGAGGCACTCGACGCCGACCGCCTCGACGCGGTGCTGGACGAGACCGTCCGGGTCGATCCGCGGGTTGTGGAGAGCCTGGGAGTCGTGGCCAGGCAGTTCAACAGGCGGTGGGGCCTGGAGGCCCCGCACGTGATGCGGCGCCAGATGCACGTCCACCTGGAGGTCATCCTCACGCTGCTCGACCACGCGATGGGCGGCGATTTGCGGCG
Organism: Terriglobales bacterium; assembly: GCA_035638495.1. Taxonomy (GTDB): domain Bacteria; phylum Chloroflexota; class Dormibacteria; order Dormibacterales; family Dormibacteraceae; genus CF-161. The sequence continues at coordinate 7,608 of DASQZW010000197.1, forward strand.
CGACCTCGAGTCCGCGGCCGCGACGACGGCCGCGAACGCCGGGTCGGTCTCCATCCTGGTCGGCCGGCCCGACACCGCCGCGGTCTACCTGCAGCTGGCGCTGCGGTGGGCGCGGGACGCCGACGACGCGGAGGGCGAGGCGGCGGCGCTGCTGTTCTCCAGCCGGCTCTACTCGCACGTCTGCCCGGCCCGGCCGACGGGCGATCCGGCGAGGGCGCAGGCCCTGCTGGAGGCCGCCGACCACCGCTTGAGACGGAGGACAGCGCCCGTCGCCAACGCCTGGGTGCTGCTGCGGGCCGCCGAGGAGGTGGCCGGCGCGGACGAGCTGGCGGCGTTCCGTCTCGCCGACGAGGCGGACCGGCTCGTCGCGACCGCCGGCTCGGTCCCGGCGGACGGCGTCTGCAGCCGGTGGAGCGCGGACCTCCAGATCGCCTATCGCGGCAACATCAATGTCCTGGCCGGGCGTCCCGCGAGCGGCATTCCGCTGCTGGAGGCGGCGCTGGCGGCGTTCGGGAAGGAGCGGGTGGCAACGCGGCCGATGGCGACCGCTGATCTGGCCGGCGCATACGCGCAGCTCGGCGAGATCGACCACGCGTGCACGCTGCTCGGCGAGGCCCTGCGCCAGGCGGAGGCCGCCGGCCTACCCGATCCGGTGATGCGGGTCCGCCGGATCCGCGACCAGCGCCTGGGCGCGCACGCGTCGCACGCCGCGGTTCGTGAGCTGGACGAGCGGCTGTCGGCGGGCGCCGGCGTGCCGTGACCGCGGACCACCTCAACACGATCCTCGGCCACCACGTCTGGGCGACGCTCCTGCTGCTCGATCGCTGCGGTTCGCTCACCCCGGAGGAACTGGCGCTGACCACGCCCGGGACGTACGGCTCGATCCACGCGACGCTCGGGCACCTGGTCGCCGCGGACCGCCGCTATGTGTGCGGCATAACGGGCGGGGAGCGGGTGTCGTGGAACGTGGCGGCCCCGCCGCCGGTCGCGGCGCTGCGCGCCGAGGCGGAGCGGCAGCGATCGGGCTGGGCGGACGTGCTGGAGCGAATCGACGAGGTGGACTGCACGATGCCGGAGATCGCGGGCGCGTACCCACGCGTCGAGCACGCGGTCGGCCTGTTCCTGGTCCAGGCCGTCCATCACGGCGAGCGGCACCGCGGGGAGGTCTGCACGATCCTCGGCGCACACGGGCTCGAGGTGCCCGAGCTCAGCGGGTGGGACTACGTGCTCGTTCAGCGTGGGCTCGCGGCCGAAGCGCCATGATGTCGATCCGCTCCCGCGCCGTTCGTTCCTAGGAGTGGGCCGCCGGCGGACGGGGGCCGAATTACGTTCGGAGGATGCGCCGATGGCATCACACGGCAGAACACTGGAGGCCAGCGCCAGTCCGGAGCGGGTGTGGCGGATCTGGTCGGACGTCAGCACCTGGCCGAGCTGGAACCCCGACGTCCTGTCGGTGGCCATCGACGGCCCGTTCGTCAGCGGCGCCAGGGGCCAGATGACGACGAAGGCGGGCGGCACGCACGACATCACCCTCCACGACGTCGACCCCGGCCGGTCGTTCGAGCTGGAGACGTCGCCGATCCCGCTCGGCCGGTTCCACTTCGCGTGCCGCGTGCAGCCGGCGGGTGGGGGTACGTCGACCATCAGCCAGACGATCACGATCGGCGGTCCGCTGGGGCCGCTGTACTCGGCGATGATGGGCCCGCGCATCGCGCAGGGCTTCGAGCCGATCCTGGGCGGGCTCAAGGCGGCCGCCGAGCGCGAGCCGGCGCCGTGAAGTACGTCCTGATGCTCGTCCGGTCGGACGAGCGGTGGGAGGCCATGAGCGACGCGGACCGCGACTACGGAGCGATCATGCGCTGGTTCGGCGAGCTGGCTCAGCGAGGGGTGCTCACCGGTGGCGAGGAACTGCAGGCCGCGCGCACGGCGACCACCGTGAGCTGGAACGGCGACCGGCCGGTCCTGACCGACGGGCCGTTCATGGAGGCCAAGGAGACGATCGGCGGCTTCGCGGTGCTGGACGTCCCGGACCTGGACGCTGCGATCGACATCGCGAAGACGTGGCCGGCGCGGAGCCACCAGGTGGAGATCCGGCCGATCGTGCAGCATTGACGAATCGAACGAGGCCAGCAGAACACCGTCCCCCCCGCCCCGACCCTCCCCCGCGAAGGGGGGAGGGAGGGCAGGGTCAGCGCGGACGCCGCGCTGACCGCGGTGGTCCGCGACCAGGCCGGCCGGTTGACCGCGGCGCTGGTCCGCCTGCTGGGCGACTTCGCGCTGGCGGAGGACCTCGTTCAGGACTCGATCCTGGTCGCGCTGCGCCGCTGGCCCGAGACCGGGGTGCCGGAAGACCCGGCCGGCTGGCTGCTGGCGACGGCCCGGCGGCGCGCCATCGACCACTGGCGGCGGCAGCGGCGCTACGAGGAGAAGCTGGCACTGCTCGTCCGGGACGGTCCGGCCCCTGAGCGAGCGGACGAGGTGGATGACCGCCTGCGGCTCGTTTTCACCTGCTGCCACCCCGCGCTGGGCCGTGAGGCACAGCTTGCGCTGACGCTGCGGGCCGTCGTCGGGCTCACCACGCCGGAGATCGCCCACGCGTTCCTCGCCACCGAGTCGGCTGTGGCCCAGCGCATCGTGCGCGCCAAGCGGAAGATCGTCGAGGCCGGCATCCCGTACCGGGTGCCCGGGCCGGAGCGGCTCGACGAGCGACTGGACGAGGTTCTCGGCGTGATCTACCTCATGTTCAACGAGGGCTACCTGGCGACGGCGGGTCCGACCGCGGACCGCCGCGACCTGGCCGACGACGCCGAGTGGCTCGCGCGACTGCTGGTTCGGCTGCTGCCCGACCGGCCCGAGGCCATGGGACTGCTCGCCCTGGTCCGGCTCCACCGGGCCCGCCGCGCCGCGCGGTTCGACGCCGCGGGCCGACTGGTCCTGCTGCGGGACCAGGACCGCTCGCTCTGGGATCGGTTGGCGATCGCGGCGGCGTCCGAGCTGCTCCTGGGCGCGATGGCGTCGGGAAAGCCGGGCCCGTACCAGCTCCAGGCCGCCATCGCGGCGTGCCACGCGGAGGCGCCGTCGTGGGAGGCCACCGACTGGAGGCAGGTGCTGCTGCTCTACGACGCGCTCCTGCTCCTGACGCCGACCGCGGTGGTGCGGCTGAACCGCGCGATCGCGGTCAGCCACGGGGTGGGCGTCGCGGAGGCCATGGAGGAGGTAGAGCCCCTGGAGCCGGCGCTTCGCGGCTACCACCTGTTCCACGCGACCCGAGCCGAGCTGCTGCGCCGGCTCGGCCGGCCGGCGGAGGCCCACCAGGCCGACCGCAGGGCGCTGGCGCTGACCCGCAACCCGGCCGAGCGCCTGCTGCTGGAGGAGCGGCTGACGGCGTCGGCCTCGGGCTGATGCCGGGCGCGCGGTCGCTGCGCGCCGGCGGAGGCTCTGACCGCTCACTGCCGCCGCCCCGGGCGCAGGTCGCCCGTGTACAGCGCGGCCTCGTACCTGCCTGCGACGGCGGGAGTCAGGCGCGTGCCTGCGACCAGGTGGTACAGGTGGCTCGCGCCCGCGAGCACCCCGGCGCCCAGGTACTCGCTGAAGTTCCGCACCAGGCCGTGGATCGCAAAGCCCATGTCGGCGATCGCCCCCTGGAGACGGGCGCTCTCGTCCGGCGGCCTGGCGCCGAAGCACAGGAACGCCTGGCCGCCCGGGGCCGGGCCCAGGGCCGCGGCGCCGCGCGACAGGAAGAGCTCGGCTCCCGCGAGCGTGTACGGCGGGTCGGTGAACACCGTGTCGAACCGGGCCAGCAGCCCGGCCGGCAGCGGCCGGCGAAGGTCGTGCTGCACCGCCTCGACGGCCAGACCCGCTCGTCCGACCGCGGCGCGGCTGAACGCCACCACGGCAGGGTCGACGTCCACGACGACCAGTCGGGCCGGCGGCCGCGTTCCGAGGGCTTCGGCGGCCAGTGCGATCGCGACGGCCATCTGGTCGTCGTCGCCGACGAGCAGGACGGACTTGGCGCTCAGGGCCCCCGCGTCCTGCAGGTAGGCAACCCGCCGGAGCTTCGACTCGACGGTGCAGTGGGCCTGGTCCAGCGTCCGGTCGGCGGCGGGCACGCCGGCCAGCATGGCCTCCAGGCGGCCCGCCAGGGAGGCGTAGTCCGCCGGGAGCACCGCTCCCCGGCCGCCGCACGCCGCGCAGTCAGTGCCGGCGCGCGGGGGGCCGCCGAGCTCCTCCACGAGCGCGCGGCCCGTCTCGCTCAGCCGCGTCGGGCGATCGCGGGTGAGCAGGCCCAGCCGCCGCAGCTCGCCGCAGACCGCGGCCACGACCGGCACCGGGATGCCGGTCAGGCGGCTCAGCTCCCGCGTGGCGGACGCGGGTCGCGCGGCCAGTCGGCGCAGCACCTCCTCCACGCCGCGCGGCCCCTCCCGGAGGCCGCTGGCCGCGGCGACGTCTGACAGCAGGTCACGTGCCACGATCGAGCCTTCGCACGACCGCCCGGCGCAGCGCGAGGGAGCGCAGGACGTCGCGGACGACGCGCGCGGCGTCGATCGCGCCGCAGCTGAAGAGGTCGAGGGCGACCTGCCGATCCTCGGGCCAGGTGTGGATGCTGAGGTGCGACTCGGCCAGGACGAGCACGAGGGTGACCGCGCCGTTGGGAAAGCTGACGAGCGCCTCGTCCAGCACGTGGCCGCCGCCGGCCGCGACTGCCCGGCGGGCGGCGGCCGTCAGCGCGGCCGCGTCGGTCAGGACGCGAGGATCGGCGGCCTCGGCGTCTACGAGGTGCAGCTCCCGGGATCGTGGCGGCGCGTCCGGCTGGGCGAGCCGGACACGGGGATGTCGGCGCAACTGGGGTCCTCCTGGGGGACAACCGGCGGTGGATGGCCGGCCGCTCCAGGGGAGGAGGCCCTCGCTCAGGTGGAGCTTCGGGTCAGATCCCTGCCCGGAGGCGGCCGACCGACGACTGGCCGAGCCGGCCCGCCGTCTCGACTTGCTTCGCCATGTGTCGACACCTCCTTCGTACGGAATCCGTGGGCAGCTAGCTTATCACCGCTCCGGCGAGCAGCCCAGCAGGCTCCCGACCCGGCGGCTGAGCTCGGCCGGCACCACGTCGCACTTGGCCCACCACGCAACCGCCCCCATCGCCTCGGCGCGCCGGACGGAGGACTCCTCACGCTCGTTGGAGAGGATCACGACCGGCACGCCGGCCGTGCCGGCGTCGTTCTTCAGGCGGCGCAGGACCTCGAGCCCGTCCATCCCGGGCATCCGCATGTCGAGCAGGACCAGGCGGGTCGAGCAGTTGGCCGCGACCAGGGCTTCGGGCCCGTCCGCGGCGAACCGCACCTCGAAGCCGTCTGCCAGCAGCCGGCCACCGTAGATCGTTCGCATGTCCGGGTCGTCGTCCACGAACAGGACGCTCATGGGATCTCCGCGCTGCACCACTGAATCCACCACGACACCAACCTAGTCTTGGAAAATCCAAGTATGATCTATACCTCGTACCAGGCCTCCATACTCTCAGATTCGTGGGGACAAGTGCGGGAGAAGCTGAGCCAAATGAGCTCAGGACCGCCGCGGACGTGCTCGAGCGCTTTCTCGAGAACCGGGGCGACCGGACGCAGCAGGCGTACACCGCCGACCTCCACGAGTTCGCCCGCTACGTCCGCGCCGACGTCGCGGCGGCGGTCGCGCAGCTGCTGGCGGCCGGCCCCGCCGGCGGTCAGCGTCTCGTGATCGACTACTGCATCGACCTGCGCCGGCGCGGGCGCGCTGCGTCGACCATCGAACGCCGGCTGTCCACGCTGCGCGCGCTGGTCCGGGCGGCTCAGGACCGGGGCGTCGTGGCCTGGACGCTGGACGTCCCACGGGACGAGGAGATCGAGGCGGCGGTCGAGCGGCAGCCCGTCAGGGAGAGCGAGCACTACCTCTTCCCGCGGCACCCCGGCGAGATCGACCGGCTGGACATCCAGCACTACGTGCTGCGGGAGATGCTGCGGGCGAACCATGTGGCCCCCGTCGGCGACCCGGCCCGGGTCCTCGACGTCGGCTGCGGCACCGGGCAGTGGGGCTACGAGATGTGTGCGGAGCACCCGTCCGCGCTGGTGGTCGGCCTCGACCTGGTGTCCGGCAAGCCCGGGCAGCCCGCGCGCTACCGGTTCGTGCGCGGCAACGTGCTGGACGGCCTGCCGTTCGCGGACGGCGAGTTCGACTTCGTCCACCAGCGGCTGCTCGCGTCCGGCGTGCCGGTCGTCGCGTGGCCGGCGCTGGTGGCCGAGGTGGTCAGGGTCACGCGGCCGGGCGGTTGGGTGGAGCTGGTCGAGGGGCCGTTCGAGATCGAGGGCGCGGGTCCCGCGGCCCAGCGGCTCGTGGTCCTCGCACGGAAGCTGATCGAATCGCTCGGCCTGGACACAACGGGCGCCGTGTACCGCGCGCTCGACGAGTACCTGCGGATGGCCGGGCTGGTGAGCGTCACGAGGCGCGAGGCCGCGGTGCCCGTCGGCAGGTGGGGCGGCCGGATTGGCTCGCTCATGGTCACCGACTTCCGGGCCGGGGCCACGCGCGTGTGCGAGGTGCTGCAGGCCCGCGGGCGCCTGACGGACGAGGAGGCGCGGGTCGTGATCCAGGACGCGCAGCGGGAGTGGGAGGACGGCCGTCTGGTCTACTCCTTCGGCATCGCATACGCCAGGAAGCCCGGCTGAGCCGGGCCCGTCCGATCGCCCGTCAAACTGGCGTCACCGTCCTGTAGGAGAATCCCCACGTGAGCGCCCGTGACCGCCGCCGGGGCCTCCACCGCGGACGGCGACGCTTCGACCAGGGGTGGTGGATCCGCGTCTCGGCGGTCGCGGTCGCGGTCGTCCTGGCCGGCGCCATCGTGATCGCGATCCGGTCCGGGAGCGGCGGCCTGTCGGGGGCCTCGAGCGGGCAGTCGTCGCTCTCGGCGACCGGGCCGCTGGCGCCGGACTTCACCGGCATCGTCGACTGGCAGAACTCGCCGCCGCTGACGATGGACGGCCTCCGCGGCAAGGTGGTGCTGATCGACTTCTGGACGTACTCCTGCATCAACTGTCAGCGCACGTTCCCGTTCCTCCGCCGGTGGTGGGACCGCTACCAGGCGGACGGTCTGGTGATCGTGGGCGTGCACTCGCCCGAGTTCACGTTCGAGAAGGACGTCGCCAACGTCCGGCGGGCGGTGAAGGACTACGGCATCACGTGGCCGGTGGCGGTGGACTCCAGCATGGCCACCTGGAACGCGTACAACAACCAGTACTGGCCGGCTGAGTACCTGATCGACGCCGGTGGACACGTCCGCCACACGAACTTCGGCGAGGGCGACTACGCGACGACGGAGCGGGACATCCAGACTCTGCTCGGCGAGAGCGGCCACCGGGTGAGCGGCCCGCTGGCCAGCGGCGATCCGGGCATCACGGGGGATGCCTCGTCTGAGACGCCCGAGACCTACGTGGGGTCGGACCGCGGCGACGGGTCCGTCGCGTTCCAGGGCGCGTGGAGCCAGCGGGCCGAGTACCAGGAGCTCACCGCGGTGGGCACGACCGGGCGCGTCGACGTCGCGTCGCTCCCGTATCGCGCCCGCCGGGTCTACATGGTGGCCGCTCCCGCGGCGGGGCCGGTCACGGTGCACGTCACGCTGGACGGCCACGATCTCCTGCCCTCGCAGGCGGGAGCGAGCGTCCACGTCGACGCGTCCGGGCACTCGACCGTGGTGGTCGACCACGACGACCTCTACACCCTGGTCTCGCTGCCGACGTTCTCGGAGCACCTCCTGCAGATCAGCCCCGAGCAGCCCGGCTTCCGGCTCTACACATTCACGTTCGGCAGCTGACGTGGCCGCCTCCAGCCTGGTGCTCGCCTTCGCGGCGGGGGCGCTCTCGTTCTTCGCTCCCTGCGTGGTGCCCCTGCTCCCGGCCTACGCGGGCTACCTGGCGGGCGCGGCGCTGCCCGAGATTCGGGCCGACCCCGCGGCGTATCAGCTCAGGATCGTGCGGGGCGGCGTGCTGTACGTCCTCGGGTTCGGGCTGATCTTCGTGGCGCTGGGCGTCGCCGCCGGGTTCGCCGGTCAGGGGCTGCGGGCGCAGGAGGCGTGGCTACAGCGTGTGGGCGGCGTGCTCGTGATCGTCATGGGCCTGTCGCTCGTGGGGCTCGTGCCGGCGGCCATCGGCCAGCGGAGCTTCAGCCCGCTGCGGGTCGGGATCCTCGGCCGCTCCCCGGGCTGGTCCGCCTTCCTCCTCGGGCTGGTGTTCGGCACCGCATGGACGCCGTGCGTCGGACCGGTGCTGGCAGCCATCCTGGTGCTGGCGGCCAACACGCACCACGCGGTGGAGGGAGGCGTCCTGCTCACCGCCTACACGCTCGGCCTGGGCCTGCCGTTCCTGCTCACCACGCTGCTGATCGCGGGGTTCCCGGCCATCACGCGCCCGCTGCAGCGCGGCTCCACGGTCGTCAGCCGGGTGGCGGGGGCGCTGCTGATCGGGCTCGGGGTGCTGCTGGTCCTCGGCGTCTACCCGCAGCTAGCCGGCTACCTCGCGCTGCCCGCGCAGGTCGGCTGACCGATCACTCGTGTACAAGTATCCGGATGACTGACGAAGAGCTGCGGCGGCAGGTCGCCGAGCTGCGGGCGAAGGGCCGTTCTCCGAAGGAGATCGCCCAGGCGCTGGGCGTGCGGCCGTCGGCGGTCGCCGCCCTCGTCCGGACGCTCGCCGGCCGCGAGGCGGTGGTGACGCACGAACCTGCGGTCGTCGGGTGCTGGGTGAGCCCCGGATGGCGGACCGGCCTCGGGGTGGCGGAGGACCCGGACTGGCCCGGCGGCGCCGATGGCGACGGCGACGACGCCCAGGCCGGGTTGGTGGCCGTCCTGGTGGCGCGCGAGCACCGGTACGACAAGGTCGCGGTCTGCGGCTGGCTGGTCGACGTCTACTGCATGGGCGTGCGCGACGTCCTCGGGCCGCGCGCCGTGGCGGGTCGAGAGCTGCCGGCCTTCGTCGAGCGCTATTTCGACGGCTACCCGGCGCCGGCGGTGCCGGCTCCGATCGAGCTGGCGCGGAACCTCGTGTGGGGCGCGGTGGAGTACGCGCGCAAGCTGGGCTTCGAGCCCGCGCCGGACTTCGAGCCGTCCACGGGCCACCTGGGGCCGCTCGAGGGGTCAGGCGAGATCACGTTCGGCAGGAACGGCAGGCCGACGTTCGTCGAGCGCCCGCAGGACGACGCGGCGAGCGTGGTGCGCACTCTGGAGGCGGCCGTCGGCAAGGACGGCTTCGACGTCGTCGAGGGCGCCGCCCCCGCCGCCCGGCAGGGCCCGACTCGCATGGCCCGCCCCGGCCCCCGAGGCGGCGCCGCTCGCGGGCAGGGCGAGGCGGTGCCGGGAAGCCGCCAGTGGCGGAGCAGGAACCGCTAGCGGCGGTCGCTCACATCTCGCCCCGGAGCACCGACCAGACGACCACGTCGTGCCAGCGGGACGCGCGGAACTGCGCGCCCCGGAGCACCCCCTCGCGGGTGAAGCCGGCGCGCGCCAGCGCCCCCTGCTCGGCCGCGTTCTCGACGTCGGTGGTGGCCTCCACTCGATTGACGGGCGTCGTGGCGAACAGGTGCTGCGCGAGCAGCCGCTGGGCCTCCGAACCCATGCCCCGGCCCCTCGCCTCCGGCACCAGTTCGATGCCGATGTTCCAGGCCGTCGACTCGGGATTCGGCCCGTGGTGGACCTCGTGCCAGCTGACGGTGCCGACAGGACGGTCGTCACCGTTCCGCACGACCACGAGGCGGCCGATGGACGACTCGCGCAGCCCGGCGGCGCGCACCGGCCCGAAATCGTTGAACGGGTCGGGCGTCCAGCTCGAGATCAGCTCGGCGTCCGCCCGCCTGAACTCCCGGAGGGTGACGAGCCGGCCGCGCCTCAGGGCGCGAGCTCCACGACGAGACGGTCCTCGAAGCGCGTCAGCTCGGCCTCCAGCGCCGCTCCCCGGAACGTGAACGCGGCGGCGCGCGCGTGCCCGCCGCCGCCGAACCGCTCGGCGATCCGGGACACATCGACGTCGCGCGCCCGAAGGGAGATGGTCCGCCGGCCGGGGTTCACGATCGCGGTCGCCGCCACGCCGAGCTCCGTCATCAGCCGCTCGGCCACGTCGCTCTGGTACTGCTCCGCGTAGCACATCGCCCAGCGGGTGCCGCCGATCTCGACCAGGCGAGCCTGCTCGACCTTCCGGCGCAGGTAGTCCTCGCGCCGCGTCTCCTCGTTCTCCACCAGCAGCCGCTCGCCCTCGCGGAGCTCGACGCTGGGGTCCGCGGCGAACCGCGCCAGAAAGCGGTCGCCACCGAGCAGGCCCGCGAGCGTCGCCAGGCGTGCCGATCTCGGGTCCTGGTGACGCCACAGGTCGTGGTCCTCCACGACGCTGGCGAACTCGGCGAAGGCGGGCGGACGGCCGAGGTGGTCGAAGAGCAGGCCGGTGGCGCTTCGCGCCGGATCGACGGTGGCCCACTCCCGGCCGGCCAGGTGGAGCGACGACCGATGGTGGTCGAGGAGGCGGAATCGCCCGCCCGCGGAGACGAAGTCGTCCGCGGCGTCGGCGGTCGCAGGGTCCAGACCGTGGTCGGTGACCAGCACCTCGTGCGCGGCGGCGTCGGCGATCCTCGCGCCGAGCGCCTCGCGCACGCGCCCGTCGATCGCGCCGTTCTCGACGAGTTCGATCGGCCCCTGCCCGGGCAGGGCGCCGGCGAAGACGACCGCGCACCCGACGCCGTCGAGGTCGGTGTGCGTGAGCAGGGCGGTCCGAACCACGCGCACACGTTACCCGCTCGGGCCGGCTCGAACGGGGCCGCCGGCGCACCACCGACCTGCGTCCCAGGTCCCGAAAGGGCCGCTGGCGCACCAGCGGCCCGTTCGACCAGGTCGGCTACGCCTGGGTCGCCGCCGCCTTCGCGAAGCGCTCCAGGATGCTGTTCCAGCCGCCGCCCTGGCCGATCGCGTCGTGGATCGCCTGGCCGGCGACCAGCCGGTCGAGGTATCGGTGCATCAGTTCGACCGTGGTCCTCTGGGGCCCATCCGCGACGAAGCGCACCTCGACCTCGCTGGCGTGCGCGGGATCCGGGTCGAACTGCCACTGGCCGTTGATCTGCCACGTCACGACCAGCCGGTGCGGCGGCTCCCACGCCAGCACGCGACCCCAGTCGCACTCGCTGCCGTCCGTGCCGCGTTCGTACCAACGACCGCCGGCGCGCGGCTCCATGATCGCCTCGGCCATCTCGGCCTGGCCGATGTGGTACTCCCGCGGCCACCAGGTGTCGATCGACTCGGTGAACACACGGAACGCTCGCTCGATCGGCACGTCGACCGTGATGTTGCCCTGCAACGCGGGAATCGTGGGTGTGCTGCTCATGACCGCTCCCATCGGTAAGTTTCTACGAACCGATATTGTGCGCTTACGGGTGGTCTGTGTGCAAGTCGGCCTCCTCGAGGCGGCCGCGCTGGCGGAGCGCCTCGTACACGACCAGCGCCGCGCTGGCGGCAACGTTCAGCGAGTTCACCGACCCGAACATCGGGATGCGGACCTCCAGGTCCGCTGCGCGCAACCAGGCCGCGCTCAGGCCCCGACTCTCCGCGCCGACCACGATCGCCACGCCCCCGCTCAGGTCGACCGCCGTGAAGGAGGTCGGCGCGTCCGGCCTCGCCGCCACGATCGCCAGGCGGCGCTCTCGCAGCCACGCCACGAGCTCGTCGTGGCCGGCCTCCGCGACCGGGACCGTGAAGAGCGCGCCTTTGCTGGCGCGCACCACGTTCGGGTTTCCCCAGTCCGTCGCCGCGGGGCACGCGATCACCGCGTCCAGCCCCGCCGCGTCCGCGGTCCGCAGCATCGCGCCCAGGTTGCCTGGCTTCTCGACGGACTCGCAGACGAGGACCGCGCCGCCCTCGGGAACCCTGAGCCGCTCGAGGCCGGTGGGGATCGCCGGGAACACGGCGAGCCAGCCGTCCGGCGCCTGCCGGTAGGCGACGCGCTCGAACACGTTCGCGCTCACCTCGACCAGGCGCGCGCCGGCCGCCTCGGCCCGTTCGACCAGCGCGGGTGCGTCGGCGGCCTGGACGAGTGCCGGGCAGTGATAGAGCTCGACGGGCCGGGCGCCGCTGCCGAGCGCGACGGCCAGCTCGTCGTGGCCCTCGACCAGCAGCAGGCCGGTCCGCTCCCGCTCCTGACGCCGCCGCAGCGCAAGCAGGCCCTTGACGCGCGGGTTCTGCGTGCTGGTGATCATCCAGGGCCGATCGTATCCAGCCGTGCTACCGTGGCCTCGCCATGACCGAGGTGCAGGAGCGGACGGGTGAGGCGTTCGAGCTGGGCGAGCGGCTGACGGTGCTGGGCGCGCAGCTGCGGGCCGGCGAGCCGGCGCCGGCGTTCACTCTGGACTGTCTGGACGCGCCCGACGGCGTGCTCACCTCGGTCAGCCTCACGGACTCGCAGGGCGCGGTGCGGCTGCTCAACGTGATCAACTCGATCGACACGCCCGTCTGCGACCTCGAGTCGCGGCTGTGGGAGCAGCGCCTGGCCGGCACGGGGACCCGCGTGTACACGATCAGCATGGACCTGCCGTTCGCGCTCGCCCGCTGGCGGGCCGCGGAGGGCGTGACGCACCAGCTCCTCACCGGGCATCGCGACGTGCGCTTCGGCCTCGACTACGGCGTGCTGATCAAGGAGTGGCGCCTCCTCCAGCGCGCCGTGTTCGTGGTCGATGCCGCGGACCGCGTCGCGTACGCCGAGTACGTGGCGGACCAGATGCGCGAGCCGGACTACGACGCCGCGATCGCCGCGGTGGAGGCCGCCTCCTAGCCCTCGTGCTGCTCGCGGAGATCGCCGAGACGTCCGCCGCCGTCGCAGAGACCAGCGCCCGGGGCGCCAAGGTCGAGCGGCTGGCCGAGTGCCTGCGGCGGTGCGATCCATCCGAGGTGGCGATCGCGGTCGCCTTCCTCTCGGGCGAGCTGCGCCAGCGGCAGATCGGCGTCGGCTACGCGTCGCTGCGCGAGCAGCGGCAGCAGGCCGAGTCCGCCTCGCTGACGCTGACGGAGGTCGACGCCACGTTCGCGCGCATCGGGAGCCTCGCCGGCGCCGGTTCGCAGCGCGAGCGGCGCGTCCTGCTGGGCGAGCTGATGGCGCGCGCGACGGCCGCCGAGCAGCGGTTCCTCTGGCGTCTGCTCCTCGGGGATCTCCGCCAGGGCGCGCTGGAAGG
>DASQZW010000198.1:0-23479 GCA_035638495.1 Terriglobales bacterium
GGCTGGCCGCGTACTGACCCGTGTCCCCGCGCGACATCCCCACCATCGGCGCCGCCGAGTACTCGGCGCGGCGCGAGGCGCTGCGAGCCGGCATGGAGCGGACCGGCCTCGACGCGCTCGTGATCTTCTACCCGGCGCGCGTGGCCTACCTGACCGGCTTCCACCATGTCCCGACCGAGCGGCCGGTGGCGTACTTGCTCGGCCCCCGCGGCCGGAGCGCGCTGCTCGTGCCGGCGGTCGAGAAGGAGCACGCCGAGCAGGTCGACGGCATGGACCACGTCGAGGTCTACTTCGAGTACCCGGGCGAGCAGCACCCGATGGAGCGGCTGGCGCGGCTCCTGCGCACGCTCGGCGCCCAGCCGCGGCGGATCGGCGCCGACCACGACGGCGTGGTCCCCTACTGGGGCTACCGCGGCCCCCGGCTGAGCGAGGTGACCGGCGCCCGGACGACGGACGTCGAGCCGCTGGTGGAGGCCCTCCGCCGGGTGAAGTCGCCGGCCGAGCTCGCCTGCATCCAGCTCAGCTGCGACTGGGCGTGCCGCGCGCACCGCCGCATGCAGGCCGCGATCCGCACCGGCATCACCGAGATGGAGTGCTACGAGCCGGCGGCCTTCGAGACGCTCCGCGAAATGATCGCCGAGATGCCGGGCTGGCGGCCGCGCGGGTTCGGCGGCACCGGGCTCACGACCATGTTCGTGGGCGGCCGGGCCACGGCGATGCCGCACGGGTTCGTCCGCGGCCACGGCATCCAGCCGGGCGACGTCCTGGTCAGCGGCGCCTCGGCCGACATCGACGGCTACCACTCCGAGCTGGAGCGGACGATGGTCGTCGGGCAGCCCACGCCCGCGCAGGAGTCCGCGTTCGCGGCGATGCAGGCGCTGCAGGAGCGGGCGATCGAGACGATCGGGCCGGGCGTGCCCCTGGCGGCGGTCGAGCTGGAGGTCGTCGACCTCGCGCGGGAGCTGGGCCACGAGCGGCACCTCCGCCACCACGTGGGACACTCGATCGGGTTGGAGGGGCACGAGGCGCCGTTCCTCGACCGCGGCGAGGACGGCGTGTGCGAGCCGGGCATGGTGTTCACCGTCGAGCCCGGCGTCTACCTGCCCCAGCTGGGCGGCTTCCGGCACTCCGACACCGTGCACGTCACGGACGATGGCTGCCGGGTCATGACGGACTACCCGCGCACCCTCGCGGAGCTGGTCGTCGGCTGAGTAGCCGAGCGGGGTGCTGGAGCCGGTCGAAGAGCTCGACGCGCTGGGCAAGCCGCTGCGCGTGGTGACCCGGGCGGAGATGCGCGCGGGCAACCTCCGGCACCGGGCGGTCTACGTGCTGGTCCTGGACCGCGCCGGCCGGCTCTTGGCGCACCGGCGGGCGGACTGGAAGGACGTCTGGCCGGGCCGCTGGGACGTCGCGTTCGGCGGCGTCGCCGGCGTGGGCGAGGCGCCGCTGGAGACGGCACGGCGCGAGCTGGCCGAGGAGGCAGGGGTGGCGGCGCCGCTGGAGCGGCTGGGCGAGGGCCGCTACGAGGACGGCGAGGTGCGGGTGCGGGGCGACGTGTTCCTCGCCCGCAGCGAGGGGCCGTTCACGTTCGCGGACGGCGAGGTCGTGGAGACCGAGTGGGTGGCGGCGGACGAGCTGCCGGCCTGGCTCGCGGCCCGCTCGCTGTGCCCGGACTCCATGGCGATCGCGCTGCCGCTGCTGGGGCGCGCCCGGCGGGCGGCGCTGCCGGATCGGTGATCCGGCGCCAGGACGAGGCCGCCCGGGCCAGCGAGCTCGACAGCGCGGAAGAGGACGTGCCGCATCGACATGCGACGACCTGGCCCGCGCACCGACTGTCACCGCTCCGCATCGTCAGCGCGTGTAGGTCGCCAGCTCGATCAGATTGCCGTCCGGGTCCCGGGCGTAGATCGACGTCATCGGCCCCAGCGCCCCGTCGCGCGGCACCGGGCCCGCGATGACCGGCACGCCCAGCTCCTCCAGGTGCTCCTGCCACTCGGAAAGCGGCTGCTCCACCACGAAGCAGAGGTCGGCGCTTCCGGGCGCCGGCACCCGCGCCTTCGGCTCGAACTCCCGGCCGGCCTCGTGCAGGTTGATCTTCTGATCGCCGAACCGCATTGCCAGGCGCCCGCCGGCGAACGCCCTGACGGTCATGCCCAGCGCGCG
Organism: Terriglobales bacterium; assembly: GCA_035638495.1. Lineage (GTDB taxonomy): Bacteria > Chloroflexota > Dormibacteria > Dormibacterales > Dormibacteraceae > CF-161. The sequence goes on from DASQZW010000198.1 coordinate 2,164, forward strand.
CGTGTAGAACTCGACGGTCGCCTCCAGGTCGGCGACGGTCAGGACGAGGTGGTCGAGCCGCGTGATCCGCATCGCTCCAGGGTCCTCCTCGCGCGTTCGATCAGCACATGCGGACCGATGTGCGATTCCCACGACCCCGCGAGCGCACGTCTGGACCCACGACGTATCCGCTCCCGCACCGGCCGGCGCGGGTAAAGGGATTTGGGCCGATCCGTCCGGCCTGGTACACATGTCGGCATGCTCGAGCAGCTGGCGGTCGTGAGAGGACAGGCTGAGGCGCACCTCCGGGCACTCGTGGGCGGCCCGGCCCACCTCCGCGACGACCAGTGGCGCGCGATCCAGGCGCTCGCGGTCGAGCGCCGGCGGGCGCTCGTCGTCCAGCGCACGGGGTGGGGCAAGTCGGCCGTGTACTTCGTGGCGACGGCCCTGCTGCGGGCTGCCGGCTGCGGCCCGACGGTCATCGTCTCGCCGCTCCTCGCGCTCATGCGGAACCAGATCGCGGCCGCGCTCGGCGCCGGGATCCGCGCCCGGACGGTCAACTCGGCCAACGTCGACGAGTGGGCCGTGGTCTACGACGAGATCCGCGCCGGCGCCGTCGACGTGCTTCTGGTCAGCCCGGAGCGGCTCAACAACCCGGACTTCCGCGACCAGGTGCTGCCGCGGCTTGCCGCCACCGCGGGGCTGATCGTCGTCGACGAGGCGCACTGCATCTCCGACTGGGGCCACGACTTCCGGCCCGACTACCGCCGCCTGCGGACCCTGCTCCAGGACCTGCCCGCCGGCATCCCGGTGCTGGCCACCACGGCCACGGCCAACGCCCGGGTGACCAGCGACGTGGCGGAGCAGCTCGGCCTGGGCGGCGTCGACGTGCTGGTCCTCCGCGGCGCCCTGGACCGGGAGAGCCTGCGGCTGGCGGTGGTGCGGCTGCCGTCGAACGAGCACCGGCTCGCCTGGCTGGCGGAGCACCTGGCCGAGCTGCCCGGGTCCGGGATCGTCTACACGCTCACGGTGGCGGCCACCGAGGAGGTCGCGGAGCACCTCCGCGCCCATGGCTACCCCGTCGCCGCGTACTCGGGCCAGACCGACCCCGCCGAGCGCGAACAGGCGGAGGAGGACCTGCTCGCGAACCGGGTCAAGGCGCTCGTCGCCACCAGCGCGCTCGGCATGGGCTTCGACAAGGCCGACCTGGGGTTCGTCGTCCACCTGGGCGCGCCGCAGTCCCCGGTGGCGTACTACCAGCAGGTGGGCCGCGCCGGCCGAGGCGTCGAGAGCGCCGAGGTGCTGCTGCTGCCGGGAACCGAGGACCGGGACATCTGGGCCTACTTCGGCAGCCTGGCCTTCCCGCCGGAGCGGCTGGTGCGCGCGGCGCTGGCGGCGATTGCGGCGGCCGGCAGGCCCGTGTCGACGGCCGACCTCGAGACCCGGGTGGACCTCAACCGCACCCGGCTGGAGGTGATGCTGAAGGTCCTGGACGTGGACGGCGCCGTGCGCCGGGTGCGCGGCGGCTGGGAGGCGACCGGGCGTCCCTGGGAGTACGACGCGGGCCGCTACGCCGCCGTGGCGGAGGCGCGCGAGCGCGAGCAGCGGGCGATGCTCGAGTACATCGCCACGGTCGACTGCCGGATGGAGTTCCTGCGCCGCCAGCTGGACGACCCCGGCGCCGAGCCCTGTGGCCGCTGCGACAACTGCAGCGGCCGGCGCTGGCCGGAAGCGATCTCGGACGCGGCCCGGGTCAGCGCCCGGGAGCGCCTGCACCGGCCGGGCGTCACGATCGAGCCCCGCCGCCAGTGGCCCACCGGCATGCCGACGCTCGGCGTCGACGTGCGGGGCCGCATCGCGGCGGAGGTGTCGGCGGAGCCCGGCCGTGCGCTGGGCCGTCTCACCGGCGCGGGCTGGGGCGGCCGCCTGCGCGAGCTGCTCGGTCCGGCGGCCCCGGACGCCCCGGTGCCGGACGACGTGTTCGACGCGGTGGTGCGGGTGTTGGCCGCCTGGGACTGGGAGCAGCGTCCGGCGGCGATCGTCACCATCGCGTCGAGCGGCCGCCCGCTGCTCGTCGAGAGCCTCGGCGGCCGGCTGGGCCAGGTCGGCCGGCTGCCGCTGCTGGGCCGGGTCGAGGACCAGCGGCCGGGCGAGCCGGCGGCCCCGGCGCACAACAGCGCCCAGCGCGTTCGCCAGCTGTGGGAGCGGTTCCGGCTTGAGCCCGAGCTCCTCGGGGCGCTGCCCGGCCTGCGCGGTCCGGTGCTGCTCGTCGACGACCGCGTGGACAGCGGCTGGACGATGACGATCGCGGCGCGGCTGCTGCGCGAGGCCGGCGCCCCGGCAGTGCTGCCGCTGGCGCTGGCGGTCACGACGTGACCGCGCTCAGGCCCGCTCGGCCGCCAGCTCCAGCTCCCGGGCCCGGCCCGCGTAGCCCGGGTGCGACGGCCGGCGGGCCAGGTACCACGCCAGCGTCTCGGGCAGCGCGTCCGCGAGGGCACTCGGCTCGAAGCCGAGCTCCCGGATACGCGACAGGTCGTACCCCGCCGAGCGGCGCGGGTTCGGCCCGTACGGGCTGGCCCCGTCCGGCAGGTCGGCATAGGGCACCGGCACCAGTCGCGGCGGCCGACCGAGCGCGCGGCCGGCCGCCTCCAGCAGGTCGCGCAGGCTGACGCCGTCGAAGGCCACGTTGCGGGGGCCGGTCGCGTCCCGGCCCGGGTCGCACACGAGCGCGCAGGCGAAGCCGACGTCGCGCACCCACGCGAGGCCGGCGGGCCGCTCGAAGGACTCCTCGGGAACGAGCAGCGGTCCGCCGTCCTCCAGGCGCTGGAGATAGGCGGCGATGCGGAGCGTGTGGTCGTCCGCGCCCAGGATGGCCGGGGGCCGCACGACCGCCCAGCGCGCGCCCGAGCTGCGCGCGAGCACCGTCTCGCACCAGCGCTTGCCCTCGAGATAGTCCAGCCGCCCGGCCGGCACCTCGCCCTCGAGCGGGACGAAGTCCTCCTCCCGCGCCGGGAGGCCGTGCAGGTCGGGATACACGCCGGTGGAGACGAACACGTAGCGCTCGCCGGTGAAGGCCTCCAGCACGGCGCGCACGTCCGCCGGCTGGTACGCGGCGAGGTCCAGCACCACGTCCGGCCGCAGGTCGCGCAGGGCGCCGGCGAGCTGGTCCGGGTCCGTGCGGTCGAGCGCGCGGTAGCTCGTGAACGTGCCGTACGGCCGAGCCGAGCGGCCCGCTGCGACGGTCTCCACACCGCGGCGCATGAGCTCGCGGCACGCCGCCGCACCCACGAAGCCGGCGCCGCCGATCACCAGGCACCTCACTCGTCGAGCTCCCGGAACCGGCACGCGACCTCGATGCCGTCGATGCTGGACAGGCGGCGCGCCAGCTCCGCAGCCAGCACCACCGAGCGGTGCCGGCCGCCCGTGCAGCCGAAGGCGATGGTCAACTCCATCCGGCCGCGCTCCGCGTAGGCGGGCACGAGCGGCAGCACCGTGGCCACGAGCCGGTCGAGGACGGCGCCCGCGGCCGCCTGGCCCAGGACGTGGTCGCGGACGCTCGGGTCGCGGCCGTCCAGGTCCCGCAGCTCCGGCACCCAGTACGGGTTGTCGAGGAAGCGGGCGTCGATCACCCACGCGCTGCCCTCGGGGATGCCGTGCCGGTACGAGAACGCCAGGCAGGTCACCAGCGGGCAGTCGCGCGAGCGCAGGCGGCGGGCCAGCTCGGGGAGCTGGCGTGACTCCACCCGGTGGTGCGCGCGGGCGTACGTGCCCTCGGGCACGCCGTCGTCGGGGCCGTGGTGCACCAGCACGTAGCGGATGCCGCGCGCGTCGGCCGCGCGCAGCACGTCGGGATCGCGCGTGGCCAGGACGCTGTCGGCCCCGTCACGGATCGCGACCTCGCTCGCACGCGACCAGCCCTCAGACTCGAACACCCCCAGCGCCACCTCCACGCGCGAGTCGTCGGCGCCCCCCACGATGACCAGCGCCACGGTCAGATCAGCTCTTTGAGGCGGACCGCGACGCGCTCCGGGATGCCGAGCTTCACGATCTCGGCCACCGGCGCCTCGCGGATCGCGGGCAGGCTGCCGAACGTCCGCATCAGCAGGCGCTTGCGCGCCGGCCCGATGCCCTCCACGGAGTCGAGCGGCGACGACAGCGCCTTGCGCGCCCGCGCCTTGCGGTGGTGCGTGATCGCGAACCGGTGCGCCTCGTCGCGGACGCGCTGGACCAGGAACATGCCCGGCGAGTCGTGCTCCTGCACGATCGGCTCCGACCGGCCGGGGGCGAACAGCTCCTCGCGCTCCTTGGCCAGCCCGAACGTCGGGATGTCTGCGTACCCCAGGTCCTCGATGACCTCCATCGCCGCGCTGAGCTGGCCCTTGCCGCCGTCGATCAGGATCAGGTCGGGCCGGCTCGAGAACGAGGCGTCCCCCACTTCCACGGCATCCTCGCGCCGCTGGGCGATCTCCAGGCGCTCCAGCCGCCGCCGCAGCACCTCCTGGAGCATCGCGAAGTCGTTGGGTCCCGGGGTGTACTTGATGCGGAAGCTGCGGTAGTGGTCGTTGCGCGGCCGGCCGTCCTCGAACACCACCATCGCCCCCACCGCCGAGTCGCCCTGGATGTTGGAGATGTCGTAGCACTCGATCCGGTGCGGGGGCTCGTCCAGCTCCAGCGCGTCCGCGAGCGCGGACAGCATCGGCTCGGTGCGGCTGCGATCGTAGTCCGCCTGGATGCGGAGCTGCTTGAGCTCCTCCTGCGCCGTATCGGTGAGCTGCTGGACCAGCGCGCGCTTGCGCCCTTTCTGGGGCACCTCCAGCGCCACCGGACCGCCGCGGCGCTGGACCAGCCACTCCGTCATCGCGGCGGGCTCCTCGACCTCGCCGGCCAGGAGGATCGTCCTGGGGATGTGCGTCGCGCTCCCGTAGTACATGAGCAGGAAGCCGCGCAGCAGCTCGGGCTCGGGCGCCTCCCCCGCCCCCTCGAGCGAATGGCCGTCGTGCCCGACCATCTTGCCCTCCCGCACGTACGCCACCTCGACGAACACGTCGCGGCCTTCGCGCGCGTAGGCGACCAGGTCCTGGTCCTCGCGGCTGCGGGTCAGCACCTTCTGGCGGTCGGCGATCTTCTCGACCGCCGCGAGCTGGTCGCGGTACCGCGCCGCGTTCTCGAAGTCGAGCGCGTCCGCCCGCTGGGTCATCTTGTCGCGGAGCTGCCGGGTGAGGACGTCAGAGCGGCCCTCCATGAACAGCGCGACGTCCTGGATGCGCGCCTGGTACTCGCCGGCGCCGATGCGGCCCTCGCACGGACCCGGGCAGCGCCGGATGTGGAAGTCGAGGCAGACCTTGTGCTGCTTGAAGATGTCGTCCGAGCAGGTCCGGAACGGCAGGAGCTGGCGGATGCTCTTTACGGTGCTGCGCAGGCTCTGGGCGCTGGTGTAGGGGCCGAAGTACAGCGCGCCGTCCTCCAGGACCCGGCGCGTGTAGTGCACGCGCGGGAACTCCTCCGTGACGGGCAGCTTGAGGTAGAGGTAGTTCTTGTCGTCCTTGAGCCGGATGTTGAAGCGCGGCCGGTAGTGCTTGATCAGGTTGCACTCCAGCACCAGCGCCTCGACCTCGTTCGCGGTCTTGACGAACTCGAAGTCGGTGACCCGCCGCACCAGGTCCGCGACACGCGCCGTCTGCGCGTAGCCGGGCGTGAAGTAGGAGCGCAGCCGGTCGCGCAGGCGGAGCGCCTTGCCCACGTAGATCACCTGCGCGGACGCGTCGCGCAGCAGGTAGACGCCGGGCGTGTCGGGCACCGCCCGCAGGCGCCGGCGAATCGTCTCGGAGGCCACTTCCATGGATTCGCGATTGATGGTATCGGCATCTACCATTAGGGCCGTGCAGCAGCCTCCACCGTATCCGCCGCAGCAGCCCGGGTACTATGCGGTCGGCCGGCCGACCAACACGCTCGCCATCGTCAGCCTGGTGCTCGGAATCGCCAGCTACGTGGTCGTGCCGATCATCGGCGCCATCGCCGCGGTCGTCACCGGCCACATGGCCAGGGGCCAGATCAAGCAGACCGGCGAAGGCGGCAGCGGCCTGGCGCTGGCCGGCCTGATCCTCGGGTACGTCCACCTCGCCCTCGCCGTGATCGGCATCGTGATCGCCGTGATCGTGGTCATCATCATCGGCGCGGCGGCCGTCCACAGCGGCAGCCAGTGAGCGACTGCCGGCCGGGCCGCACGCCCCGGCCGCCGGTCAGAAGTGCACCCCGCTCATGAGGTAGGCCATCGCGGCCGCCTCGACGGACATCTCCTCCGGCTCGCCCTCCGCCCGTCCGTCCCGGCTGCCGGCCGTGTCCGGAAAGGCGTGGTAGGCGCCCGTCATCACGAACGAGAGCAGGCTCGGCGAGAGCGTATCCACCGCCTCGCCCAGCTTGCCCAGCCGGGTGGAGACCTCGGGCGGCCGGGTCAGGACCGCCTGCAGCACCATGTCGGCCGCCTGCTCGGTGTCGATGGTCGGGAAGTTGCGGTAGATGCCGGTCGGGGCGATCATCGGCGTGCGGACGAGCGGCATGTGGATGTTCGTGATCGCGACCCCGGCGTCCGCGAGCTCCGGCTGGATGCAGCGCGAGAGCGCGGCCAGGGCGCTCTTGGACGCAACGTACGCGCCGAACCGGGGCGGGTACGCCTGCACGCCGATGGACGAGATGTTGATCACGTGCCCGCTCCGGCGATCGCGCATGCCGGGGATGACCGCCAGCATCAGCTTCACCGCGCCGAAGTAGTTGAGACGCATCGTGCGCTCGAAGTCGTGGAACCGGTCCAGCGACTGGACGAACGAGCGCCTGATCGAGCGCCCGGCGTTGTTGACGAGCAGGTCGACCCGGCCGTGATCCTCGAGCACCCGGGCCACCATCAGCTCGATCGCCGCCATGTCCGACAGGTCGGTCGGGTACGTCCACGCGACCCCGCCGGCCGCCTCGATCTCGCCCTTCAGGTCCTGCAGCTTCTCGGCGGTGCGCGACACGAGCAGGACGCGCCCGCCGTTGCGACCGATCGCTCCGGCCACCGCGCGCCCGATTCCGGACGAGGCGCCGGTCACGAGCACGACCCGCCCGGTCAGCGCCGCGCGCAGGTTGCGCTCGGTCAGCGCCTCCGGGTCGAGGTGCCGCTCCCAGAAATCCCAGATCCGCCACGCGTAGCGGCGCAGCGGCGGGCACTCGATGCCGCTCCCCGCGAGCGCCGCCTGCGCCCGGTCGGCCGGGAACGTGGCGCGGCTGGTCATGTACGCGACCGCCGCGGCGGGGATGCGGACACGGGCCAGGAGCTGGCGCTGCAGCGTCTGCACGGCGCGCATGGACGCGAGGCCGCCGGCCAGGTCTCGGGGCAGCAGGCCGAACGCGCGCCGGTCGACGCGCAGCGTGAACTGGGGCGCGTGCGCCGCCCGGCAGAACTCGTTCACGGTGTCGCCGAGCGAGAGCGGGTGCGGGTCCACGACGTGGAAGGTCTCGCCGTCCAGCCCGGGCTGGGCCGCGATGTGGTCGATCGCCCTGGCCACGAAGTCGACCGGCACCAGGTTGAAGGGGCCGCCCTCGTAGCCGACCAGCGGGACCCAGGAGGGCAGCGCGTCGCGCAGGCGCTGGATCAGCTTGAACGCATAGTACGGCCCGTCGACGCGGTCGGCCTCGCCGGTCTCCGAGGAGCCGATGACGATGCCGGGGCGGTAGACGCGGTAGGGCACCAGCGCCTCCTCGCGCACCAGGCGCTCGGCCTCGAACTTCGTCAGGTAGTACGGCTGGTCGAGCTCCTGGCCCTCGTCGAACATCTCCTCGGTGAACGGGCCCTTTGACCTGGCGCCCGCCACCGCGATGGAGCTGACGTGGTGCAGCCGGGCCGCCTGGATGCCGTTCGCGAACTCGATCGCGTGGCGCGTGCCCTCGACGTTGGCCTTCCAGTTGGCCTCGTCGCCGGCCTCCAGGTCGTAGATCGCCGCGAGGTGGAACACCTCGGCGCCCCGCAGCCGCTCCCGCTCGGCCTCGCCCACCCCCAGGCCGGGCGTGGTGATGTCGCCGACGAGCGGCCGCGCGTTGCGGAGGCCCAGTCGCTCGAGCCGGATCACGGACTGCGGTCGGACCAGGACGTGGATGGGCTGCCCGCGACGGTCCAGCTCGCGCAGCAGGTGCCGGCCGATGAAGCCGGTTCCCCCGGTGACGACGTAGGCCATCGGTAGACGTTAGCGTCTCAAGAAGGGGACGATGGCGCGGGCGAGTTCGGCGGGCCGCTCGACCTGCGGCGTGTGGCCGCAGTCGGCGATCAGGTCCACCCGCGCGCCCGGGACCGCCGCGGCCAGCGCGCGGGCGTGGACCGGACCGGTCAGCACGTCCTCGGCGCCGGCGACGACCAGGAGCGGAGCGTCCAGCCGCCCCACCGCCGGCCGCAGGTCCTGCGCCCGGTCGCACGCGACGTAGCGCAGGACCGTCTCGCGGGCCGGCGGTCGCCGCGCCATGTCGTGCAGGACCGCCGGCACCAGCCGCTCGAACGCGTCCCGGCCGAAGGCGGGCAGCACCAGGCCGAGGTGGAGGGCGCCGTCCGGCAGATCGGACCGGGCCAGCGCCTCCCAGTTGTCGAGGACGGCCTCCACGTGGGGGTCGCGCCCGAACGCCGGCCCGACCAGCACCACTCGATCGACGCGGGCCGGGTGCCGGGCCGCGGCCAGGGCCGCCACCGCCGCACCGAGCGAGTGGCCGAGCACATGCGCTCGCCCGAGCCCGGCCGCGTCCATGACCGCGAGCAAGTCGTCCACCAGGTCGTCGGGCGTGAAGGGCGTCCCGGGGTCGGGCGTGGCGCCGGTGCCCCGCGGGTCGAACAGCAGGCAGCGGAACTCGCGGGACAGGCCGCCAACCAGCCGCCGCCACGTGCGCCGGTCGCTAAACGTGCCCGGGACCAGCACCACGTCGGGTCCGCCGCCCACCACCTCGTGGGCGGGGACCATCAGAGCTCGTACAGGGCGGTGAACTTCTCGCGGACGTACGCGATCCACGGGCCGGCGCTGATCGGCTCGCCGGTGGCCCGCTGGACCAGGTCGTCGGGGACGAACTTGCGGCCGAAGCGGTGGACCCGGTCGCGCAGCCAGGACAGCAGTGGCGTGAAGTCGCCGGCCGCAAACCCGGCCTCGAGGTCCGGAAGCTCGCGGCGCGCCGCCGCCATCAGCTGGGCGCTGATCAGGTTGCCCAGCGTGTAGCCGTGGAAGGTGCCCAGCCCATCAGTCCAGTGGATGTCCTGGAGCGCGCCCTCGCGGTCGTTCGGGCGCTCCAGTCCGAGCAAATCGCGCAGCTGCGCCGCCCACGCGTCCGGCACGTCCGCGACACGCAGCCGGCCCTCCAGCAGGTCGTTCTCGACCTGGAACCGCAGCACGATGTGCAGGTTGTACGTGACCTCGTCGGCGTCCACGCGGATGTACGACGGCCGCACCAGGTTGATCGCGCGCCAGAACGGCTCTGGCTCGAGGTCGCCGAGCGACTCCGGAAACGCCGTCCGCAGGCGCGGCGCGAGCCACTCCGCGAAGGGCCTGCCGCGGCCGACCAGGTTCTCCCACAGCCGCGACTGCGACTCGTGCACACCGGATGAGGCGCCACCCCAGAGCGGGGTCCGGTCGAGCGACCGCGGGATGCCCTGGTCGTACAGCGCGTGTCCGCCCTCGTGGATGGTCGAGTACAGGCAGGAGTCGCCCAGGGTCGCGCCGGTCCGCGTGGTGAGGCGGACGTCGCCGGGGCCGAAGGCGCTGCAGAACGGGTGCGCGGAGAGATCCTGGCGGCCCCGCTCGAGGTCATAGCCGAGGCAGGTAATGGTGTCGAGCGCGAAACCGAGCTGCCGCTCCCGGTCCAGCGGCCGCCGCAGGAGGGCGCCGTCCACGCGGTCCCCGTTCGCCGAGATCGCCGCAACCAGCGGCGAGATCGCGGCGCGGACCTCGGCGAACAGGCCCTCCAGGCGGGTGGTCGTCAGGCCGGGCTCCTCCGCCTCGATCAGGGCGTCATACGGGCGGTCCCGGTACCCGAGCGCCTCGGCCAGGCGCCCGCTCAGCTCCACCGTCCGCTCCATCGCCGGCACGAAGCGGGCCCAGTCGGCCGCCGCCCTGGCCTCGTGCCACACCGGCTGCGCCTCGGCCGCGGCCCTGGCCATCTCCGCCACGAGCTCCGGCGGCACCCGCGTCCGCAGATCCACGTCCCGGCGGGTCACCCTGACCAGGCTGGCGTCGTCGGAGTCGGCCGGCAGCCCGACGGCCTCGGCCTCGGCGGCCTCGAGCAGGCGCGCCACCTCGGCAGAGGTGAATCGCTCGTGAGCGAGGCGGCTGAGCGTCGCGTTCTGGTTGGCCCGGTCCTCCACCCCGCCCGGGGGCATGTTGGTCTCCTGGTCCCAACGCAGCAGCTCGGCCGCGCGCCACAGGTCGGAGACCTCGCCCAGCGCGGTGCGCAGCCGCGCGACAGCGCTCAAGCCGGCACCTTCACGCGGCCGAGCATCGGGCGCAGGTAGTGGCCCGTGTACGAGTTGGGGTCGAGGGCGACCTGCTCCGGCGTCCCGATGGCCACCAGCTGCCCGCCCCGGTCGCCGCCGTCCGGGCCGAGGTCGATCAGCCAGTCCGCCGTCTTCAGCACGTCCAGGTTGTGCTCGATCACGACGACCGTGTTGCCGTGGTCGACCAGGCGGTGCAGCACGGTCAGCAGCCGCTCCACGTCGAAGTAGTGGAGGCCGGTCGTCGGCTCGTCCAGCACGTAGATCGTCTTGCCCGTGTCGCGGCGCGACAGCTCGGTCGACAGCTTCACGCGCTGGGCCTCGCCGCCGGACAGCTGCGTGGCCGGCTGGCCGAGCCGGATGTAGCCCAGGCCCACGTCGCGCAGCGTCCGCAGCTTGCGCTGGATCCGGGGCACGTTCTCGAAGACGCCCATCGCCTCGTCCACGGTCATGTCCAGGACGTCCGAGATCGAATGGCCGCGGAACTTGACCTCCTGCACCTCGCGCGAGTAGCGGGTGCCGTGGCACACCTCGCACGGCACGTACACGTCGGGCAGGAAGTGCATCTCGATCTGGATGATCCCGTCGCCCTGGCACGCCTCGCAGCGCCCACCCTTCACGTTGAACGAGAAGCGGCCGGGCCCGTAGCCGCGCATTTTCGCGTCGGGCAGCGAAGCGTAGAGGTCGCGGATGTACGTGAACATGCCGGTGTAGGTGGCCGGGTTCGAGCGCGGCGTGCGCCCGATCGGCGACTGGTCGATGTCGATCGACTTGTCCAGGTACTCCAGGCCCTCGATGGCGCGGTGTGGACCCGGCCGCGCCTTGGCCCGGTAGAAGTGCTGACCCAGCTTGCGCGACAGGATGTCGGTGATCAGCGAGGACTTGCCCGAGCCGCTGACGCCGGCCACGCAGACGAAGCACCCGAGCGGGATCTCGACGTCCAGGTCGCGCAGGTTGTTCGCCTCGGCGCCGCGGATCACCAGGCGCTTGCCGCTGCCCTTGCGCCGGCGCGCGGGGAGAGGGATCTGCCGGTCGCCGCGCAGATAGGCGGCGGTGATTGACTGCTCGCTGCGCAGCACCTCCTCCACCGTCCCTGCCGCGACCACGTGGCCGCCGTGCTCGCCGGCGCCCGGGCCGATGTCCACCATGTAGTCGGCCGCCCGGATCGTTTCCTCGTCGTGCTCGACCACGATCACCGTGTTGCCCAGGTCGCGGAGGTGGAGCAGCGTGTCGATCAGGCGCCGGTTGTCCCGCTGGTGGAGCCCGATCGACGGCTCGTCCAGGATGTAGAGGACGCCCATCAGCTTGGATCCGATCTGGGTCGCCAGCCGGATCCGCTGCGACTCGCCGCCCGAGAGCGTCGTCGCCGAGCGCTCCAGTGTCAGGTAGTCCAGCCCCACGTCGATCATGAACTGGAGCCGCTCGTGGATCTCCTTGAGGATGCCGCGCGCGATCGTGCGCTCGCGCTCGGTCAGTTCCAGCGTGTCGAAGAACGCGATCGCCTGGGTCACCGACTGCCGGCACGACTGTGCGATGCTCTGGCCCGCCACCGTGACGGCCAGCGACTCGGGCTTGAGCCGGGCGCCGCCACAGGCCGGGCAGGGCCGCTCGGACATGAACTTGTCCAGCTCGGCCTTCACGAACTCCGACTCGGTCTCGTCGTACCGGCGCTGAACGTTGAGCAGGACGCCCTCGAACGCCGACTCGTAGTGGCGCTTGACCCCGTACTGGTTGCGGTAGCCGAACTTCACCTTCTGCTTGCCGGAGCCGTTGAGCAGCAGGTCGAGCTGCTTGCGGGTCAGCTCCGAGACCGGCGCGTCCATGTCGATGCCGGCGCTCTCGGCGACCGCCTCCAGCATCTCCGGGTAGAAGAACTGGGACTTGCTCCAGGGTGCGATCGCCCCCGCCCGCAGCGAGAGGCTGGGATCGGGGATGACCAGCTCCGGGTCGACGACCAGCTGCGTGCCGAGGCCGGTACACGTGGGGCAGGCGCCGTGCGGGGTGTTGAACGAGAAGTTGCGCGGCTCGGGCTCCGGGATGCTGATGCCGTCGTACGGACACGCGTAGTCCTGCGACATCGAGATCTCGTCGCCGCCGTCGGCGGGCACGATCAGCACCGTGCCCTGGCCGAGCTTGGCGGCGACCTCGAGCGAGTCGACCAACCGGGTCCGCTGCTCGGGGCCGATGACCACCCGGTCGACCACCACCTCGACGTCGTGCTTCTTGTACCGCTCCAGCGGGATCTTCTCGCCCAGCTCGTACAGCTGTCCGTCGACGCGCACGCGCGAGAAGCCCTGCTTGCGGATGTCCTCCAGCAGCCGCTCGTACTCGCCCTTGCGCCCCCGGACCACGGGGCCCATCAGCAGCAGCCGGGTGCCCGTCGGCATCCGCTCCAGCTGATCAGCCATCTGCTCGACGGTCTGCTTCTGGATCTCCCGGCCGCAGATCGGACAGTGGGGCCGGCCGATCCGGGCGTAGAGCAGGCGCAGGTAGTCGTAGACCTCGGTCACGGTGCCCACCGTGGACCGGGGGTTGCGCGACGTGCCCTTCTGGTCGATGGAGATGGCCGGCGAGAGGCCCTCGATCACGTCGACGTCGGGCTTCTCCATCTGGCCCAGGAACTGGCGGGCGTAGGCGGAGAGCGACTCGACGTAGCGGCGCTGGCCCTCGGCGTAGATGGTGTCGAAGGCGAGCGATGACTTGCCCGACCCCGACAGGCCGGTGAACACCACGAGCCGGTCGCGCGGGATCGAGATCGTGACGTCCTTCAGGTTGTGCTCGCGTGCGCCGCGAATCGTGATGTGGTCGATCACGCTGGACATCTGTTCGTTTCATTGTGCCGCAAACGTCCGTCCCTTCCGGCGGCTGGAGTTGAACATGTTCGAAATGCGGCCTGCATTCGGGTTACAATGCGATTGAACACGTTCAAAGTCGCATGGATTCCCCGAGGAGGGGTGAAGCAGTGGACCTGAGGCTCGTCGAGTACGTCCTCTACCTGGCCGGCGCCGTGCCGCTCACGCTCTGGGCCGGCCGGTCGCTCCACCAGGGCCTCCGGCTGGTCGGTCTGGGCGGCGTCGCGCTGCTCCTGGCGGTCGGCGGCGGCGCGACCACCCCGGCGGACGTGGTGGCCGCGGTGACCACCAGGCTCGGATTGGTCCTCCTGCTGCTGGGCGGGCTGCACCTGGCGACGCTCCTGGTCCAGCGGAGGGCGGAGCGGTCGGCGGAGGCGGTCGCGCGGCCGGCCGCCGAGTACGAACCGCTGCGGCCGACCAGCGGGCGCTTCCCGTACTGAGCGTGGAGGCGCCGGCCAGGACCCCGCGAGGCGAGCAGACCCGCGCCGCCATCTTCGGGGCAGCGCTGGAGCTGTTCCAGGAGCGCGGGTACGAGGCGACCACGATGCGGGCGATCGCCGAGCGGGCCGGGGTGTCGCTGGGCAGCTCGTACCACTACTTCCCGTCGAAGAGCCACCTGGTGCTCGCGTTCTACCGACACGTGCACGAGCGGCACCAGGCGGCCAGCGAGCCCGTGCTGGCCAGGGAGCGCGACCTCACCGCACGGCTGCGCGGGGTGATCCGCGCGGCCGTGATGACGTGCGAGCCCTTCCACGACGTCTCTGCCTCGATCTTCAGCACCGTCGCCGATCCCGCCAGCCCGCTCAACGCGTTCGGCGCGGAGGCGCGGGCGCTGCGGGACGAGGTCATCGCGCTCTACGCGCGCGTGGTCGACGGCTCGGACTCGCGGCTGCCGGCCGACCTCGCGTCGGAGCTGCCCCGGCTGCTCTGGCTGTACCAGATGGGCGTGCTCTACTTCTGGATGCTGGACGCCTCGCCCGGCCGGCTGCGCACGCTCGAGGTGGTCGACGAGACGTGCGACCTGATCGTCCGGCTCGTCTCGCTGGCCGACCTGCCCCCGCTGCGCCGGTCGCGGCGCCGGCTGCTCGCCCTCGTCCGCGGCGTCGCTGAAGACGTACCGCACATGCTGGAGTAGCATCGGCGCATGGCGCTCACCGGCAGGATCGACTTCGGACGGTCCACGCCGGACCAGGTGCCCTGCTTCGTGGCGATCATGGAGATCCTGCACGCCGAGCCGACGGCCTCGGCGTTCGCCCGGCTGCTGCGCAAGGAGCTGATCGCCGACGACTACGTGCAGCTGGCGCACCTGTTCGAGGAGGTCAGCGTCCTCACCCTGCACCACCACATCGCCGAGGAGCTGCTGTTCGACGCGTTCGCGTTCGACATGTACTGGGACGAGCTCCGGGAGGACGTGCTCGAGGTCCGGCGCTCGGCGGGCAACGACAAGTTCTGCGAGAACTTCGAGATCGCGGCCGAGCGCGCCCGCCACTACCGCCAGGACTTTCCGCCCAAGCTGCGCTGGCAGCGGCGCGACCGACCGGGCGACCAGCCGCCCGGACCGCCGGGCCCGCCTGGACGGGGCCCCGACCGCCCCCCGGACCCGGACCCGGCCGGCTCGCCTAGTTCCAGCTCGACCCCCGCAGTCGGTCCAGGCCAAGGTTCCCACCGCTGAGCACGCACGCGACGCGCGCGCCGGGGGCGGCGGCGACCAGGCCGCGGCGCAGCGCCGCGACCGTTGCGGCGGCCGCGCCCTCCGCCACCAGCTTCTGACGGCTCATCAGCCAGAGGACCGACTCGAAGATCTCCTCGTCCGGCAGCGTGACGATGTCGTCGACGCAGGCGCCGACGATCCGGCACGTGGTCTCCCCCACCCGCCGCACGCGCAGCCCGTCGATCACGCAGTCGACCCGCTCGAGGCTCACCGGCCGGCCGGCGCGGACGCTCTCGCGCATGCCGGGCGCGCCCGAGCTCTCGACGCCGATCACCCGGGTGCCGGGGCGCCGCGCCTTCACCGCCAGCGCGACGCCGGAGATGAGGCCGCCGCCGCCGATCGGCACGACAACCACGTCGACGTCGGGTACGTCCTCGACAAGCTCGAGGCCCAGGCTGGCCTGGCCGGCGATCAGGTCGAGGTCGTCGAACGGGTGGACGTACGCCATGCCGTCGGCCGCCGCCAGCTCCAGCGCGTGGTCGTTGGCGTCGTCCCAGATGGCTCCGTGGAGGACCACCTCCGCCCCGTAGGCGCGGGTCGCCGCCACCTTCGCCGGCGTCGCGTTCGCGGCCATCACGACGACCGCCCTGACCCCGCTCAGGGCGGCCGCCAGCGCGACGCCCTGGGCATGGTTGCCGGCGGACGAGCAGACGACGCCGCGCCGGCGCTGCTCGTCGCTCAGGGTGCGCAGCTTGTTCAGCGCGCCCCGGATCTTGTAGCTGCCGGTCCGCTGGAACATCTCGGCCTTCAGCGCCACGCGGAAGCCGGTCTCCTCGTCCAGCAGCCGTGAGGCGAGCACCGGCGTCCGGTGCGCGTGGCGCGCGACGCAGCGGCGCGCTTCCTCCAGCTGCTCGGGAGCCACGAACGCGGTCACTGCGCTTCCTCCAGGAACGTGCGCACCGCGTCGAGGTAGCGCTCCTGCTCCTCGACGTAGGCCATGTGCGCGCTGTGCTCGAACACCACCAGCTTCGCGCTCGGGACTCCGGCGGCGATCGCGAGCGCTCCCTCGAGGACGCACGTCCGATCGTGGCGGCCGGCCAGCACGAGAACGGGCCGCCGCACCCCACCGAGCCGGTCCTCCACGTCGATGTCCCCGTACCCGGCGCGCGAGAAGTGGCGCAGCACCTCCGGCGAGTAGACGGAGCCGTCGCTCCGCCGCTCGAAGTCCGCGATGCGCGGATCCAGCGGGTCCGCGAAGTGGTACGGCATCTGGTCGTGCAGCAGCGCGGCGACGTCCTCCGCCGTCCGGACCTCCTGCTCGCGCGCCCACGAGGCGGCCACCCGCTCGCGCAGCTCGACCGGCTCGAACGTCTGCAGGTTCTGCCCGATCCGCTCCAGGTAGCGGCTCGACGGGAGGCCCGACGAGACGATCGCCGGACCGGGCTCGTCGGTGAACTCGACCGCCCACTGCAGCGTCACGAACGCGCCGAACGAGTGGCCGAGGACGGCGTAGCGCGGCAGCTCCAGGGCCCTGGCGAGCGCGGGGACGTCGGCCGCCATCTGCCGCAGCGTCAACGTCGCCGGGTCGCACGCCGGCGAGAGGCCCTGCCCGCGCTGGTCGACCAGGACGAGCCGGTGCCGGTCGGCCAGCGGATCCAGGTAGTCGGCGAACTCGTGGTGGTCGAGGCCGGGCCCGCCGTGGAGCACGAGCAGTGGCGAGCCCTCGCCGCGCTCGACCACGTGCAGCTGTGTGTCGCCAACGTCGACCAGGCGGCCGGTGCCAGAAAGTGCGCACATGCCACCAGACGATGCCACGTCCGCGGGCTGTGTTTCGATGTCCGCGATGAACGACCTCTTCTCCATCGAGGGCAAGACGGCGCTGGTGACGGGCGGCTCGCGGGGTATCGGCTTCATGATCGCGGGCCAGTTCCTCGCGGCGGGCGCGGCCCGCGTGTACATCTGCGCCCGGCGGGCCGAGGCGTGCCAGGCCGCGGCGGCAGAGCTGTCCCGGGACGGTGAGTGCGTGGCCGTGCCGTGCGACGTGGGCACGCCCGAGGGCGTCGAGACGCTCGCCGGCGTAGTCGAGGAACGCGAGGAGCGGCTCCACATCCTGGTCAACAACGCGGGCACCGCGTGGGGCGCGCCCGTCGACACCCACCCCATCGAGCAGATCGACCGCGTGCTGCAGGTGAACGTCCGGGCGGTCTTCCACTGCACGCAGCGGCTCCTCCCGCTGCTCCGCGCGGCCGCGACCGCCGAGGACCCGGCGCGGGTCATCAACGTCGGCTCGGTCGACGGGCTCGTGATCCCCTTCTGGCCGAACTACGGCTACTCGGCGTCCAAGGCCGCCGTTCACATGCTCACCCGACACCTGGCCCATGCCGTGGTCGACGACCACATCACGGTCAACGCCATCGCGCCCGGGCTGTTCCCCAGCCGCATGACGCGGTGGGTCTTCGAGAGCCCGGAGCTGCAGGAGCCGACCGTGGCCGCCATCCCGATGAAGCGCGCCGGGACCGCGGAGGACATCGGGGGCACCGCGATCTACCTGGCCTCGCGGGCGGGCGCGTACCTCACCGGCGTGGTGATCCCGGTGGCCGGTGGGGTGTCGACCATCGACTCCTCGCACCGGCTGTTCCAGTAGCGCCGTGCGCGTCCTGGAGGTCGGCATGGGGGTGTGGGGCCGCTACTGGGCGCGCCGCATGATCCCGCAGGTGCCCGAGATCGAGCTCGCCGGCTGCGTGGACCGCGATCCGCTGGCGCTGGAGCTGACCATGGAGCAGGTCGGCGTCCCCGCCGAGCGCTGCTTCACGTCGCTCGACGAGGCCCTCGCGACCACGGACCCGGACGCCGTGCTGGTCGCGACGACGCTGCCCAGCCATGTCCCCGTCGCCAGGGCGGCCCTGGAGGCCGGTCGGCACGTGCTGGTGGAGAAGCCGTTCGCGCCGTCCCTGGCAGAGGCCCATGCGCTGGTCGAGCTCGCGGCGGAGCGGGACCGGGTGCTGATGGTCAGCCAGAACTACCGCTTCTTCCCGGCCGTGCGCGGCGTACTCGAGTTGGTGCGCTCCGGGGAGCTCGGCGCGCTGCACGAGGTCGAGATCGACTTCCGCCACAGCTCGACGGTCAGCGAGCCCGGCGCCCGCACCGGTCATCGGCTGCTCGCGCAGCCGCTGCTGATGGACATGTCCATCCACCACTTCGACCTCCTGCGGCTGCTGCTGGGCCGCGACGCGACCTGGGTCAGCTGCCAGGCGTGGAACGAGCCGTGGAGCGGATTCGACGGCCCGCCCACCGCGGTCGCCGCCATTCGCTTCGGCGATGTGGTGGTGAGCTACCGCGGGACCTGGTTCACCTACGCGCCGAACACCGCATGGGCCGGTGAGTGGCGCATGACGCTCGAGCGCGGCGAGGTGCGGTGGACGAGCCGCGACCTGGCCGGCAGCGAGGACGCCGAGCGGGTGGTGGTCCGGACCGCCGAGGGCGTGGAGCGCCGCCTGCCGCTGCCGGTGCTGCCGTTCGTGGACCAGGCGGGCAGCCTGGCGGAGCTGCGGGACGCCGTTCGCGCCGGCCGGCAGCCCGAGAGCTCGGGCCGCGAGAACCTGGGCAGCCTGGCGCTGGCGCTCGCGGCGATCGAGTCCGCGGAGCGGGACGAGCCGGTGCGGCTGTGAGCGGTCAGCTCCGGTCGTCGGACGCCCGAGGCCCGTTCCCCTGCACGCTGGCCCCCTCGCGCGAAGTGGGTCGCAAGTGTGCCACCCGCGCCCCGGAACCCGCCCGGAGGCCTACGGGCCGCGGCGGGTGCGGCGCCAGTTGCGGACCTGGGTCGTGCGCTGCTTGGGGGCGGCGGCGATGGCCAGCGCCACGTCGGCGTCGTCCTCGCCCGCGTCCTCGCCGGCCAGGCGCTTGCGGATCGAGATGATGCGGTCGCGCACCCTGGCCGCCTCCTCGAACGCCAGCTCCCTGGACAGCCGGCGCATCTCCTTCTCCAGGTCGCGCGCGATCGCGAGCAGGTCCTCGCGGGGCAGGCCGGCGCCGGCCATCAGCTCCACGGCGTCCGCCTGCAGGTCCTTCTCCTGCACCTCCAGCGAGTACACCGCCTTGCGCACGGTCTCGGGCGTGATGCCGTGCTCCGCGTTGTGGGCGATCTGGCGGGCGCGGCGCCGCTCGGTCTCGTCGATCGCCTCCCGCATCGAGTCGGTGACCTTGTCCGCGTACATGATCACGTGGCCCTCGATGTTGCGGGCCGCCCGGCCGATGATCTGGATGAACGGCCGGTACGCGCGCAGGTAGCCCTCCTTGTCGGCGTCCAGGATCGCGATGAACGCCACCTCGGGCAGGTCGAGGCCCTCGCGCAGCAGGTTGATGCCTACCAGAACGTCGAACGAGCCCAGGCGCAGGTCGCGCAGGACCTCGATGCGCTCCAGCGCGTCCAGGTCGGAGTGGATGTAGCGGACCCGGATGCCGTACTCCTTCAGGTAGTCGGTCAGGTCCTCGGCGAACCGCTTGGTGAGCGTGGTGACCAGGGAGCGCTGGCCCACGTCGATCCGCTTCTTCAGCTCGGCCACGAGGTCGTCGATCTGGCCCTCGGTCGGCCGCACCTCCACCTGCGGGTCGACCAGGCCGGTCGGGCGGACCACCATCTCGACCACGCGCTGCGACTTCTCCATCTCGTAGGGCCCTGGCGTTGCCGAGACGTAGACGATCTGGCCCACGCGCTCGTCCCACTCGTCGAAGCTGAGCGGACGGTTGTCGAACGCGCTGGGCAGGCGGAACCCGTACTCCACCAGGGCCGCCTTGCGCGATCGGTCGCCGCCCAGCATGCCGCCGATCTGGGGCACCGCGACGTGCGACTCGTCCACGAAGACCAGGCTGTCCTGGGGCAGGAAGTCCATCAGCGTGTAGGGCGCCTCGCCAGGCTGGCGACGCGTCAGGTGGCGCGAGTAGTTCTCGACGCCGGCGCACGTGCCGGTCTCGCGCAGCATCTCCAGGTCGAACATGGTGCGCTGGCGCAGGCGCTGCGACTCCAGCAGCCGGCCGTGCTCCTCGAACCACTTCGTGCGCTCGTCCAGCTCGACCTCGATGTCTCGGAGCGCAAGCTCGAGCTTCTCGCGCGGCGTGATGTAGTGGCTGGCCGGGAAGATGCGCAGGTCGTCGCGCGCGGCCAGGATCTCGCCCGTGACCGAGTCGAGCTCCTGGATCCGGTCGATCTCGTCGCCGAAGAACTCGATGCGGTAGACCTTCTCCTCGCTGGCGGGGACGACGTCCACGATGTCGCCGCGCACGCGGAAGCGGAGGCGGCCCAGGTCGTAGTCGTTGCGCTCGTACAGCATTTCGGTCAGCTTGCGCAGGAAGATCTCCCGCCGGATCGATTCGCCCCGGCGGATCTCGAGCGACTCGCCGAGGTAGTCCTCGACCGCGCCGATGCCGTAGATGCAGCTGACGCTGGCCACCACGATGACGTCGCGACGGGTGAGCAGCGAGGTGGTGGCCCGGTGGCGCAGCCGGTCGATCTCCTCGTTCCGGCTCGAGTCCTTCTCGATGTACGTGTCCGAGCGCGCGATGTACGCCTCGGGCTGGTAGTAGTCGTAGTAGCTGACGAAGTACTCGACTGCGTTGTGCGGGAACAGCCGCTTGAACTCGGCGCAGAGCTGCGCGGCCAGCGTCTTGTTCGGGCTCAGGACCAGGACCGGCCGGCCGAGCTCCTGCAGCACCCAGCTCATCACGTTGGTCTTGCCGCTGCCCGTGACGCCCAGCAGCACCTGCTCCCGCAGGCCGGCGCGAACGCCGTCGACCAGCTGGGCGATGGCGTGCGGCTGGTCGCCTCTGGGCTCGAACGGCGCATCGATCCGGTACGGGCTGGACATCGAGGCCATTGTACGGCGAACGCCCGTTCGAGCCAAGCTCCTTCACATCGGGAAGACCGCCCTCCTGGTTGGCCGCTTGTAAGCCGTAGCCTTAATGGCGAACAGATTTTCGGTATAATTGGCTCATGGCCCAGCCGACTCTCCGCCAACTCGACGAGGAGACCGCCCTCGTGCTCGGCCACCGGCTCTCCGAGCTCTCGGCCCACATCCAGGCGGCCCAGGCCGAGTTCGCGCTGCGCCTGGCCGCCTTCGACGACGGCGCCGGCTGGGGCGGCGCCGGCATCCGCTCCTGCGCCCACTGGCTCTCCATCGAGGCCGGCCTCGACTCCCACACCTCCGGCGACCTGCTCCGGATCGGCCACGCCCTCGCCGACCTGCCCCTGACCCGGCAGGCCTTCAGCGGCGGCCGGCTCTCGCTGGACAAGGTCCGAGCCCTGCTCCGGGTCGCCACCCCGGCCGACGAGGAGGTCTGGCTGGAGCT
>DASQZW010000199.1:0-25759 GCA_035638495.1 Terriglobales bacterium
CCCCGATCTGCGACGCCCGCTCGCCCAACGGGTGGGCGCGCATCGCGGCCAGGACGGCGCCGGCGTCGCCCGCGGCCACGACCGCGACCAGCTTGCCCTCGTTGGCCACGTACAGCGGGTCGATGCCGAGGATCTCGGCCGCACCGCGGACCTCGTCGCGGACCGGCACCGCCTCCTCGCGGATCGCAACCGCCACTTCCGCCTCGCGGGCCACCTCGTTGAGCACCGTCGCGACGCCTCCGCGGGTGGCGTCGCGCATCAGGTGCACGTCCCCCGCCGCCAGCATGGCCGCGCACAGCCCGTGCAGCGCGGCCGTGTCGGACTCCAGGTCCGACTCGATGTCGAGGTCGCCGCGGGCCAGCATGATCGCCGTGCCGTGGTCGCCGATCGTGCCCGAGACCAGCACCGCGTCGCCCACGCTCACCCGGGCGGCGCCCAGCCGGGCCGGCTCCCGCACCAGGCCGACGCCCGTCGTGTTCACGAACAGCCCGTCGCCCTTGCCGCGGGGCACCACCTTGGTGTCGCCGGCCAGCAGGCGCACGCCGGCCGCCCCCGTGGCGCGGGCCATCGACTCGACCACCCGGCGCAGGACGTCCAGCTCCAGGCCCTCCTCGAGGATGAAGCCCGCGGTGATGCAGATCGGTTCTGCGCCGCCCACCGCGAGGTCGTTGATGGTGCCGTTCACGGCCAGCTCGCCGATGTCGCCGCCGGGGAAGAAGAGGGGCGAGACGACGTAGGAGTCGGTCGTCACCGCCAGGGTCGTGCCGCCCACCTCGAACGGCGCCTGGTCGCCGGAGGGGTTTCCGAACGCGGGCTGGAACAGCGCCTCCACGAGCGTGTGGGTGGCCCGGCCGCCGGCGCCGTGCGCCATCGTGATCGCCTGCTCGCGGATCCGCGGGGCGCGACGGCGCACCGCCTCGATGCGCTCCAGCACCTCCTGCTCGGACCACTTGCCGATACGCGAGGCGTCGCTGGCCGCGCTCACTGGAGCACCTGCAGCCGCGAGGACGCCCGCGAGAACCGGCCGTAGTTGTAGTAGGCGGCGCAGGCGCCCTCCGAGGACACCATGCAGGTCCCGATCGGCGTCTCGGGCGTGCACGCGGTGCCGAACACCTTGCACTCCCACGGCTTTAGGACGCCCTTCAGGACCTCGCCGCACTGGCAGGCCTTGGGGTCCGCCACGCGCACGCCGGGCACCTCGAAGCGCAGCTCGGCGTCGAAGCGGGCGAACTCCTCGCGGATGGCCAGCGCGGACAGGGAGATGAAGCCGAGGCCGCGCCACTCGAAGTGCGGCCGCAGCCGGAACACCCGGCCGACCACCTCTAGCGCCCGCGGGTTGCCGTCATCGCGCACGATCCGCCGATACTGGTTCTCGACCTCGCAGCGGCCCTCCCGGACCTGGCGCACGATCATGTGCACGCCCTGCAGGATGTCCAGCGGCTCGAAGCCGACCACCACCACCGGCTTGCCGTAGCGCCTGGCCACGAACTCGTACGGCCGGATGCCGACGACCGTGCTCACGTGGCCGGGGCCGAGGAAGCCGTCCAGCCGCAGGTCGGGCGAATCCAGGATCGCCTTCATCGGCGGGACGATCGTGACGTGGTTGCAGAAGACCGAGAAGTTGGGCACGTCCTCCTGCGCCGCCCGCAGGAGCGTGAGCGCGGTCGAGGGCGCCGTGGTCTCGAAGCCGATCGCGTAGAACACGACCTCCCGCGACGGGTTGTCGCGGGCGATCTTCAGCGCGTCGAGGGGCGAGTAGACCATGCGCACGTCCGCGCCCAGTGCCTTCGCGTCGAGCAGCGACCCCTGGCTGCCCGGCACCCGCATCATGTCGCCGAAGCACGTGAAGATCACGCCCGGCGTCCTGGCCATTGCGATCCCGTCGTCGACCCGGCCCATCGGGATGACGCAGACCGGGCATCCCGGGCCGTGCACGAGCTCCACGTTGGCAGGCAGCACGTCCTCGATGCCGAACTTGTAGATCGTGTGCGTGTGGCCGCCGCAGACCTCCATGATCTTCCAGTCGCGGCCGGCCGACTCCTCCCCGATCAGCCTGGCCAGGCGCGCGGCCACGTGCTGGTCGCGGAACTCGTCGACGAACTTCATGGCCTCTCCTCCAGCCCGCGCACCAGGGCGTGGTACACCGTCGCCTGGGCCTCCTGGATGCGTGGGATGTACGTGCTGTCCGTGACGAGCAGGTGATCGACGGCGGGCTCGCCCCGAAGCTCCCCGCCGCCGTATCCGGCCAGCGCGATGGTGGCGAGACCCTGACGCCGGGCCTGGCGCAGCGCGCGCAGCACGTTGCCCGACCGGCCGCTGGTCGAGATCCCGACCGCGACATCGGCCGGCCGGCCGAGTGCGATCACCTGCCGGGCGAACACCTCCTCGAAGCCGACGTCGTTGCCGACCGCGGTCACGACCGCCGGCTCGCCGGCCAGGTCCATGCCGGGCACGCCGATCGCCAGCAGGTCGGCGGCCAGGTCGGCCGCGTCCGTCGCGCTGCCGCCGTTGCCGAACGCCAGGACGGCGCCGCCCGCGTCAACGCGTCCGCGGAGGGTCTCCAGCGCGGCCGCCACGCCCTCCAGGTCCTGCGCCCGCCGCAGGCCCGCGACGTCCTCCCACTTCTTGCGCACCGAGTCCGCCACGTCCGCCAGCACGGCGGGCACATCGACGGTCTCGTTGCTGAGGAACGGGTAGAACTCGCGCGAGAACCGGTCGATCGGCTTCACCCGCTCCAGGGCCACGCCGCCGTGCACCAGCAGGAGCTCGCCCGGCTGCACGGGGGCGACGAGCGTGACGTCGGCCTCCTCCTCGCCCTGCGCCGTCCGCACGGTCGCGGCGGTGCCGCGCACGCGCACGACGGCGGCCGGCAGTGCGACGTCGCCACAGGTCAGGCAGACCTCGCCGTCGCACCGCTGGGCGAGCAGGCCCTCGTGCTCGAAGAACACGTGCACCAGCTCCCACAGCTCGTGGTACGCGGTCTCGACGACCTCCTGCGCAACCCGGGGATCATCCGTGGCGACGGCGAATTCCTCGCCGTCCACGACGAAGCCGAGCTCGCCGATCTCCATGCGGATGTCGTCGGAGCCGGCGAGGAGGTCCAGGTGGGCCCGGTCGCGGACCGCGATGGCCGGCAGCGCTCGCTTGCCGACGAGCACGGGGTGGACGAACTCCACCGCGTTGTGCTGGGCGTCGCTGAACGGGGCGCCCGACGGCGCGTGGATGACCAGCCGGCCGCCGCGGTGGAACCGCCGGGCCATGCCCCAGCAGGCGCTGGCGAGCGCCGGCGCCCGCCCCCCGAAGAACGCCTCGCCCGCCGCCAGCACGGCCTCGTAGTGCCGCTCGATGGGGGCGCTCACCGGGCCCACGTCGCCACCAGCGCCTGGCCGAGCGACAGGCCGCCGTCGTTGGCGGGGACGCGCTCGTTCGAGTACGGCTGGAGGCCCGCGGCGCGGAGGCCGTCGAAGCACGCTTCCAGCAGCAGCCGGTTCTGAAAGCATCCGCCCGACAGCGCCACCGCGCGCAGCCCGGTGCGCCGGCAGGCGCGCACCACCGCGCCGGCCAGGGACGAGTGGAAGACTGCCGCCAGCCGCCCGGCCGGCTCGCCGGCCCGGAACCGGGCCACGAGCTCGTCGAACAGGCGGCGGCTGTCCTCCAGCTCGACGTCGATGGCCGGCGCCGCCTCCGGGCCGGCAGCCGCCTCCAGGCGGGCCGCCGCCTCGCCCTCGTAGGTCGACACCTGGCACACGCCGAGCGCACTGGCGACCGCGTCGAACAGGCGGCCGGCCGACGTCGTCAGCGGCGCGAGGCCCGAGCGGGCCAGGCGCGCGACCAGCTCGTAGCCGCGCGGGTCCACGCCGTCGGGCGCCTCGTCGAGTCCGTACGCGGCCGCCATCCGCCAGCCTTCGCGCGCGCACCGGTCGCCGCCCGGCAGCGCCACGGGCGCCAGGTGCGCCACGCGCTCGAAGCCGGTCCGGTCGCAGACCAGCACCTCGCCGCCCCAGACCGTGCCGTCGGGGCCGAGTCCCACGCCGTCCAGCGCCACGCCGCAGACGGGACCGGTCAGCCGGTGCTCCGCCATCACGCTGGCGACGTGGGCGTGGTGGTGCTGGACGCGCAGCGGATCGCCGAGCGCCTCGGCCGCGCGGGTGGACGCGTAGTCGGGGTGGAGGTCGCAGGCCACCACCCCGGGTTCCACGTGGAACATTCGTTCGTACGTCGCCAGCGCCTCGCCATAGGCGCGCACGGTCAGCAGGTCGTCCAGGTCTCCGACGTGGGGACCGACGAACGCGTGGCCGTCGCGGGCGACGGTGAACGAGGCCTTCAGGTGGGCGCCGGTCGCCACGACGGGCGGGCCCGCCGGCAGCGGCAGCGGCGCCGGTGCCAGCCCGCGGGCGCGGCGCACGACCCGCGCCGCGCCGGCGGCCCACCGCACGACCGAGTCGTCGTAGCGCGAGGCGATCGGGCGGTCGTGGCCCAGGAAGACGTCGGCCACTTCGCCCAGGCGCTCGCGCGCCTCCCGGTCGGCCCGGCAGATCGGCTCCTCGCTCAGGTTGCCGCTCGTCATCACGAGCGGACCGCCGAAGTCGTGGAGCAGGAGGTGGTGCAGCGGGGTCGCCGGCAGCATCAGGCCCACCTCGCGCAGCCCGGGCGCGATCGAGGGCGCCAGGGCGCCGCGCGAGCGGAGCAGCACGATCGGCCGCGCCGCCCCGCGCATCAGGGCCAGTTCCTCGGGTGTCGCCTCGCCGTACGGCTCCGGGTCGGCGACCAGCACCGCGAGGGGCCTGGCCGGCCGCCGCTTGCGCCGACGCAGCCTTGCCACCGCCTCCTCGTCGCGTGCGTCGCACGCGAGCTGGTACCCGCCCAGGCCCTTCACCGCGACGACGAGGCCGGCCCGCAGCGCGGCCACGGCCGCCTCGATGGGCGTCGACAGCCGCGGCCCGCAGTCCCAGCAGGCGTTCGGCTGCGCGTGGAAGCGGCGGTCGCGCGGGTCGTCGTACTCGCGCCGGCACGCCTCGCACATGCGGAAGCCGCGCATGGTCGTGGCCCGACGGTCATAGGGCAGCGCCTCGATGATCGTGAAGCGGGGGCCGCAGTTCGTGCAGTTGACGAACGGGTAGCGGAAGCGGCGGTCGGCCGGATCGAACAGCTCGCGCACGCAGTCGTCGCACGTGGCCGCGTCGGGGGCCACGGGCTGGAACTCGCCGGCCTCGGAGCGGCTCTGCTCGATCAGGAAGCCGCGCTCGCCCCGCACCGGGACGCGCGCGGTCCGGACGTCCTCGATCGCGGCCAGCGGCGGCGCCTCGGCCGTCAGCTGGGTCAGGAATCCGTGCAGCCCGGCCGGGTCGCCCTCGACCTCGATTTCGACGGCCCCGGTCGAGTTGCGCACCCAGCCGGCCAGCGCGTGGCGCTCCGCCAGGCGATAGACGAACGGCCGAAAGCCGACGCCCTGCACCGTGCCCCTGACGGTGACCGCCAGGCGATCGGCACTCATCTCATCTCATCTCAGGCCGCGGGCCGGTTCCCGGGTCGCTCCGGCGCCCGTTCCGAGGCCGCCCGCGCCGCGCTCCGGGCGACGCCGAGCGCGTTCTGCACCCCGTCGCGGGACGCGAGCCACCTCGCGAGGCCGACCAGCTGCTCGTAGCGCTCGCGCCCGGACCGGGCGCCGAGCACGTAGCCCACCGCGAAGATCGCCAGCTTGCCGAACACCTGTCACTCCTCCTGTTCTGTGACCAGCCGCACGCTCACCCGGACTCGGGGCTCCACCCGCAGCGTGAAGATGCGGGGCGGGTTCACGCCGAAATCGCGCATGTCGAAGGTGTGCTGCCCGTTGAGGACCAGCCGCGCGCCGTCGCGTCGGTAGTGGAAGTCCTCCTCGAAGGCCTGCGTACGGCCGTGCGCCGTCACGCTGACGGCCGCGCGGTAGCGGTCGGTGCCGTTCACGGCCCAGGCCCGGTTCACCTCGAACCGGATCATCGGGAATCTGCCAGCCTCCGCGCGCCGCTGCATCTCGAGCTCGGTCAGCCGGTTCCCTGACCGGATGGCCTCGACCGGCACCTCGACCCAGCCGCCGTGCGGCTGATCGAACCGCAGCCTGCCCTCGCCGTCGAACTCGCCCTCGACCACGCCGCTGAGGTCCGTGGCCCTGCCGTGGATGGGATGGATGCTCGACTCCACCTCCGTGTCGATCGAGGAAGACCCGGGCACCACGATGAACCGCGTCACGCGGGACCGGCGGCCTCCCTCACATCGCCCGGAGCTTCAGGTAGCGCCGGATGTCCCCGGCGTTGGCCGCGACCAGCAGGGCCACGCCGAGCAGCGCCAGCCCCACGACGGAGCCCAGTTTCATGGCGGCAACCTCCCATGTTCAGTTGATGCTCGACTCCTCGAACTGGTCGAGCTCGTCGCGGTACGCCGCGCCGAGGGTCTCCAGCATCCGCAGCGTCTCCATCGCCTCCAGCTCGTCGATCTTGCTCAGGGCGAAGCCGACGTGGATGAGGACGTAGTCACCGAGCTGCGGGCGGTCGTCGCCGGTGAGCAGGCCGACGTTGACGTTGCGCCGCACGCCGGCCACCTCCACCTTCGCGATCTGGCGCTCGGCGTCCACCATCTCGATCACGCGGCCGGGAATGGCGAGGCACACGTCAGGAGCCCGCCGCCGCGCCGGCCAGCGCGGGGTTGCGGCGCACCTCGCCGTCCGCCAGTTCGACCTCCACGACCGTCAGCTCGTCGCCGGCGACCACGTCGACCGACACCGCGCCGCACGCGGGACACGCGACCGTGGTGGAGTCCAGCTCGCCCGTGCCGCCGCAGGCGCGGCAGCGCACCCGCACCGGCACCTCGGCCAGCTCCAGGGCAGCGGTGGCCGCCCCGGTGTCGTGTGCCGCCATGCGCCAGCAGGACTCGAACACATCGGGCACGACGGCCTGGAGGCGGCCGATCCGCAGCCGCACCCGGCGGATCGGCTCGTCGTCCGAGACGTCGCGCACCACCGCGAGGACGGCCTCGCAGAGGCCCATCTCGTGCATGATTCAGACCCTCCTCGCGGTCGCGGCAGCCGGCACGGCGACCCGCCGCACCAGCGCCTCGACCAGGTCGGCGGCCGCGCCGACCGCGCCGGCCACCGGCTGGCTCAGTCCCATGTGACCACCGCCGTCCGGGTCGAGTACGCCGGGCTCGCAGCCCACGATCCACGTGGGCGGCATCGTCCCGCCCAGCTGGCGCAGCATCGCCAGGACCGCCATCGGGTGCATCGCGTGGCTGTCCAGCGTGGCGGCGCCGTCCACCTCGTCGAGGCAGGGTTCCAGCACGCACAGGGTGCCGGCCGGCTCGCCACGGGCCAGCGCGTCGACCAGGACGACGGCGTCGTATCCGTCCATCAGCGCATAGACCAGATCGAACCCGCGGATGCCGAAGTCGGCGACCTCGACGCCGGCGGGCAGCTCGCGCCCGGCGAGGCGGGCCACCGTCTCCACGCCGAACGCGTCGTCGCCGAGGAAGACGTTGCCGATGCCCGCGACCAGGATCCTCACGCGGGCTCGACCTCGCTCAGCCGGAAGAAGAAGCGGTGGCCGGGCATGCGCATGGCCCCCAGGTCGGCGCCGGGGTCGTCGTCGACGACGACCGCCACCTGGACCTCGTCCTCGTAGTCGCGGACGATGGACTCCACGTGGGCCTGGCGCCCGTCGAGCGCCAGGTCGAGGATGTCCGCGCCTGACTGCGGCCGCAGTCGCACCGCGTCGCCCACCCGGAGCTCCCCGTGCGGCCAGCGCACCGACTGCAGCGGCACGGTCTCGCCCAGCGGGTCCAGCGACGGCCCCAGGTCGCTCATGCGTCATCCTCCTCCAGCGTGCGGAGACCCCGCAGCGTCCCGTGGAGCCGGAGCAGCTGGTCGCCGGTCAGCGATTCGCAGCGCTCCAGCAGGCGCCGGCCGCGCTCGTCGGTGCGGCGCAGCTCGGCCTTCTCCTCGTCGGTCAGCGTCAGGATTCGCAGCGTCAGGATCTCGTCGATCTCGGTGGCGTCGAAGAAATCGCCCGGGCTCTCCTCGGCCACCCGCGGGTGGTCCTCCAGGATGATCGGGGAGGAGAGCACCGTGTCGCGAGCGCCGGGCTCGCCGGCGAGCACCGGCCACGTGCCGGCGTTCGCGCAGCGGGCGGCGGCGGCCTCCAGCTCGGGCGGCGGGTCGGCCAGGGACACGAAGTCCCCGGCCGCCGCCCGCAGCACCATGTGGGTGGAGACCATGGATCTCAGGAGAGCGGCTTCGCGGTCGAGATGGGCCGGCGCCGGCGTCGTGTTCTCGACCTCCGCGGTGATGCGCAGCGCCCCGGCCTCGACGGCGGCCGCCCCGACCGTCACGCGGCCCGAGATCGTCAGCCATTTGCGGTGGGCACCGGCCTCGCTGGCGCAGCCGGCGGGCAGCGCGAACTCGACCCGGCGGGGGCGGGACAGCAGCTCGTCGGTGTCCGCGACGACCTCGGCGACCAGGCGTTCGGCCGCCTCCTGCCAGGGCGTCTCGGAAGGGGAGGTGCGGCGCACGAGCTGCAGGCACCGCACCGAGACCGACACCCGGCAGCCCCCGCGCGGCCGCAGCAGGCACTCGGTGCGCATGGTGCTCGGGTCGGCGTCCCAGGCCGGGGGGTACACGCCGCCGAAGGTCCAGCGCACCTGGTTCTTGGCGGCGCTCCGCGTGTACGGGTAGAGCAGGTAGCCCTCGTACAGCACGGCTCGCGCCACGGCCTCGACGCGGTCACCGCTCACTGCGGGGTCCCCTCGGGACTGCACGCCAGCAGCGCGTCCACCGTCTGCTCCCAGGTCAGCAGGCCGTGTCGGGCCCGGTACGCGAGGAGCCGCTCGTAGGTGTCCATGCGCAGGGTGAGCCACGTCGTGTTCGGGTAGTAGAGGTCGAGCAGTTCGTGCCAGACGGAGGCCGGGAGCTCGAACGCGGCCTCCGCCGTCCACGGGATGCGGGCGACCGTCAGCGCGCCCCCTGCTCCGGCGTGGAACACGGTGCCGCTGAAGAGCAGGCTGACCGGCACGACGCCCCCGTCCAGCGCGTTGAAGTACTTGGCCGCCAGCACGTTGAAGTCGGCGGTGCAGGGGACGTGCAGCACCACGGTGGTCTGGTCGTCGAAGGGCGGCACGCTCGCCCGCGCGTGCGTCCAGAGCAGGCTGCGCAGCGTCTGCGACCAGCGCGCGGGCTCGCCGAACAGCTCGGCGAGGCGCCGGCGCTCCGCCTCGTCGTACCGCCGCCGCTGCGCGTCGATCCGGACCTGGCAGTCCAGCGCCACCGAGTGCACACGGTCCTCCATGCGGTTTGCCACGCGCAGCTTCACGCCGATGGTGGGCGTGACACAGAAGGGGACGGCCTCCGCGCCCTCGACCGCGAACGTCAGGTCAGGCATCGCGGACCACGTCGGCACGTGCTCGGAGGTCTGCGAAGAACGCGGCGACGGCGCCCCAGACCTCGGGGCCGCCTGAGAGCCCCCGCCAGCCCGTGCGCACGAGGCCGACCAGCGCGTAGCACTGGTCGATGGGCACGACGAGGTTGTCGGCCGCCGCACCGACCCGGTTCACGAGCAGCGCCTCGACGTCCGGCTGGAGGTCTCGGAGCGCCGGGTTCGCCGCCTCGAGCTCGGTCCACGTGTCGAGGCGGAGCTGCGACTCGGTCGGACCGGCCGGGCTCGGGTAGCGCGCGACCACCCGGCCGAGCCGGCTGCTCCGCGCGAAGAACGCCAGGCCGACCGGAACGTCCAGCGACTCCCAGTGCTCCGCGCTCAGGACGAGGTCGGGCAGCGACAGGACACGCGTCGGCACCGGCCGGTAGCGCGCCTGCGCCCGGCCGGTGAAGAGGAGCGAACAGGCCTGGCAGGCGCACGCGAGCGCCTCCGTCCGCTCGTCGAACAGGTGGCGGTGGTCGGCCGGGAGCGGTGCGCTGCACAGCTCGCATCGCTCATCCGCCTCGCGCGGCCTGGCCAGCCGCCGCAGCGCAGCCATATCCCCTGCGGACATCGTCAGCCCCGGAGCTCGGCCGGGCAGGTCATCGGCTCCCGCCCGATCGACGCCAGCGGAACGAAGCCGGCCGGCGCGGCCTCCGCGACGCCCTCCACGTGGATCGCCTGCACGTCGGGCGCGCCCTCCCGGACGGCGCGCTCGATCGCGTGCTCGAGGGTGGCCATCGAGGACGGACAGCCGTGGCAGGTCCCCTCCAGGCGCAGGCGGACGACGCCGTCGCGCGCCTCCAGCACCTGCACGCCGCCGCCATGCGAGCCCAGGTACGGTCGGACGCCGTCGAGCGCCCGCTGCACCCGCCGCTCGAACGGCACGGGATGGAGCCCGTGGAGCAGCAGCAGCCCGCCGATGGCGTCGTCGTCGGCGAGCCTGGCCGTGACCTCCGGACCGGCGAGCGCGAGCAGCCGCTGCAGCCCCTC
The DNA here is from genome assembly GCA_035638495.1 of Terriglobales bacterium. Lineage (GTDB taxonomy): Bacteria > Chloroflexota > Dormibacteria > Dormibacterales > Dormibacteraceae > CF-161. Next base: position 10,428 of record DASQZW010000199.1, read on the forward strand.
GGCGTGGAGGTCGAGCAGGGCCCGGACCGCCTCGACGGCGTTCCGCCGCGCGCCCTCGTCGGGCAGCGCCTCCAGCTCGCGCACCAGCGCGTCGACCCGCCGGACCCTGCGCTCCAGCTGACGGCCAGCGCCGTCGTGCGCCGCCACCTACTGCATGCCGAACATCGGCGAGTGGTTCTGCTCCAGCACCCTGCCCGGGCCCAGGTACATGTGCACACCGCAGGGCAGGCAGGGGTCGAAGCTCCGCACCGTGCGCATGATGTCGATGCCCTTGAACTCGTCCGGCCCGTTCTCCTCGAAGATCGGGGTGTTCTGGACCGAGTCCTCGTACGGTCCGGGGGTCCCGTAGACGTCACGCACGCTGCCGTTCCACGGCGTCGGCGGGTAGGGGTGGTAGTTCGCGATCTTCCTGTCTCGGATGACGAGGTGGTGCGAGAGCACCCCGCGCACCGCCTCGTGGAAGCCGCACCCGATGGCCTCGTCCGGCACCTCGAACGGGGTCGAGGTCTCCGTCCGGCCGGCGTGCAGCTCGGCCATGGCCCTCTCGATGAAGTAGTAGGCGCAGGCGCAGGCGTACGCCTGGAAGTACGTCCGGGCACGGTCGCGCTCGATCGCGTTGCTCCACTTCGGGATCTTCCACTCGAACTCGGTCTCGCCCTTCGTGGCCGTCTTCGGGAGGAAGATCTTGACGCTGTCCCCGGTAGCCTTGACGTAGCCGATGTCAACCAGGCCGGCGAGCGCCGTGGTCATGAAGCGGGCGTAGGCGCCGCCGCCGGTGTCGAGCGCCAGGTGATCGCCCTGGTAGAGCCAGCGCGGTGACATCGTCCACGAGTACTTGCCGCCCGGCTGCATCTCGCGCTTCTGAGGCCGTGGGATCGTGGTCTGGTTCCAGGGGTGCCGCTTGTGGACGGGGTTGCCCAGCGGATCGCGGTCGACGAACGTCTCCGAGGACTCCCAGTCCTCGTAGTAGGAGCTGCCGAGCAGGATGCGGATGTTGAGATTGATGTCGACCAGGTCGGTCGTGACCAGCTTGCCGTCGACCACGACGCCCGGCGTCACGAACATCCTGCGGCCCCAGTCCGTCATGTGCCGGTACTGGTAGTCGCAGTGGTCGGGATCGTTGAACGACCCCCAGCAGCCGACGAGGATCCGCCGCTCGCCGACGCGCTCGTATCCGGGCAGGGCCTGGTAGAAGAAGTCGAACAGGTCGTCGTGCAGCGGCACGCACTTCTTCATGAACTCCGCGTAGCGCGCGAGGCGCACGAGGTAGTCCGTGAAGAGCTGCACGGTGGGCACGGTGCCGACACCGCCCGGGTAGAGCGTCGAGGGATGCACGTGGCGACCCTCCATGAGGCAGAACATCTCGCGCGTGTAGCGGCTGACGTGCAGCGTCTCCCGGTAGAACTCGCCCTCGAACGGGTTGAGCGCGGTCATGATGTCGGCGATGGTCCGGTAGCCGTGGTCCGCCGCGTGCGGCGCTTCCGTCGTCTTCGCGCGCTCCCAGACGGACGGGTTGGTCTCGCGCACCATCTTCTCGCAGAAGTCGACGCCGACCAGGTTGTCCTGGAAGATGTTGTGGTCGAACATGTACTCGGCGGCCTCGCCGAGGTTCACGATCCACTCGGCCATCGCCGGCGGCCGGATGCCGTACGCCATCTGCTGCGCATAGCACGAACAGGTGGCGTGGTTGTCGCCGCAGATCCCGCAGATGCGGCTCGTGATGAAGTGCGCGTCGCGCGGATCCTTGCCCTTCATGAAAATGCTGTATCCGCGGAAGATAGATGACGTGCTGTAGCACTCCGCGACCTCGCGGTTGTCGAAGTCGATCTTGGTGAAGATGCCGAGGCTGCCGACGATCCGCGTGATGGGGTCCCACGACATCTCGACCAGCGTTCGCTTCTTCGTCTCCGGTTGCCGGACGGTGGCCATTCGTCTCCCTCGCTCAGTAGCTGGTCGGCCGGTAGCCGCTCGTCAGGTCGCTGCCGCGATGCCGCCACCTGGGCTCCTTGTTGGCCGTGTCGTTGGTGAAGGTGCGGAGGGTCCGCATCAGGCCGCCGAACGCGCTCGAGACGCCGGTCGACAGCCTGGCGCCCGGCGGCTCGTCCATGAACGGCATGAACTTGTCGGGGAAGCCCGGCATCGTGCAGCCGATGCAGATGCCGCCGACGTTCGGGCACCCGCCCAGCCCGGCCATCCAGCCCCGCTTCGGCACGTTGCAGTTCACGACCGGGCCCCAGCAGCCGAGCTTGACGATGCACTTCGGCGACCCGTAGTCGGACGCGAACTCTCCCTGCTCGTAGAAGCCGGCGCGGTCGCAGCCCTCGTGGACCGTACTGCCGAACAGCCATGTCGGGCGCAGCGCCTCGTCGAGCGGGATCATCGGAGCCAGCCCGGCCACCTGGTAGAGGAGGTAGAGCACGGTCTCCATGAAGTTGTCGGGCTGCACGGGGCAGCCGGGCACGCAGACGATCGGCAGGCCGGCCTTCGACTTCCAGCCCCAGCCCAGGTGGTCGGGGAGGCCCATGGCCCCGGTCGGGTTGCCCTCCATGGCGTGGATGCCGCCGTAGGTCGCGCAGGTGCCGATCGCGATGACGGCGGTCGCCTTCGGCGCCAGGCGGTCGACCCACTCGGTGGTCTTGATCGGCTGGCCCGTCGCCGCGTCGGTGCCGACCGCGGCCCAGTAGCCCTCGGCCTTGATCTCCTCGTTTGGGATCGAGCCCTCCACGACCAGCACGAAGGGATCCAGCTCGCCGCGTTCGGCCGCGTAGTAGTGACGCATGAAGTCGTCGCCGACCTCGTATGCCAGCACCGGGTTGTGCAGATGGACCCGCGGCAGTCCGGGGATCGCGCCCATCAGCACGTCCTCGATGCTCGGCTGCGTCGCCGCCGTGATGGATACGGAGTCGCCATCGCAGCCGAGGCCAGCGGTGATCCACACGATGTGGACATCGCTGACGTCTGGTGGGCGCTGGGTCCTGGACCCGTAGGGAGCAGCTCCCTCAGCCATCGGCGATCTCCTTTCTCTCGAAGCACGGCAGCGCGCGGTCACGAGCGGAGGCCACCGTACGCACGACCGATGCTGCTTCAAACCGCGGGCAAGTTTTCCTCAGCATCGCACCGTGGCGCTGACGATCGCAATTGCTGGGATTCCCACATGTATGTGCGCTGCACAGAGCATTTGTGTCGCGGGCGCCCAGATGTATGCTGGGCGGGCACCGGTCCGTGGGATTCAGGTAGGAGGCGATGTCCTCGTCGGGACGCCATTACGAGGTTGGCCAGCCGAAGCGGTTCCTGCAGCCGTGCCTGCTCCTCCTGATCGCCGAGTCCCCGGCGCACGGATACGACCTGCTCGACCGCCTCGCCGAGTTCGGCTTCGAGCGTGATCCCGGCGGGCTGTACCGGGCGCTGCGCACGATGGAGGGCGACGGGCTCGTCCGCTCCGAGTGGCAGCTCTCGTCGGTGGGCCCGGGCCGGCGGCACTACGAGCTGACCTGCCGCGGCCACGAGCAGCTGCAGGCGCACGCGGAGGGGCTGCTCGAGATCCGGCACGTGGTGGAGGCGTACATCCAGCGCTACACCGCGGTGGAGGAGCGCGCCCGGGCGGTGGAGGCGGCGCTGGCGGGGCCGGTGGCGGATGGCACTGCCTGACCTCGCCGGCACGACCATCGGACGCTACCGCGTCGCGAGCCGCATCGGCACGGGCGCCGCGTCGGCCGTCTACCGCGCGGTCGACGTGGCGGCGGAGCGGCAGGTCGCCCTCAAGTTCCTCGATCCGGACCTGGCGGGCCGGCCCGGATTCCTGTCCCGCTGCGTGGACGAGATCGCGACCGTGTCGCGCCTGGACCACCCCGGGATCGTCCCCATCCACGAGGTGGCCACGCGAGGCCCACTGACCTACGTGAGCATGCGGCTGGTCCGCGGTGGCACGCTCCGCGACGTGCTCGGCAGGCGGCCCCTCGATGTCCGCTCGGCCCTGGGCATCCTGCAGCAGGTCGCCGGCGCCCTCCACGCCGCGCACGAGGCGGGCGTCGTCCACCAGGACCTGAAGCCGAGCAACGTGCTGGTCGAGACCGACGGCGCCGTTCTGGTTGCTGACTTCGGCATGTCGCCGGCGCGCTACGGGCACGCGACGTCGGCGCCCTGGTACCTGTCCCCGGAGCAGATCCCCGGAGCGGAGCCGGACCGGCGCACGGACGTCCACGCGCTCGGCCTCCTCCTCTACGAGATGGTCACCGGGACGAGCCCCGGCGGGGCGGCCCGCTCCAGCGGCACAGAGCTGTCGAGCCAGGCGGACCGCGTGCTGTTCCGCGCGCTGGACCCCGACCCCGCGCGGCGTCAGTCGACCGTGGTGCAGTTCCTCGGCGAGCTCGACGACGTGTTCGCGGCGCGGCCCCGCCGGGCGTGGGCCCAGGACCAGCTGCCAGCGCTCATCGAGGCCTCCCCAGACGCCGTGCTGGCCGTCGACGCCGCCGGCCGCGTGACCCATTGGAACCGCCACGCGCAGGACCTGTTCGGGTGGCAGCCCGAGCAGATCGTGGGCGTCTCGATCCTGCAAACGCTGATCGCACCGCGCCACCGCGAGATGCTCGAGGGCGTGCTCGCGGCCATCACGGCCGGACAGGCGGCTCGGCCGGCGAAGGACGGCCACACGGTGCGCGTCTCGGGCCTCCGGCGCGACGGGCGCGAGATCGCCCTGGAGCTGTCGCTGTCGCCGGTGACGCATCCCGCGAGCGCGGCGACCGTGGTGGCGTTCTGCCGCGAGGTGCCGCAGGCCGACGAGGCGGAGCGCTCTCGCGAGGCGGCTGTCCAGCCCGCACCGCCGAGCGGAACGGTGCGGTACCGCGTCGACACCCGCGGCACCCAGCTCGCCTTCTCGTGCGCGTTCATGAAGTTCATGACGGTGCACGGGCGCTTCCGCGACTTCAGCGGCTGGGTCGAGGTGGAGGGACGCGACCTCACGACGGCGCGCGCCGAGTGCCGGATCAGGACCGCGAGCGTGGACACGGGCAGCCTCGACCGCGACTACCACCTGTCTTCGCCGGACTTCTTCGCCGTCGACCGGTTCCCGGAGATGGTCTTCCGAAGCAGCGCCGTGCAGCCACTCGGCGACGAGCGGTTCCGCCTGTTCGGGGAGCTCACGATCCGGTCGGTCACGCGGCCGATCCGGCTCGAGGTGCGGCTGGAGGACTGGGAGGTCGACGCCTCGGGGGTGGAGCGCGCCACCCTGACCGCGCTGACGGTCATCCGCCGGCTGGACTGGTTCCTCGACTGGGAGCGGGCGCTGCGTGCGGGCCGCTGGATCGTCGGGGACGAGGTCAAGCTCGACCTCGTCATCATGGTCGTTCGGCGTCCCGAGGCGAGCGCGGGGCCGGTGGCGTGGCTGCCGAGCGCGAGCCGCTGACGGCGTGCAAGGGGGTTACTGTCGTTGAAGCTGCAACTCACGCTGGGCAGTGACTCGCCGCGCGGCGGCGCGCTCGCTCCGTTCCTCAAGCTCGCGCTCGTGGGGGCGGTGGCGCTGCTGGTCATGAATCGCTCCGACATCCGGCGCTACCTGCGGCTGCGCCGGATGTGATCCGATCACCGGGAGGCTGACCATGTTCGTGAAGCTGGCGATCTTCGGCCTGGGCTACATGCTCGGATCCCGCGCGGGGCGCGCGCGCTACGAGGCCATCGTCGCGGGGGCGCGCGACATCGTCCAGGGCGAGGAGGTCGCCGCCGTGGTGGGGTTCGTCCGCGGGGCGGCGTGGATCCTGTCGCAGCGCGGCCGCGCGTACCGATCGCGGTTCCCGGACGATCGGTAGGGGCTGCCCGGTCCTCGGCGTCGACATGCCCCTCCGGTTGGGTGCTCATGCCGTCAGCAGAGGCCGGCGGGGCGGTTTGCTGCGCGTGAGAGTCCCCTCAGGCGCCCGATGACCACGCTGACACGCAGCAACGCACGGTTCCGGGCTGCAAGCGGTCCACTTGCGCGTCGCTTGCGCATCCAGAGGGCCATTTGGCGCCAAGTGGCCCTCTCACAGGCCCGGGAGTGGGCGATTGGCGCACATTTGGGACGGTTGCGACCCTGTTGGCGACCAACTGGAGGGCATCAAGGCCGCGGAGCGCCGCAGGGAAGCCTTGATGCCCGCTCGGCCCGCACCCAGGCTGGTCGGCAGGGGGCGCTCCTGCGCCCCCTTGGCCCGAGCCCGGCCCAGACGCCTCAGAGCCCCCAGACGCGCCAGGAGCGGGGGAACGGGCGGCCCAGCAGACGGACGTACACGACCAGCTCCCCCTGGTGCAGGAGCTCGTGGTTTGCCAGCCGGCCGAGATGCTCGACCAGGCCGACCTGCTCGCCGGGCCACGCGATCGTGTGTTCCGGACCTGCGCCCGCGACCGCGGCCCGCAGGTCCTCGTCGAGGTCGCGGAGGTAGTCCGCCAGCGCGCTCGCCGTGGTGCCGGAGGCGCGCCGGCGGGGCGCTCCGAACTCCAGCACGCCGGTGGCGATCCCCGCGACGTAGTTGTCCTCGATGCGGCCGAGGTGCCGGAACTGCTGCCACATGGCTCCCATGCCGGGCCCCGGCGTGAAGCCGAGGCTCTCGCCGTCCAGCGTGGCGAGCAGCTCTGCGTTCATGGCGCGGAAACGCGCGTAGCGGTCGAGCGTCCCGCGCATCCGGGCCGCTAGCGCGCCCGCTGCTGCTGGTACATCTCGAGGACCTCGCGCACGGTTGTCGCGTCCTCCGGCCGCTTGTCGGCGGAGCGGAAGCTGACGATCCGCGGGAATCGCAGGGCCATACCCGGGCGGTCGTCGCTCATGCCGGCCGTGTGGCGGGGGCTCGGCGTGATCTCGTCGGCCAGGACCTCCGCCACGATCTCCGGTCGCAGCCACACGTCGGGGACGAGGATCGAGTTGACGCGCGCCGGCCGATCCTCCACCTCCAGTGTTCGGGCGCGGTCGTACACCTCGCGCCAGCCGGCGTCGGACAGGCCAGTGCCGATCTTGGTGATGGTCTCGAATTCGTCCCGGTCGCTGTCGTACACGCCGGCCAGCAGCGCGCCGGCCCCGAACTCGACGCGCCGGCCACGCCCGCGGTAGTAGCCCAGCAGCACGACGTCGATCGTGTCGTTGAGCTGGCCGCTGGTGTTGCGCTTCAGCTTCACCCAGTTGAAGTTGCGGGCGCCGGCCTGGTACGGCGAGTCGAGGCGCTTTGCCACCACGCCCTCCAGCCCGCGGCTGATGTTGTCGAGCAGCTCCCGGGTCAGCACATCGGCCGAATCGGTCCGGGTGAGCGGCGCGCTGACGAGCGCTTCCGAGCCGCGGACCACCTCGTCGGCGATCTCGAGGCGCTGCTGGTAGGGCAGCGGGGTGAGGTCGGAGCCGTCGCGGTACATCACGTCGAAGACGAAGGCGCGAAGCGGGACCCGCTGCGCGAACTCGTCGATCCCGAACTTGCGGCGCCGGCCCATGGTCTCCTGGAAGGGCAGGTACTCCTCGGACTCGGGGCTGTACGCGATCGCCTCGCCGTCGAGGATCACGCCGCTGACCGCCAGCCGGCCGGCGGCCGCCACCAGCTCCGGGAACATCTCGGTCATGTTCTCCAGGTTGCGGGAGAAGATGTTCACCTGCTCGCGGTCCTTGTGGATCTGGACCCGGAAGCCGTCGTACTTGGGCTGCACCCCCACCAGCCCCATCTTCCTGATCACGGACTCGGGATCGGGCAGTCGCTCGGCGAGCTGGGGGCGGAGCGGACGCCCGACCGTGACCTGGAGCGCCGCTACCCGGTCCTCGCCCTCGGCCCAGAGCGTCCGCGCGATCAGGCCGAGGTCGGACGTGCGGTTGTAGGCGCCCTCGAGCACAGGCCGGAGGGAGCGGTCGCCCTTCTTCGCGAACGAGAGGGCGTCGAGGACCGTCGGGTCGCCGATCCCCAGCCGCACCTTGCCGCTGGTGATGCGCACCAGGTGCTTGGCCGAGACGGGGTCGAGCTCGCCGAGCAGGGCGGCGAAGAGATCGAGCTTCTTCTGGAGGCTCCCCTCGCCGCCGGCCGCCGCGATCTCCGACAGTCGGCGGTGGACCTCGACGACCGTCGGCGGGTGCTGCCCCGCCGGGGGCGCCAGGCCCTGCGCCGTGACCCCGAGGTCACCGAGCTGGCGGTACGTCGCGGTCACCGCGTCCTTGGGCGACCCGTACGCCATCGCGATGGCGGTGATCAGCAGGCGCTCGCCGAGGCCGATCTCCACCGGCACGAAGAACGGCGCGAGCCTGCCCTGGATCAGGTACGTGACGGTCTCGATCTCGTCGGCCGAGCACGCCGCGTAGAGCTCCGACATGATGCGGACGAGCTCGTTGCGGCCGCTGGTCGCCTCCAGCCGTTCCAGGTATGCGGCTAGCTCATCGAATTGCATGGACACGCTGCTCAATCCCTGAGCCTACTCGCATCAGCGCTGCGGCCATTCGGGTGGGTCGGCGCCGAGCGGCGGCGAGGGCCGCGCCCACCGCGGCGGCGTCGCGGACATCTCGGCCACCGGCCCGAGGTGCCGCAGCCGGCCCAGCGCCGTGTCCGTCTCCTGCATCCAGGCCGTCAGATCACCGAGTCCGGCCGCGGCGTCCGGGTCGCACGTCGGGCCCAGTCGCGCCAGCCAGCTTCCCGTCTGGCACAGGGACGCTCGGACGTGGTAGCTGCCGCCCTCCTTCGTCCGGCGCCACAGCGCCGCCAGCGTGCCCAGCGCCGCCAGGTAGCCGGTCGTGTAGTCGCACGCCGCCGCCGGCATCAGGCGCGGCGGTCCGGGCGCGCCCTGGGCCGCCGCGAGCCCGGTGGACGACTGGGCCAGCTGCTCCCAGCCCGGGCGCTCGCGCCAGGGTCCGGCGTCCCCATAGCAGTTGATCGTCACCACGATCAGGCCGGGCCTGGCCGCGACCAGCTCCTCGGTGCCCAGGCCTCGGCGGTCCAGCGAACCACTGCGGTAGCCCTGGACGAACACGTCGGCGCCGGCGGCCAGCTCGCGAAGGCGCGCCGCCTCGTCCGCCCGTTCCAGGTCGAGGAACGTCGAGCGCTTGCCGTGGCTGGTCTCGAGGACGAAGGCGGGCACGTTCGGCAGGTGGGGCGCGTTGACCAGGAGGACGTCGGCGCCGTGCTCGGCCAGCAGGCGGCCGTGCACGGGGCCGGCCAGGACGCGGGTGAGGTCGAGCACCCGCACGCCGCCGAGCGGGCGGCGGCTATCGCCGGCGGGTTCCGGCGGCGAATCCGCGACCCGGTCGACCCGCACTCTGCCCAGCAGCGCGACGGCGTCTCCCTGCGGCGTTCGCTCCCATTCCGCCGCCGTGCGCACGACGGCGCCGCACGTCCCCGCATCGGCCAGTGCGGCCTCCAGCGCGAACGCGTCCCAGGTTGCCACCGCGCCGGCGACCGCGTCCGCCTCGGGCGCGCAGCGGAGGACTCGGACCGTGCCAGCCGACAGCTTCGGGAAGGAGCCGTGGAGGTGGATCCAGCGTCCGTCCCGACACTCGTACAGGCCGACGAGCGGATTGGGCGGACGGGCGGCGAGCGGCTCGGGCTCGAGGCGCTGCAGCGTGTGGCCGACGAGCGTGGCGGCAGCCCGCCGGACGTCCACTCGCACGTCCTGCGCCTGTCCGGTGCGATCGCGCCAGAGCAGCGCCGACGCCGACGCCGCGGCCCCGATGGCGGCGGCCGCGGCCTCGCCGATGGGGAAGCGGGCCGCGAGCACCGGGTCGCGGCCCTCCACCGTGGTTCGCGCGGCTGCCTCGGGTGGGACGCCGACCTCCTGCAGCAGGCCCTCCACGACGCCCGGGCTCATGGTTCCCGGTTCGCCATGGCCTGCTGGCCGGCGAGCACGGCGGCGGCGAAGTCGGGGTGCACCCGTCGAAGCACGACGACACGATCGCTCGGCACCCCGGGATGCCTGTGCACCTCCGCGGCCGGCCCGAACGTCCCGGCCTCGACCAGGAGTGCCACCGCGACGAGAAAGAGCACCAGGCCCGCCACCGCGACGACGCCCGAGTTGCCAGCGAGGCCAGCAACGAACACCACCAGGCTGACGAGGAACGTCACGAGCCCGCCAGTGGAGAGCGCTCGCATCCTGTGGGCGACGGCGCGGGCGAACGGCAACTGACCGGACGCCCTGACGCTCACCAGCGCGCGGACGACGAAGTAGGCCAGCACTCCGAGTACCAGGATCGCCAGCAGGAGCAGGAGAAACGTCCAGCTCGGAGCGGTCGCGTACCTCTTCCGCACCCACCGGTCGGCCGGTACGCCGGTCTCCACGCAGATGGCCGGGAGACCGCCTGGTCGCATCTGGCTGGCCCAGATCGTCACTTCCGCGTTTCCCCCACTCACAGCGATCGGATTGTATTTCACGCCCACCAGGCGTAGAATGAATGAATCATTCATTTCTACGAGGTGTCAGAGGAGTGCCCCGAACCGAAGCCGACAACGAACGTGTTCGCGACGAGCAGCGTGCCCGGATCCTGAACGGCGCCCGCGCGGTCTTCGCCCGCCGCGGCATCGCCGCGACCATGGCCGAAGTGGCGGCCGAGGCCGGCGTCAGCCAGGGCCTGGCCTACCGCTACTTCGCGAGCAAGGACGAGCTCTTCCGAGCCCTGGTCGCGGACGCCATGCGGCCCGACGACCTCCAGGTGGATCCATCGGCGGCGCCCGGAGCCCAGCTCCGCCGGCTGCTCACCGTCGTGCTGGAGACCAGGCGCGACCACCCCGAGATGTACCAGCTCATGTACCACGTGCTGAGCGACTCGGGGACGCCGCCCGACGTCATCGCCGCCGTGCAGCAGCGCGGCATGCGTTTCTTCGAGCTCGTGCGCACGCTGGTCGTCGAGGGGCAGGCGACCGGCGAGATCGCCCCGGACGACCCGGACCAGCTGGTCGCGGCCGTCGTGGCCATGCTCGACGGCGTCACGCGGTTCTCGCTGAACCATCCCGACCAGCGAAGCCACTTCCCGGACCCGGCGATCGTGCTGCGGATGCTGGCGCCGTGACCCCGAACAGCGCTCCCGCCATCGAGGTCGAGCACCTGGTCAAGCGCTACCAGCGCGGCCGGTCCAACGCCGTGGACGACGTGTCGTTCACCGTTCGGCGCGGCGAGACCTTCGGCCTGCTGGGGCCCAACGGCGCCGGCAAGACGACCGCGATCGGCGTCCTGACCACCCGGGTGCTGCCCAGCGGCGGCCGGGCAGCGGTCGGCGGCGTCGACGTCGTCGCCGACCCTATCGCGGTCAGGCGGCGGATCGGCGTGGTGCCGCAGAGCCCGAACCTCGACCGCAGCCTGCGCGTGCGCGAGATCCTCAGCTTCCACGCCGCGTACCACGGCGTCCCGAGGCGCGAGCGTGGAGCGCGCGCCGACGTGCTGCTGGACGAGCTCGGCCTGGGTGCGCGCGGCGGCGAGAAGCTGGACTGGTTCTCGGGCGGCCTGCAGCAGCGCGTGATGCTGGGCCGCGCGCTCATGCACGAGCCTGACGTGCTGTTCCTCGACGAGCCGACGAACAACCTCGACCCGCAGTCGCGCCTGTTCCTGTGGGAGCGCATCCGGGCGCTCGGCGAGCGGGGAGTGACGGTGGTCCTGACGACACACGACATGGAGGAGGCCGATCGTCTCTGCGACCGCATCGCGATCATGGACCACGGCCGCATCCTGGCCCTGGACACGCCCGAGGGGCTGCGGCGCCTGATCCCCGGCGGCACGATGCTCGAGGTGCGCGTGCGCGTTCCGGAGGCGGTCGCCGTCGGTCCCCCGGTCGCGGCGGCCGTCCGGGTCGAGTCGGCGCTGGGCGCGGTGCCCGGCGTGACCGCCGTGGAGCGGCGAGGCGCGTCGGGGCCGGATGAAACGGTCGTCTACCGCCTCTACGCGACCGGCGAGGTGGGCCAGCTGCTCGCGAGCGCGGCGCAGGCGGTGGTCCGCGAGGACGCTGAACTGCTCGACCTGCGCTTCGCGCGGCCGAGCCTGGAGGACGTGTTCATCCACCTCACGGGGAGCGACCTGCGTTCATGACCGTGCAGCCGCGCGGCCACGCTGGGGCGGCCGCCGTCGCCCTCATCGCGATCGTCGAGCGCGACCTGCTGGTGATCCGGCGGGAGGCGCCCGCGTTCCTGGTCCAGACGCTCGTGCAGCCGCTGTTCTTCCTCTTCGTGTTCGGCAAGGTGCTCACGAGCATCGGCGCCACGGCGTCGAGCTTCTCGGTGATCCTGCTGCCGGGGGTGGTGGCGTTCACGTGCTTCCTGACGCCCCTGCAGGCGGTCTCGATCGACCTCGGCCGGGACCTCGGCTTCACGCGGGAGATCGACGACCGGCTGCTGGCGCCGCTGCCGAACGCGCTCGTCGCGATCGAGAAGTTCGGCATCGCGACGCTCCGCGGCCTGGTCGCAGGCGCGTGCGTCTTCCCGCTGGCCTACCTGATCCTGGGCAGCGGCTACCACGTGCGGACCGACGAGATCGGCGTCCTGGCGGCAATGATGCTGCTGACAGCGCTCCTGGGCGCGGCGATCGGCGTGCTGCTCGGCACGGTCGTGCCGATCACCCACCTGGGTCTGATCTTCTCGCTCCTGATCACGCCGCTCCTGTTCACCGGCTGCACGTACTACCCGTGGACGTCCCTCGCCGGCATCCGGTGGTTCCAGGTCGTGACGCTGTTCAACCCGCTGACCTACGCGGCCGAGGGGCTCCGACACGCGATGCTGCCGCCGATCGCCGGCCACCCGGTGGAGACGCTGCCGCTGGGCTGGGTGCTGCTCGTCCTCTGCGGCTCGCTGGCCGTGGTCCTGGGGGCGGCGATCCGCCTCTTCCGGCGCCGCGTCGTGAGCTGAGCCCGAAATCCCCGACCTGCGAACGGACGTCCGCCGTTCTTAGACTGGACCCCAGACGCCTTGGAATCTCCACAGACGTTCGGAGTCGAGCGGCGGCGCTGGGCCCGCACCGTTTTCGCCGTCGTCGCCCTGGCGCTCGCGGTCCTGGTGGCCGCCGTCGCCGTGGTCCAGGTGCGCAGCCTGCTGCAGGGCATCCCGACCACCGGCACGCGGACCATCGACCGCAGCGGTCCGGTCCTCCTGCAGTCGATGCGCGACCTGTCCCGCTACGACGCGGCGAGCGGCACCTTCCAGGTGATCGTCGACCTCGAGAAGGACACGCCGTTCCTGCCCACGGCCGTGGTCGGCCAGCGCACACTGTTCGTCGCGATCGGCAGCGTCGACGCCTTCGTGGACTTCTCACACCTGGACAGCGACGCGATCCAGGTGTCGGGCGACCGCAGCACCGTGCAGGTGCGGCTGCCCCACGCCGCGCTGGACAAGCCCAATCTCGACCACCAGCGCAGCTACGTGTTCGCGCAGGAGAGCGGCATCGTCGACCGCGTCCGGGCGTTCTTCGACCAGTCGCCGAACTCCCAGGCGGAGCTGTACCAGGTCGCCGAGAAGAAGATCGGCGACGCCGCGTCCCAGAGCGGGCTCAAGGTCCGGGCCGAGGCCAACACGCGCACGATGCTCCGGGACATGCTCCGCTCGCTCGGCTACCAGCAGGTGACGGTCACCTACGCCTGAGACCGGGGCCGGCGATGCGCATGGGATGATGTGCCCGTGTCCCCTCCAGCGATGACGCTCGTCGGCGTCACGGGCATGCCGATGATCCAGCCGGGCGATGACCTGGTGGCTCTCATCACCGGATCGCTGGCCGCGCAGTCGACCCCGCTGGAGGACGGCGACGTCGTCGTCATCACCAGCAAGATCGTCTCCAAGTCTGAGGGCCGGTTCGTGGACCTGCGGACGGTGACGGCATCGGAGCGGGCCTGCCGGCTGGCCGCGAGAACGGAGAAGGACCCCCGGCTGGTCGAGGTGGTCCTGCGCGAGAGCACGGGCGTGTCGCGCGCCCGGCCGGGCATCCTGATCGTGCGCCACCGCCTGGGCTTCACGTCGAGCGTGGCCGGCATCGACCACTCCAACGTGGGCGGCGGCGACGACCTCGTGCTCCTGCTGCCCGAGGACCCGGACGCGTCCGCGGTCCGGCTCCGCGCCGGACTGGAGGCGGCCAGCGGCCGGCGCCTGGCCGTCGTCGTGACGGACACGCACGGCCGGCCGTTCCGCCGCGGCAACATCGGGGTCGCGATCGGCGTGGCAGGCCTGCCGGCCATCATCGATCTGCGGGGCGAGTCGGACCTGTTCGGCCGGATGCTGGTGGCCACCGAGGTGCCGCTCGCTGACATGGTCGCCGCCGCCGCCGGGCTGATCGCCGGCGAGACGGTGGAGCGCCTGCCCGTCGTGGTGCTGCGAGGACTGCCCCAGCGCGGCGATGGCCGGGGCGCCGATCTCGTGCGCTCGCCTGCCCAGGACCTGTACGGGGCACTGGAGGAGGAGGCAAATCTCCCCCGATAGGGGTGGACACCCGCCACCCATTCCCGCTAGGCTGCTTCGAGTCCCTGGGGCGGTGCTCCTCGGTGCGCCAGCGGAAGGGGGGTAGACGCTGCACTGCGGCCTGGAGGCCGTCCCTGGGACGTTGGGCTCACACCCCGGCGTATGCGCTGAAGCCGCCGTCGACCGGCACGACCACGCCGGTGACGAACGCGGCCCCCGGTCCGCACAGCCACAGCGCGGTGGCGACCAGTTCCTCCGGCTCGCCGAACCGGCCAGCCGGCGTGTGCGCCAGGATCGCCTGGCCACGAGCGGTAGGAGCGCCGTCGGGGCCGATCAGCAACGCCCGGTTCTGCTCGCCCAGGAAGAAGCCGGGGGCGATGGCGTTGACCCGAAGGCCCGGTCCATGGCGGCGGGCGAGCTCCACCGCGAGCCAGCGCGTGAGGTTGTCCACCGCGGCCTTGGCGGCGGCGTAGGCCACGACCCGGGTCAGCGGCCGGCTGGCGGCCATCGACGAGACGTTCAGAATCGCGCCCGACCCCTGCCGCGCCAGCGCGGTCCCGAACACCTGGCACGGGAGCAGCGTGCCCATCAGGTTGAGCTCCAGCACCTCGCGGACGGCGGGCGGTGTCAGGTCGAAGAACGTCCCCGACTCCGGCACGATGGCCTCCGGCCGGTTCCCACCGGCCGCGTTCACGAGCACGTCGATCCGACCGTGGCGAGCCAGCAGGTCCTCGCGCACCCGCTCCAGGGCGGCGGGGTCGAGCACGTCGGCCGGCGTCGCCTCCGCCGCGCCGCCCCGGGCGCGGATGTCCCCGGCGACCTCCTCGGCGCGCTGGGCCCGGCGGCCGAGTACGGCCACCCGGGCGCCGGCGGCGGCCAGGCCGCGCGCGATGGCGCCGCCGAGCACACCGGTCGCGCCCGTCACGACCGCCACCTGGCCGTCGAGCCGGAAGAGTTCGAACACCCTCCCTTGCGGGGGAGGGGTGGGGAGGG
>DASQZW010000200.1:0-52497 GCA_035638495.1 Terriglobales bacterium
AGGACCGGCACCGCCGCGTCGCCGAGGTGCTGGAAGCGGTGGGCCTGGACGCCGAGTCCGCCGGCGACCGCCGGCCGCACCAGTTCTCCGGAGGCCAGTGCCAGCGCATCAGCATCGCCCGCGCGCTGATGCTGGAGCCCAAGCTCGTGATCTGCGACGAGCCGGTGTCCGCGCTCGACGTCTCCGTCCAGGCGCAGATCCTGAACCTGCTCGAGGACATGAAGGCCCGCTACGGCCTCACGATGATCTTCATCGCGCACGACCTCGCGGTGGTGCGCAACGTCAGCGACCGGGTGGCGGTGATGTACCTGGGCAAGCTGTGCGAGGTCGCGCCGGCCGACGACCTCTACCGCGCGCCCGCGCATCCTTACACGGCCACGCTGCTCGCGTCGGTCCCGGTGCCGGACCCCTCGGTCCGGCCAGACCCGTCGGTGGTCGAGCTCGAGTCCGAGCTCCCGTCACCGCTGGCTCCCCCCAGCGGCTGCCGGTTCCGCACGAGGTGCCCGCGTGCTGAGGCCGTGTGCGCGGAGCGCGAGCCGCAGATTCGCGAGGTGGCTCCCGGTCACTTCGCGGCCTGCCACTTCGCGCTGGAACCTCCCGCCGCCGCCGCAGGCCACACTTCATGGAGAGAGAAAGAAGCAAATGCCTGACCGCTACGACCGTCGCACGTTCCTCGGGCGGGCCGTCCGGACGACCGCGGGCGGCCTGCTGATCCCGAGCGCCGCCGCGGCCTTCCTGGAGGCCTGCGGGACCGGCAGCGGCTCGTCGAACGTCCCCTCGACGCCCCGCAAGGGCGGGAGCATGACGTTCGCGACCGAGGCCGAGATCAACAGCTTCGACGCCCGCCAGGGCGCCTGGGACTCGACCGGCCTCTGTTACGCGGGCACGGTGTACGACCCGCTCTTCACGCAGGCGGGCGACGGCAGCGTGAAGCCGTACCTGGCCCAGTCGATCTCGCACAGCCCCGACTACATGCAGTGGACGATCACGCTTCGGCCGGGGATCACGTTCCACGACGGCAGCCCGCTCGACGCCACGGTCGTCAAGGCCAACCTCGACGGGGTGTCGCAGTCGCCGCTGACCGGACCGGCCCTGTTCAACATGGCAAAGGTCACGGTCGTGGACGCGATGACCGTGACGGTCAGCACCAAGATCCCCTGGGTGCCGTTCCCGATCTACCTGACCGGGCAGCTCGGCCACATGGCTGCGCTCAAGCAGCTCGCCGACATCAGCGGCAAGGCCAACCCGATCGGGACCGGACCGTTCGTCTTCAAGGAGTGGGTGCCGGGCGACCACTTCACCGCGACGCGGAACCCGAACTACTGGCGCTCCGGGCTGCCCTACCTCGACTCCGTCACGTGGAAGCCGATTCCCGACCCGCAGTCGCGCGGCAACAGCCTCAAGGCCGGGAACATCGACGCGCTGCACTCCAGCGACTCGCAGAACATCGCGGACTTCAAGGACAACGGCTCCTACAACCAGGTCAACGACCTGAACGAGGTGCTGGGCGAGCCCGACATGGGCTTCGTGATGCTCAACACCGCCGTGCCGCCGCTGGACGACGTGCGGGTCCGCCAGGCGCTCGCCTACGCGACCGACCAGCAGAAGTACATCAACACGCTGGGCAACGGCCTGACGAAGCCGGCCGACGGGCCGTTCCCGAAGGGCTCGCCGTACTACGCGCCGTCAGGCTACCCCACCTTCGACCAGGCCAAGGCGAAGCAGCTCGTGGCCGCCTACCAGGCCGAGAAGGGCCCGATCTCGTTCAACTTCGGCACGATCAACACGGCCAAGACGCGGCAGGAGAACGAGTTCCTGCAGGCGCTGTGGAAGGAAGTCGGGATCACCACCAACATCGTCCAGGTCGAGCAGAGCCCGTACATCCTGAACGCGATCGTGGGCAACTACCAGGCCTACGGCTGGCGTCAGTTCAACTCGCCGGACCCCGACGGCAACTTCGTCTGGTGGCACAGCTCGTTGGCGGCGCCCGTCGGCAAGCAGGCGCTGAACTTCGCCCGCAACAAGGACCCGGAGATCGACGCGGCACTCATCACCGGGCGGACGAACCCGGATCCGGCCGCGCGGGCGTCCGCGTACCAGAAGATCGCGGCGCGGTTCGGCGCCGACATCCCCTACATCTGGATCTCAGCCGCGCCGTGGATCGTGGCCGGCGGCACGAAGATCCAGAACCTCGGCAAGCGCACCCTGCCTGACGGCAGCAAGGGCCGTGGCATGGTATCCGGCATCATCTCCGCCGCGGAGATCTGGCGGACGAGCTAGCGGTCGCTTCGGGATTGCCCGGTTCGGCGGCGCCGGACCGGGCGATCCCGTCAGCCCTTCACCTCCTCGAAGTGACCCCGGTGTCGATGGGCGTCTCGCCACACCGAAGGTGGGAGCTGCACCTGCAGGTACGGCTCGGCCGCCATGAGACGCTCGACGAACTCGGCGAGGCCCGCAGCCGGCGAGACCGTGAAGCTGCGCAGCGGGCCGAGGTCGAACTCGACCTGGTTGCGGCCGAGCGTCGGCTCCCTGACGCGCCGCAGCCGGCTCAGCGGCGCTCGACCCCTGCCCGGGAAGCCTCTCCAGCGCAGCTCGTCACGTTCGACGGTGACCTCGTACGCGATGTGCCACGACCGCCAGGCCAGCGCGGCGGCGAAGCCGAACCCGAACGAGCACGCCTCGAGGCGCCGGCCGGCGTCGGAGGCGTCCGTCGCGAATCCGATCAGGATCCAGAGCGCGGGCGCGACCAGCGCCGTCATCGCGAACCAGAAGAGTCCGCGCCGGACCAGGAAGGGCAGGAAGCGATCCGGTACGGCGACGACGAACCGGAGCCGGACCGGATCGCTCATGGTCAGGAGTCGGACAGCGGGTGCGAGCGCGGAGCCGGTCCCAGCGGCTCGCCGCCGGGGCCGTGCGCGAACGTCAGCCAGGACACGGACGGGCGCTGGGCCACCCCCGGCCGGTTGAAGTCGCAGACCCCGGTCCGGAACGTCTGCCTCAGGCTCGCCCACTGGGCGGCGGTGAACGTCACGGCGAAGTCGAGCGGGTCGAGCGCCTCCCGCTGGCACTGCATCACGTTGTCCGCCAGCGGGCCGCCGGCAGCGATCCGCGCGTCCCCGTAGAACTTGAAAGCGGCCGCACACGTCGCCTGATCGGTGATCTCCTGGCCGTTGATGAAGCAGGCGTCGACCGCGTCCGCCGGCCTGTCGCCGAGCACCTTCTGGGAGAGCGGCAGCTGTCGATGGTCGGCCTCGATCGCGGACAGCCAGCGGTCCATCAGCAGGAACGACTGAAGCGCGACGGCCGGCGACGGCACGATGTTCTGGAACAGGCCAGGTCCGCCCTGCCACGTCCAGATGACCTGGTTGGCGTGGGTTCCGTTGGCCTCGTCCAGGCGCGCCCGCGCGGCGTAGCTGTGGAAGTCGGTGTGGATGTCGTTGACGTTGTGCGAGCCGCGCAGGTCGATGATCGGGACGTCGGCCCAGGCGCGGCCGTTCGTGACCTGCCCGGCACGGTACGCGATCGCGACCGAACCGGGATCGGCGACGGTGCGCGCGGACTGGAAGTTCAGGTCGATGTCCACCCCGCCGATTCCCTGGTTCAGCGCGACGAACTGGTCAGGCGTGATGTCTCCGTTGTTCAGCGCGTCGAGGCCGTACTGAATCCCCACGTTATCCACAGGGCGCTTGGCGAACCCGTCCTTCGGCCGGGTGCCCCAGATCGCCACCTCGTAGTCCTGCGGCGTGCAGCGCACGCCGGTCGGGTTCGTGGCGGGGTTGTAGACCAGGTTGGGCGGCAGCTCGCAGTTGGAGGCTAGGGTCGGGTTGCCGCCCTGTGCGAAAAATGCGTCCCACAGCGCGCAGGCGCTGTTGTCCAGTGTGCCCATGACGGCCGCCTGTTGGGCCGCGGTGAACGTGCCCGGGGCGGTCTTGTTGAAGAAGTGCTCGAGCAGGTGACAGTCGCCCACCTCGTTCCCCGTCGTCCAGCTGTCCTGGTAGCTGCAGTTCGGCATGATGCCGTCGACCAGGCCGGGATAGTCGGCGGTCATCACGTACTGCTCGATGGAGCCGCCGGAGCAGCCGGTGCCCATCGTGTAGCGGATCGAGCCGTACGTCTTGGCGATGTGTTCCTTCAGCATCATCATCGCCTCGGCCGACACCACCATGTTCTCGTTCTCGCCGTGCCGGTTCAGCGAATTGTTGGCGACCATGAAGCCGCGCGAGAGCGCCATGTCGAGGCCTACGTCCTTCGGCGGGCCGTTGTGGTGGTGCACCCCGGCGCTCTCACCGCCTATCCACACGAGCTTGTGGTTCCAGCCCGGCTGGGAGGCCCACGGCGCCCACGGCTTGGCGGGGTCGGACAGCACCGCGATGTCGTAGATGCCCCGGTCCTCGACGCCGCGCTCGATGCGGACGATGTAGGGGACGGTCACGCCCTGGTCGGTGGTGGTGGACGCGACCAGCCCAGCCGCGGGCGGACTGCTTGGGTCGTACGGCGTGAGGACGCCAGTCGCCGTGTTCTTGTACAGGAAGCGGAACTGCGGGGCCACGTCGCACTGAGCGTCGCCCGGCACGGGGAGGCCGTTGGCGACGTTGGTGCAGATCCACGGCTGGACCTGGGGCCCTGAGAAGACGGGTCCGCCGATCGGGTGGTTGGTGATCGTGATCCGTGCACCGGCGCCGTCGCCCTCGAAGGAGGAGGCGCGGGCGGTCAGTTCGTTGCGGCCGGCGCGGAGGCCGCCGACCAGGCCGAGGAAGCGGCCGTCGGCGCGTACGGCGAAGCTGGACGTGACGTCCTGCCCGTTGAGGTCCACGCGCACGCGCGCGGCGCTGACGCGGTCGGGGAGCACGACACGGACCAGCGCGTCGCCGCCCGTGACGAGGTCGGCGCGGTTGGACAGCACGTCGATGCGCAGGCCGCCCGACTCGTCGAAGGCCAGCGCGCCGGCGCCGCCGGCGACCGCTGGCGCGAACACCGCCAGGCCGGCCAGCAGCAGCGCGGCGAGCCCATGCGCCGCCCGCCGGATCCTCGGGTCTCTCATCCTCTCTCCTCCTTCGCACGGGCGGCGCCCCGCGGGACGTCCTCCGGCGATGCTAGGCGGGCCCGTTCAGGCTGTCAATCGATTGCTTTAACGCGGTCGGGACCGTGCGATTCGCTCAAGCTCGGCGGCCGCCGACCGGCGGGAGCTTGCCGAAGGCCACGCGGTCGGGCGCCAGGTCGGACCGGTTGAGCAGCCGCGCCGACACGACCGCGCGCTCGCCGAAGCGGTCGCGCAGCTGGTCCTGCAGGGCCGAGACCCGTTCCGCGCGGGGCTCCTCCGACGCGAACAGGTCGAGCTGGCTCACCGCCGACGGCGACAGCTCGCTCAGCGCGATCGCCATCGACCGGATCGGCCGCCGCTCCCCCATGCGCTCCCAGAGCTCGCGCGCCAGCCCGTACAGGTCCTGCGTCGCCGAGAGCCGCTCCTGGCGCCGGTGCTGGTGACGCGAATCGCCGCCGTCCAGACGCACGGACACCTCCATGCGGCCGGCAACCAGGCCCTCCGTGCGCAGCCGGCGGCCCAGGCGGTCGCAGAACCGCAGCATCAGCGCCCGGACCTCCTCGGGATCGGAGACCGGCCGCGGCAGCACGTGCGAGTGGCTGATGCTCTTGCGCGCGGCCTCCTCGAACGATTCGGTCTCGTAGCCGCGCAGGCGCAGGTACCACGCCTCGCCGACGATCGAGCCGAAGACCTGGCGGCGGAGCGTATGCTGGCTGGCCCGGAGCAGGTGCAGCGGCGTGATGATCCCCGCCCGCCGCATGCGCGCGGCGTTGGCCTCGGAGATCCCGGTCAGGTCGGTGAGCTGGAGACGCGAGAAGACCGCTTCGAGGTTGCGGTGGTCGATCACCTGCAGCCCGTCCGGCTTCTCCAGCTCCGCCGCCTGCTTGGCCAGGAAGATGTTGGTCGAAAAGCCGACCGAGCAGGTCAGCCAGTCCCCCACCTCGTCGCGGAGGCGCCGCTTGACCTCGCGGCCGACCTCCAGCAGGTCGCGCCGAAGGCACGGCGTGCCCGCGAGGTCGACGGCGGCCTCGTCGATCGACAGCGGCAGCACGCGGGGCGAGTAGCTGTCGAGCAGACGGAGCAGGCGTTCGGAGACCTCGCGGTAGCGGCGGGCGTCCGGCTCCAGCACGACCAGCTCCGGGCAGATCGGCAGCGCCTCGTACACGCGCATGAGCGTCCGCACGCCGAGCGCCCGTGCCTCGCGCGAGGCGGAGATCACGATGCTGGCCCGCACCGCGCCCGGCGACACGGCGACCGGCTGGCCGCGCAGCTCCCGCCGGTACTGCTGCTCGATCGAGGCGAACGCCGAGTTCAGGTCGAGGAACAGGACGGTCGGCGGCGCGGGGTTGTAGCCGAGCTCCGCGTTGTCCGAACGCATGTTCGAAATTGTAGCCCGATGGGCTGTGGTCGCTACCGCTCGTCTTCCGCGCCCTGGGAACTGCGCAATCTCGTCACTGCGCAGTTCCCGCGAAACCGGATCGGTCGAGGCCTCAGGCGCCCGGCGGCAGCTCCGCCAGCCGGGCGGTCGCCGCCAGGTTGGCCCGCAGCGCCCGCCGGATCACGGCCTCCATCTCGGTGTCGGTCGCCATGGCCCACGGCGCGGTCTCGAAGTCGGCCACACACCTGACCTCCGTGCCGCCCGGAACCTCCTCGTGCCCGAACCAGACGTGGCAGTAGATGAACTCGGCGTCGAGCCGGCGGCTGTAGACCGTCCGCTGCTCGAGGTTCTGCACGCGCTCGACCAGGCCTCCCGCCGAGACTCGAAAACGCAGCCGGTCGCCCCGCCGCTCCACGTCCCGAACGGGATGTCCGGCCCGAGCCCACTCCTCCGGGTCGGTGGACGCCGTCCAGACCCTGTTCAGCGGGGCTCGCGCGACCACTCGGACGTCGACGTGGCCCGCCATCAGCTGCGCGCCCCCGCCACCCCGGCGGCCCCGGCGGCTGCCGCGCCCGCCGCGCCGGCGGCCGCGGCGGCCATGCCCTCGATGACCAGCTTGTGGCGGCGCAGGTTGACCCGCGACCCGGCGTCGATCCGGCGCCGCATCTCCTCGTCCGTGAACGGGGCGTCCGGACGCGCCTCGAAGTCCTGGATCCACCGCAGCCGCGTCCCGCCGTCGACCGCCGTGAACGAGTTGAAGAGGTGCATGTAGCGAAACGGACCCGGCTCGACCCGCCGGGCCGAGACGGTTCGGCGCTGGCGGTCGAAGCACCGCTCCGACACCCAGCGGTGGGACTCGCCGTCCGGCCCGGCCGCCGTCGTGAGCCGGAACACGACGCGGTCCGCGTCGCGCTCAAGCACCTCCGCGGCGGCGTACTCGCCCGCGAACAGCTCGGGCCAGCGCTCGACGTCGTTCGCGACGTCCCACACCAGCTCCAGCGGCGCCGCGATCACGACCTGGTTGTCCGTGTGCGCAGACATGTCGACTTCCTCCTGGAGTTCAAACCGCCACCACCGTCGCCACGCACGTGCCGTACCGCGAGTGAGACGCGACCACGAACCGCCTGACGGTGAGCGGCAGCGGCCGCCGCACCACCTCCAGGCCCGCGGGCACGTCGGACCCTCCGCCGGGAGTCGGCGGCGCGACGCCGTCGCGCGCCGCCAGCAGCCCCGTCACCACATCGGTGCCGAAGCTCGCGCCGAACAGGTGGCCGTAGCCGGACTTCGGCGCTGTCAGCCGGACCGAGCCGAAGACCTCCGCCAGGGCCTCCGCCTCGAACTGGTCGCCGCGCGGGCTCCCGCACCCTTCGCACAGCACCAGGTCCACCTGGTCGGCCGCGCAGCCCGCCTCCGCCAGCGCGCGCCGCACGACCCGCGCGTACGAGCGCGGGTCGCCGGCCGGGCTCGTCCCGTGGGCCGAGCCCAGCACCTCGCCGAGCACCGGCGCGCCGCGCCGCCGCGCCCGGCCGGCCTCCTCGAGCACCAGCGCGACGCCGCCCTCGCCCACCACCAGGCCGGCCGCCCGCCGGTCGAAGGGCCGGTAGGCGAGGGCCACGTCGCGCTCGCGGCTCAGGTCGCCGCCCGCGTCGAAGCAGAGCAGCGAGAGCGGCGAGACCGGCGCCTCGCAGCCGCCCGCCAGCACGACGTCGCAGCGGCCCCACCGGACCGCGCGCACACCGTGGTGCAGCGCCACGGCCCCGCTGGACCGATCCCCGGAGAAGCTCCTGCTCGTGCCGCGCAGCCCGTGCCGGATCGTCACGAACCCCTGCGGCGCGGCCAGGAACCAGCCGGTCGCCTGCCAGGGATTGACCACGTCGGCGCCCTGCACGTAGTACTCGGCGAACCCGCGCTCGCACAGGTCCCAGCCGCCTGTGTCGTTGCCGAGCCACACGCCGACGCAGCCGGCGTCCTCTCGCTCGATCTCCAGACGGGCGGCGCCCAGCGCCTCCTCCACGGCGACCAGGCCGAAGTGGGTGAAGCGGTCGGTCCGCGTCACCAGGCGGCGTCCCAGCGCCTCGGTCGCGTCGAACCCGCCGACCTCACCGGCCACCTGGACCGGGAACCCCGCCGCGTCGAACCGGCCGATCCGCCCCAGCCGCGACTCGCCGGCGCGCACCGTCCGCCAGAACTCCTCCACCCCCCTACCGGCCGCGTTGACCACGCCCAGACCCGTGACCACGACCCTGCGGGCCGTCATGCGGCTCTCCGGATCACGGCGGCCGTGTGGATGCCGCCGAACCCGCTGGCCATCACGACCGCGGTCCGCACCGGCCGCCGCCGCGCGCCGGACGTGACGTAGTCGAGGTCGCACTCGGGGTCCGCGAGGGAGTGGTTCGCCGTGGGCGGCACCGTCGACCGCCGTACGGCGCCGACGGTCGCGATCAGGGCCAGCAGGCTCGCGGGCGCGAGCGCGTGGCCGATCGTCGACTTGAGCGAGCTGACCGGGATCGAGTACGCGCGCCGGCCGAACACGAGCTTCAGGGCGTTCGTCTCGAACAGGTCGTTCTGCGGCGTCGAGCTGCCGTGCGCGCTGACGTAGTCGACCTCGTCGGGCCGCGCCCCCGCCTCCGCCAGAGCCCGGTCAAGCGTCGCCGCCATCGGGACACCGTCCGCCGCCAGGTCGGTCATGTGACCGGCGTTGCAGGTGCTGGCGACCGCGAGCACCTCGGCGTACGTCCGCGCGCCGCGAGCACGGGCGTGGCCGGCCTCCTCGAGCACCACGAACGCCGCTCCCTCGGCGATCACGAAGCCGGCGCGCGTCAGGTCGAACGGCCGGGAGGCACGCTCCACCGGCCCGTCGCACCGCGACAGGCAGCCGATCACGTCCAGCGTGGCGTAGCTGATGCCGTTGAGCGGGCACTCGGCGGCACCAGCGAGCGCGAACCGCGCGTCGCCGTGACGCACCAGGTCGAATCCGACGCTCATCGCGTCCAGGCCCGCCGTGCAGCCGGTCGTCAGCGCGGCCACGGGGCCCTCGATGCCGTACCGCCTGGCCAACCAGCCGGGCACGAAGTCGAGGAAGATGCCGTCGTAGGCGCTGGCCGGGACCTCGCGCGGCCGGATCGGCGGCCGGCCGCCGTCGGTCAGCCGCTCGTACAGCTCCTGCATCTCGGGGGCGCCCCCGACGGCCGACGCGAACAGGACTGCGCCGTCCCTAAGGTCGGCGCCCGACGAGACCAGGCACGCGTCCTCCATCGCATCGCGCCCGGCGGTCGCCCCGAGCTGGGCGAACCGGCCCAGCGCCGCCAGCTCCGCCGCCTCCTCCGGCGGCCAGCGATCGCCGAGCGCGAACTCGCGGCAGCGCGCCACGCCGCGGCACCGGAGGCCGATCCGCGACATCAGCGGCTCGTCCTCGATGCACACCCGCCCGGCCATCGTGGCGTCCCAGAAGCGCTCGACCGTGACCCCGCTGGGTGCCACCACGCCGAGGCCGGTGATGACCACGCGGCGATCTACCATCCGGCGACCTGGACCAGCACCATCCCATCCCACGAGGCGAACGACGCCGTCCAGCGCGCGCGACGCTGGCGGCGGGCGAGCAGCGCCGCCCGGCCGGTCAGCCGGACCCGCAGCGCTCGACCCTCTACCACCGCCTCCACGTCCGGCCAGTCGATGCCGGCGAGGCCGACGCCGAGCGCCTTCCCGACCGCCTCCTTGGCGGCCAGGCTCACCGCGAAGTGCCGGTGCGGGTCCCCCGTGCGGCGAGCCGACTCGCGCTCGCCGGCCGTGAACACGAGGCCCAGCTCGCGGTCCTCGGAGCGTTCGACGAGGGCGGCGACGCGGCGCACGTCGGCCAGGTCGATCCCGACGCACGTCGCGGTCACCCCCCCACCATCCCGGCGAGCCGCTTCCGCAGGCGGGCCTTGTCGACCTTCCCCACCGCCGTGAGCGGCAGGTCGGCGACCACCTCCAGCCGGTCCGGCAGCTTGTACCGGGCCAGGCCCCTGGCGCGGAGGAAGGAACGGATTCCCTCCAGCGTCAGGACCGCGCGTCCGCGCGGCACGGCGTAGAGGCAGACCGCCTCGCCCGACGCGGGATCGGGCATGGCCACCGCGGCCGCCTGCGCCACCCCCTCGTGACCGAGCGCCAGGTCCTCGACCTCCGCCGCCGCGATCTTCTCCCCGTCGCGGTTGATGACGTCCTTGATGCGACCGTGGACCACGAGGTTCCCGGACGGATGGCGCGCCACGAGGTCGCCGGTCCGGTAGAAGCCGTCCTCTGTGAAGGCGGCCCGGTTCGCGTCCGGTGCTCGGAAGTAGCCGGCGATCGTGTACGGCCCACGCACCCACAGCTCACCGTCGACGATCCGGATCTCGTCGTCGGGTGAGGCCGGGCGGCCCTGGGTGGTCTCGACCACCTCCTCCGCGTCGTCCAGTCGGGTGAAGCAGAGCAGGCCCTCGGCCATCCCGTACACCTGCTGCAGGCCGCAGCGCAGCGCGATCCGAAGGCTGCGCGCCGCCGCCGGCGCCAGGCGCGCTCCACCGACCTGCAGCAGGCGCAGGTCGCGCGGTCGCGGCACGCCCGCATCCACCGCCTCCGCCCAGCGCGCCGCCAGCGACGGCACCGCCGCGGTGACCGTGACGCGCTCCCGCACCATCACGTCGAGCGCGGGAGGGCCGAGCACGACGCGTCCGCCCCGCGCGAGCGTGCCCATCACGCCGGGACAGCCCAGCGCGAAGTTGTGCGCCGCCGGCAGCGAGGCCAGGTAGACGCTGCCCTCGTGGAGCCCGCAGAGCGCGGCGCTGACCCGCAGGTTGCAGCCATAGTCGTCGTGCGTCCGCGGGATCAGCTTGGGCAGGCCGGTGGTGCCGCCGGAGAGCAGCAGCAGCGCGACGTCGTCGCCGGACGGCCCCTCCCCGGCCTCCCCTCCCCACGGCGCGCTGATGGCCGCCTCGAGGTCCACCTCGCCAGGACGGAGGTCGGCCTCGCCCTGCACGAGCAGCAGGGACCTCCCCGGGATGAGCCGGCGGACGACGGCCAGGTGGTCAGAGCGATGCAGGGACGCCGGAACCGCGAGCGCCGATGCGTCCGACATCTCGAGCAGGTACCGCAGCTCGTGCTCGCCGTGCGCCGGCAGCGCCAGCACCGGGATGGACCCGAGCCGCCACAGCGCCAGGATCAGCGTGACGAACGGCACCCCGTTGGGGAGCTGGACGACGACGCGGTCCTGGTGCCGCAGCCCGAGCGCATGGAGGCGCGCCGCCAGCCTGCCCGTGGACGTGCGCAGCTCGCCGTAGGTGACGCGGCGGTCGCAGTCGACGAGCGCGACGCTCCCGTCTCGACCGTCGCCCGGGAGGCCGAGGACCGTGTCCGCCAGGCCGAGCCCGGTCCAGTGGCCGGCGCGGCGGTAGTGCTCGGCGCGATCGGCCGGGATCGGGACATGGCCCTCGAGGGGCACGGTCATGGGTCGCTGGCCTCGCGCGCCACTGCCTCACAGGCGTCCTGGAAGGTGTCGTTCGCCCCCGGCGCCAGCCGGATGCGGACGCCCAGCCGCCGCGTCAGGTCGAGCGACACCTGCACCATCTCCGTCGAGTCGAGCTCCAGGTCCTCGCGCAGGCGCACGTCCGGGTGGATGGCGCTCGCGTCGATGCCCAGCTCGGTGAGCGAGCCCGCGAGCGCGTCGGCGACCTGGTCCGATGTCATCGCCGTCCTCCCTGAGCGACCGCGACGGCCGCGTCCCGCATGGCGACCAGGCCGCCGGCCACCGATCGCAGCTTGCTGGTGGTCTCCTCGAACTCGGTGCCCGGGTCGGAACCGGGCACGATGCCGGCGCCGGCCTGCAGCCACGTCTCGTCACCCCGCTGGAAGATCGAGCGCAGGACGAGCGCGGCGTCCAGCCCGCCCGCGCTGTCCGCCACGCAGGCGACGCCGCCGTACAGCTCGCGCTCACCCTCCTCGGCATCGGCGATCGCCTCCAGCGCGGCACGCTTGGGCAGGCCCGACGCCGTCACCGACGGGAACAGCGCCGCCAGCGCGTCCCAGGGCGACCGGTCCGGCGCCAGGGTGCCCGTCACGACCGAGGCGAGGTGCTGCACCGAGCCCCGTCGCCGGACGGCCATGAGCTCGCGCACGGCGGCGCTCCCGTGGCGGCAGACCTCGCGCATCTCGGCGTGCGCCAGCCGTGCGGAGATCACGTGCTCGTAGCACTCCTTCACGTCCCAGGCCAGCTCGTCGCCGAGCCGCTCGTCCTCCTCGGTGAGGTGGCGGAGCGGCCGGGTCCCGGCCAGCGGCTGCGTCATCACCTCACCGTCGGGGAGGACCTCGGCCGTGACCTCGGGGCTGAACCCGGCCATGCGCCGGCCGCCGACGTCCATCAGGAACGAGCGGGCCGGCGTGTTCAGCGACAGCCCGAGGAGGTAGCTGCGCGGGAGGTCGACCTCGAAGGGCACGTCCACGCGCCGCGAGACGATCGCCTTGCGCAGTGCACCACGCCGGATGACGCCCAGCACCTGCCCGACGGACCGCTCGTAGAGCTCGCGCGAGCCGCCTCCGGACAGCTCGACTCCGGTCGCCGCCAGCTCGGGCAGCTCGCGTTCGGTCAGCAGCACGTCGGAGACGAGACGCACCAGGTCGGCGCTCGGCCCGCGAACCGCGGTGCCAGCGGCGTTCCACCGGACCTCCACCTCCGGCACGATGAGATGCGCCAGTGGCGGACCGGCGCTCCGCAGCCGGCCGGTCCCGTGCACGAGGTGGCCCGCCTCGAACGCCAGATAGCCGAACGCGCGGTACTCGGGCAGGCCGAGTGACGCGAGCGCCTCGCCGAGCTGGCGCAGCGGCGAGGAGCCGAGCTCGACGCTGCACGCACGGCCGCCGATCGCCGTCCGGACGCGCTCCCGCTCCATCACCACGTCCGCCAGCACGCCGGCGGCGAACCACCGCGTGCCGGGCCGCTCGTAGGTCACGTAGGTGTCGAACAGGCCGCTGCCGACGAGCGCGAGCACGGCCCCGCGATCGTCCACGGCGCCGGGCAGGAAGAGCTGGTGGTTTGTCAGCATTGCCGGCCAGGCTGCACCCCCGTGGGCGCGCCGGCGTCTGACCGCCCGTCTGCCGGCTGTCTGGATCAGACGTCAGGACGGCTTGTCATCTGGAGCGCCGCCGTGAGCACCGTCAGCCCCGTCCGAACGTCGACCGGACGAACGTCCGTCAGCACGAGCCCCGCGCGCTGGAGGAGACCGCGGTACTCGTCCCGGGTCCGCTCGCGCCCGCCCCATGCCGCGAGCATCTGGAGGTCCAGGTACGAGACGAGCAGGCTCGACTCGAATGGGGGCCGGACGTTCTCGATCACGAGCACGCGGGATGCCGGGGACGATGCGGTCGCGACCCGGTCGAGGATGCGGGCCGCACGCTCGTCCGACCAGTCGTGCAGGACGTGCGAGAGAACGTAGGCGTCCGCCCCGTCGGGCACCTCGTGGAAGAAGTCCCCGGCCACCAGCCGCAGCCGGGAACCGAAGTCGGGACGGGGCGCCCGCCGGGCGCGCGCGATCACTTCGGGGAGGTCGAACAGCGTCCCCTGCAGGTCGGGCGCCGCCACGAGCATGGCCGCGAGCAGCGCACCCTCGCCGCCGCCGACGTCCACGACGGTCCCCGACGTGGGCAGGCAGGCGGCCGCCAGCAGGGTGGGAAGGGCGCGGCGCGTCACCTCCGACTGGAATGCGTGGAAGGCGGCCGCGTCGAGGGGGTGGTCGCGCAGGAAGTCGAAGACCTGGTGACCGGTGGCGTGGACGAAGCCGCTCTCGCCGGTGCGGACCGTATGCTCCAGGTTGTCCCAGGCGATGCGCGTCCACGTGGACAGCACGTGACGCGCCTCGTCCCGGAGCCCACCGGGGGCCCCCGCCCGCAGCAGCGACGAGGCGGGCGAGTTGCGTATCGACCCCGGCGGCTCCTCGCGGAAGAGGCCGACCGCGCGGGCGGCGCGGATGATTCGGCGCAGGTCGGCCGGGCGGACGCCCAGCGCGCTCGCGAGGTCGGCCAGCGGCACGGGTCCGTCGCCGACCGCGTCGGGGATGCCGAGTTCTAGGACGTCTGCGAGCACCCGTGCCCGGCGCCTGCCCCTGACGAGGGAGCGAACCAGGTCGACCGCTCGTGTGTTGTGTGTCATGGCGGGAGCGAGCGTCGTGGTCGCGGCGCCCGGGACGCGTCGAAACGACGTCTCGGTACTGTCTCAGCCGGGCGCGAGGAATTTGTCAAATGAGGCAGCTATTTGTCTAACTCATATTCTTGCTTGACAAACCAGTGAGTATTTAAGATGTCTTGACTCGCAGTAGTTCGATTGTCTACGTTGCGTAGCTGAGAAGGGGAGCTTCCAGGCATGGTCATACGGGTGTACCTATTCGGGCGCTTCGAAGCGCGCTGCGACCGGCGCCAGGTGCCGGGGATGCGGGCGCGAAAGGTGCAGGAGTTCTTGAGCTACCTCCTGCTGTCGAAGCAGCGTCAAATCCAGCGCGAGAAACTTGCGGATCGGCTCTGGCAGCACGTCGACTCGACGTACGCGAAGAAGTACCTCCGGCAGGCGCTCTGGCAGCTGCAGCGTGCCTACGAGGCCGAGGTCGGCGCCGCCGACGGCCGGCTGCTCGCGGTGGACCAGGACTGGATCGGGGTCCAGGGGGACGCCCCCCTCTGGGTCGACGCCCGCGAGATGGAGCGCGCGTACGAGAGCGCGATCGAGGCGCCGCCGGGAGAGCTGGTGCCCCTGCTCCGGGAGCGCCTGCGCTCGGCCGTCTCGCTGTACCGCGGCGAGCTGCTCGAGGGCTGGTATTACGACTGGTGCGTATACCACCGCGATACGTACCGGTCGATGTACCTCTCGCTGCTCCACCACCTGATGGTGGACTCGGAGGCGACCGGCAACTCGGAGGCCGGTCTCGTGTACGGCCGCAAGGCCCTGCAGGAGGACCGCGCCAGCGAGCGCACGCACGCGCTGATGATGCGGCTCCACCACATGGCCGGCGACCGGACGGCCGCCCTCCGGCAGTTCGACGTGTGCGAGACGGCGCTCCGCGACGACCTCGGCGTCGTGCCCCAGGACAGCACGCGGCGCCTCTACGAGCTGATCCGCAGCAGCGGCGACGTCGGCCAGCCGACCGTGCCGGAGACGACCGAGGCCGTCCTCATCCCGTTGTTCCGCCTGCGGGAGCTCAACCGGTCGCTGTCGGTCCTCCAGGAAGAAGTGGCCGGCCAGATCCGCGCCCTCGAAGGGCTGTAGCCGTTCGGCCGGGCCGGGGGCGGTCAGACGTGCAGGTTCGCCCGGTCGATATCGCCCCGCACCTCCTGCAGGGCGCGCCGGAAGTTGACTCCGGTGCGCTGAGGCTCGACCCAGCCTTCGACGGGCCCGGTGTCGATCGACCCGAGCGCCTCCACCACGGACACGTTCCCCGCGCCCACCCCGCGGGCTGCGGCGAGCACCGAGGCCAGGTAGGCGCGCAGCGCTGCTACGTCGCCCAGGCCGGCCACCGGACCGTGGCCCGGCACGATGGTCAGCGGGCCGAGGGCCATGACGGCGTCCAGCGCCGCGATCCAGGCGGACACCAGCCCGTGCACCGCCAGCGGGACCACCCGGTTGAAGCACACGTCGCCGGCCAGCAGCAGGCGGTCCGACGGGAACCAGACGGCCAGGTCCGCCGGGCTGTGGGCGGGCATGAAGCAGATCAGGCGCCCGCCCCTCGGCAGGTCCTCCCGGAGCGCGGTCGGCTCGGGCGGACGCAGCTCCAGGCCCGCGAGGTCGGCGGCGAACGCCGGCATCAGCCGCCCCAGGTCTCCGACGCGGCCCACCATGCGGCGCACGATCTCCGCGGTCACGGGGTGGCCGGCCACGCGCGCGCTCGCGAACGCGGCGTTGCCTCCCACGTGGTCGGCGTGGTGATGCGTGTTGAGCACGAGCTCGGCGCGAGCGCCACGACGGCCGATCTCCGAGCGCAGGTCATCGGCCATCCGCGGCAGCAGCATCGCGTCGACGACGCACGCCGCGCCGCCGTCGACGACTGCCACCGAATTGGCCAGGCCGAGCGAGCCGTCGCCATTGATCGCGGCGATCACGCCGTCGGCGATCTCGACCACCGTCTGTGTGTTAGACAGATTGTTCACACCGTCTGCTACTCGCGTTTCTAGTGGTATGGTGGTCGGGCACTTCGCGGTGTGAGCACCCCCCTGGAGCAAGGCTGCCCGGGCCGCTCCCTCCCCACGATGCTGGGGGAGGGAGCTGGCTAGGGGGTAGCGATTCGATCACTCGATCGGCGAGCTACTAGAGGGTACTCGGTCGACAGGACTCTCAACGCGAACGGTCGCAGCGTGTCCGGGTGGTCCGCACGCAGCAGCTCCGAGGCCGCGTTGTTGCGATAGCCGTCCTCGCCCGCGTCCTCGAACACCCCGAGCGCGACCATGAGCCGGAGGAGGCGCCGAAGTCCGTCCTCGCTCACCTCCAGGCGCGACGCGAGCTCGCCCGCGGACATGACCCCATCCGCCAGGACGTCGGCGACGCCGAGCCGCAGCGCCACCGCGAGCGCCTGTGCCTTCCACCGACCGTGCGCGAGCTCGCGCACCAGTTCGACGTTGGTCGCCGTGCTGCCCCCTCCCAAGACGGACATAACTTGAACATCTAGTGACTCGCGTGTCAAGGAAGTCATAGAAGGTCTGCGTCGGGCCTGCTAGGTTAAGTGTGTGATGACGAGAGCCCCGAGCCCTCCAACCGCGCGGCGCCTCGTCCAGGAGGTCGTCTTCGAGATGCGCGCCCTGGGCGCCGAGATGGACGGCCTCGATCAGGCGGTGGCCGACCGCTTCCGCATCAACCGGACGGACATGCGCTGCGTGGACATCCTGAGCCGGCTCGGGCCCATGCAGCCGAAGGACCTGGCGGAGGCGATCGGCTACACGACGGGCGGCATCACGACGGTGATCGACCGCCTGGAGGAGTCCGGGTATGCGTTCCGCCGGCCGGACCAGCAGGACCGCAGGAAGGTGCTGGTCGAGGTGACCAACCTCGCGGCGACGCAGGGCGGCCCGATCTACGGCGCCCTCGCCAGGAAGTTCGAGGAGCTGATCTCCGAGACGCCCGAGCACGACCTGACGGTGATCCGCAACTTCCTCCGGCTCAGCCAGCGGATCCTGAACGACCACTCCGCCGGGGTCCGCGAGGGGACGGCGAGGGCCGCCCCCCGGTAGCGACCGCCGCCCGAGACGGATCGCAGACGGGCCCGCGACGCCCGCGGGCCTGCGCGAAGCGTGTGATTTCGCGCCATGACGAGCGCCCGAGAACTGGTCGACCGCACCTGGGCGGCGGTCGAGTCAGGACGAATCGACGACCTCGAGGACCTGTTCTGCCCCGACGCCGACTTCAGCGTCGCGTCGTCGTGCGGCACCGGCCTCCGCCACATTAAGGCGGTGTTCGCCCGGCACCACGAGGGCTACCCGGACCTCCGGCACGACGTCGTGGACGCCATCGAGGCGCCCGACGGACAGGCCGTGGCGCTCCGCCTGGCCTTCGCCGCCAGCCACACGCGCGAGCTGCGCGGACCGTTCGGACCGATCGCGCCCACCGGCCGCATCCTGTGCTGGACGTCGGCGGACCATGTGCGCGCCCGCAACGGCCGGATCGTCTCCTGGCACGCCCACTTCGACCGGCTGTCGCTGCTCGGGCAGCTCGGACAGACCGACGGCCTCGCGGCCGCCGGCACCAACCGTGCGGTCGCCCGGCGCGTGCTCTGCGAGGTGTTCGAGCAGGGCCGGACCGAAGTGCTGCCACAGCTCGTGACCGCCGACTTCGTGAACCACCGCACGCCGGCCGGCGTCGACGGCGGCGTCGAGGGCCTGTCGGCAATCGTCCGCGCGCTGCGGTCCCGGTTCCCTGACCTGACCTACACGGTCGAGCGGGAGATCACCGAGGGGGACTGGATCGCGCAGGTCGCCTGGGCCGAGGGCACGCACGAGGGGTGGATCCACGGTTTCCCGGCCACCGGGCGTCGCGTCTGCTGGCGGCAGGTGCACGTCCTGCGCATGGAGGACTGCCGCGTCGCCGAGCACTGGGGCGTGTCCGACCTCGCGTCCGTGCTCGAGCAGGTCGCGCCACGTTGACGGCCATGCCCGACCGCCGCATCGTTGGCGGTGATGAACGCGACCCTGACCATCCTGAGCCCAGTGCCGGAGGGCCTCGCCCGGACCGCGGCGGCCCCGGTCGCATGGGACCTGCCCGGACGGCTCCGGGTGGGCCTGCTGTCCAACAGCAAGCCGAACACCACGCACCTGCTGGACGGGGTAGGGCAGGTGCTGGCCGCCGATCCGCGCATCGAGATCACCGTGCGGGCGGCGAAGCCGTCGGCCTCCCGGCCCGCAGGACAGGCCATGCTGGACGAACTGGCGGCGGGCGCGGACCTGGTGGTGGGTGCCACCGCCGATTGAGGGTCCTGCACGTCGTGGAGTGTCCACGACTCGATCGGACTGGAGCGGGCGGGCGTGAGGACGCTGACCGTGACCAGTGATCGGTTCCTGGAGCTCGGCCGGCTTCAGGCACGCACGCTCGGCGTCCCCGAGCTCCGCCTCGCCGTGATCCCCCACCCGCTGGCCGGCCTCGACCCCGCCGCCGCCGAGGACCGGGGGCGGTCGGTCGGCCGCGAGCTCGTGCGGCTGCTGGACGCGAGATGAGCTGGGCACTCACGTCGACGCGACTCGAGGTGCCGGCCGACCTCGACGGCTTCCAGGACGAGATGGAGCGCCGCGGCTGGGGCGACGGACTGCCGCTCGTGCCTCCGACGCCCGAGCGGGTGGCCGCGTTCCTGCGCGCGGCCGGCCGCCCGTCCACCGAGGTGGTGGCCGTTCTGCCGCCGACGTGGGCCGAGGCGACGGTCGAGAAGGTCGCGGTCAACGCCGTGATGGCGGGCTGCCGGCCCGGTCACATGCCGGTGATCCTGGCCGCGATCCGCGCCGCGGCCCAGGAGCAGTTCAACCTGTACGCCGTCCAGACCACCACGCACCCGTGCGCGGTGCTGGTGATCGTCAGCGGGCCCGTCGCCTCCGAGCTCGGGATGAACGCGGGCTACGGCGCCCTCGGGCCGGGCAACCGCGCCAACGCGACCATCGGCCGGGCGGTGCGGCTCGTGCTGATGAACGTCGGGGGCGCCCGGCCGGGGACGCTGGACCGCGCCACCCAGGGCACGCCGGCCAAGTACACCTACTGCGTCGCCGAGAACGAGGCGGCGAGCCCGTGGGAGCCGCTCCGGGTCAGCCTGGGCTTCGGCGCGGCCGACTCGGTCGTGACCGTCGTCGCGGGCGAGGGGCCGCACAACATCAACGACCACGGCAGCACCACGGCCGACAGCCTGCTGCGGCAGATCGCCGGCACGCTGGCGATCCCGGGCAGCAACAACGCGTACATGCAGGGCGACAGCTACCTGTTCCTGGGCCCGGAGCACGCCCGCCAGCTGGCGGCCGAGGGCCTGGACCGCGCCGAAGTCCAGCGCCGCGTCTTCGAGGGCGCGCGGATCCCGCGCGACCGGTTCGGGCCGGGTCAGCTGGCGCGCATCGAGGACGTGCTGACGCCGGACCAGCGAGAGATGACGCGCGAGGCGCTGTGGGTCGGCGTCGGGCCGGAGGACGTGCGGGTGCTCGTGATGGGCGGCGACGGCCGCCACTCCTGCTGGGTGCCGACGTTCGGCATGACGCGTTCGTGCAGCGAGGTGGTCTAGCGGGCTTCGGCGTGTGCGCGAGGGCGCCGTCGCGGGCGTCACGGTGAGGACGACCGGCGAAGGGGAGCCAGGAGTGTCGTCCGGCGACCGGCGTGCCACGCCAGGATTGCGACTGTGCCGCAAGTGGCGCGAGTGTGACGGTATCGCGATCGTCAGAGCGGTGCGGACAGCGATAACGTCACACTAAAGGCGATTGCACCCGCCGCACAGCCAGCCGGGCCGATGCCCAGCCGGCCGCCGACCCCCACGCTCGCTGTCGTCCATGCCCGGGCGTCCCCACAGCGCCGATCGCGTCACGCCGATCCCCGCTCAGCCCGCGGCGCCCTCGCGGCGCAGCTCCGCGATCTCCTGGTCGGTCAGGCCCGCCAGCTCCCGCAGCACGGCGTCCGTGTGCTCCCCCAGCAGGGGCGGACGGCGGAAGGGAGGGGCCGGGTCGGCTCCCAGCTTGATCGGGTTGCCCGACGCCCGGTATGTGCCTGCGCCCGGGTACTCGAACTCCAGGACCATCTGGCGCGCGCGGAAGTGGCGTGACTCGGTCACCTCGCGCGCGTCCAGCACCGGCGCGGCGGGGACCTGGCGCTCGGCCAGGTAGGCCGCCGCCTCGGCCTTCGTCCGGCCCCGCAGCCACTCCTCGATCGCCGGACGGA
Organism: Terriglobales bacterium; assembly: GCA_035638495.1. Classification (GTDB taxonomy): domain Bacteria; phylum Chloroflexota; class Dormibacteria; order Dormibacterales; family Dormibacteraceae; genus CF-161. The sequence continues at coordinate 20,797 of DASQZW010000200.1, forward strand.
CCCGGTCCGCGAGGTGCGCCGCCCGGCCCGCGCCGCTGGCCAGCTCCGGGTCGTCGCGCAGGTCGGGCCGCTCGATCGCGTCGCAGAAGCGGCGCCACACCGGGTCGCCGATGACGCCGATCGCGACGTGGCCGTCGGCGGCCGGGAAGGCGCCGAAGGGGGCGGTGTTGCGGGAGCCCTCCCGCCGCGTCACGTGGCCCGTCGCCCCGTACGTGAAGACGGGCAGCTCCGCCAGCGCGGCGATGGAGTCGGCCATCGCGATGTCGACCCGCTGTCCCTCGCCCGTCGCCGCCCGCTGGTGGAGCGCCATCAGGATCCCGACCGCGGCGTGGATGCCGGCGACCAGGTCGCCGGCGCTGACCGCCGACGTGTGCGGCTGGCACGCGGCGTCGCCGATCACGGACATCCAGCCGCCCATCGCCTCCGCGACGACCGCGAATGCCGGCCAGCGCCAGAACGGGCTCTCAAGCACGTCGCGATGTCCGAAGCCGGTCACCGACGCGTAGACGAGCCGCGGGTTGATCTCCCGCAGCCGTTCGTACGCGTAGCCCAGGCGCTCCAGGCTGTCCGGCTTGAAGTTCTCGACCAGCACGTCGGCGCGGGCCAGGAGCCGCTCGAACGCGCGCCGGCCGCCTGCCGTCCCGAGGTCGATCGCCACGCTCTCCTTGTTGCGGTTGAAGCGCATGAAGTAGACCCCGTCGCCGGGCCCGCCCCCGCGCAGCCGCGGCCCCTCGTGGCGATACGGATCCCCGGTGCCGGGCCGCTCGACCTTGATGACCCGCGCGCCCGCGTCGGCCAGGATCTGGACGCCGTACGGCCCGGCCGCGAACTGGGAGAGGTCGAGGACGACGACGTCTTCGAGCGGTCGCACGCCGCAAAGCCTAGATTGCGGCCATGCGAATGAAGGGCAAGGTCGCGATCGTGACCGGCGCGGGCTCGCGCGGCGAGGGGATCGGCAACGGGCGCGCGGCCGCCGTCCTGCTGGCCAGGGAGGGAGCCTCGGTGGCGCTCCTGGACGCCGTCGCCGAGTGGGCCGACGCGACACGGGACCTGATCGCCGCTGAGGGCGGGACGTCGATGGTCATCCCCTGCGACGTCGCGGTCGAGGCGGAGGCGTCGGCCGCGGTCGGGCGGACGGTCGCCGAGTGGGGCCGGCTGGACGTCCTGGTCAACAACGTCGGCATCGCCGGCCCGCCAGGCACGGCCGTCGAGGTGGACATCGCCGAGTGGGAGCGGGCGCTGCGGGTGAACGTGACCTCGATGGTGATCATGGCCAAGTACGCGATCCCCGAGATGATCCGGAGCGGCGGCGGGTCGATCGTCAACCTCTCGTCCGTGGCGGGCCTGACGGGCGGCCACCCGAGCCTGCTCTACCCCACGTCGAAGGGGGCCATCGTGAACCTGACCCGCGCGATGGCCGCGCACCACGGACGCGACGGGATCCGGGTGAACGCGGTGGCTCCGGGCATGGTGTACACGCCGATGGTCTACTCGCGGGGCATGTCGCCGGAGATGCGGGAGGCCCGGCGGCGGCGGTCGCTCCTCCAGACTGAGGGGACGGGCTGGGACATCGGCCAGGCGGTGCTGTTCCTGGCCAGCGACGAGGCGCGCTGGGTCACAGGCGTGACGCTGCCCGTGGACGCCGGCGCGACGGCGGGCATGTCGCGCGTGCCCGTGCCCGCCGTCGAGACGCGCGCGCCTGAGGCCGGCTGAGGCCCGCTCAGCGCAGCCAGCGCAGGCGCATCGGCCGGCCGATCGGACCCGCGAAACCCTCCGCCTCGACGGCGATCCGCTCGCGGTCGGGGTCGTCCGCCGCCCAGAGGTGGATCGCCATGCGCTCGCGCTCCCGGCCCCAGGCGCCGGCCAGCCGGCCGTCCACCAGGATGGTCCCGGCCAGGCTGTTGACCAGCCGGGTGGTCAGCGGCGTGCCGTCCTCGTCCTCGCACGGCGGCGCGGGGCGCCCGGCGAGCGCGGCGCCCCGATCGAGCGCGAGGTAGGGGTCGCCCGCGGGGAGGAGGCGGACGCCGCTCGGCGGCTCGCAGCGCGTCAGGGCCTCCTCGTCGCGCGCCAGCGCGTGGCGGGCACGGTCGTCCACCGCGACCCGGACCAGCTCGCGCCCGAGGCCGGCCCACGTCGCGCCCGCGTCGGCGCGCGCGATCCCCGCCCACTTGGCGAACTGGTCCGCCGTCGCGGGGCCGTGCCAGCCGAGGAAACGTCGGGCCAGCTCGAGACGGGCCTCCTCCGGGTCCACGTCGGGCCGCTCGGTCGGCAGCAGCGTGACCGTCCGGGCGTCCCACCGGATCCGGAACCGGGCCGCCGCCGAGGCGGCGCCCAGCAGGTCCCGTCCCGCGCCCGGCAGCGCGGCGACGACCTCCCTCGTGTGCAGCTCGCGCCCCGCCAGCACCCCGTGAACGGCCGCGGCGGCCCTCTCCACGGCAGCCGCGAGCTCGGGGTCCCGGGGCAGCGTGCCGAGCGTGAACACCGCGAAGTCGGCGGCCGGCACCACGTAGTCCGACCACCGGAACCAGACCTGCACCAGCGCCGGGTCCTCCCACGCGCCCGGACCGGTTCCGGCGACGCGGGCGTGCAGCGCCAGGAGCGCGGAGCGCGGCGACGAGTCCTGGAGGCCGCCGTACGCGGCGTCGCCCCACGATCCGGGCGGCAGCCGGCGGTCGAGCCGCGTCGCGCGCGCTCGGAAGCGCAGGACCTGCGCCAGGCCGACGGCGAGCGCGCCGGGCTCCGCCCGGCGCTCGGGCCCCAGGCGCCGCGCTGCGCGCACCTCGCGGCCCAGGGCGTGCAGTGGGCCGACCCTCACGCGAGGCTGGGCATGGCGACCCGCGTCCAGCGGGTCCCTCCGTCCGTCGTGCGGAACAGCGCCCAGCGGACCGGACCCAGCGGGCCGGTTCGGGCGGCCTGGACCGCGCTGACCCAGACCTCACCGCCGCTGACCGCGTCGATCGCGCTGAACTGCCAGCCGTCCGGCAGCGAGGCGGTCGGGCGCCAGGTTCTGCCGCCGTCCACGGTCAGCCAGGCGGCGGACGGATCGCAGGTCCAGCCGGTGCCGGCGTCCACGAACACCGGCGGCCGCGAGCCCGTGGACTTCGGCAGCGGCCGCGGGTCGCCCCAGGTGGCGCCGCCGTCCGCCGACCCGTAGATCCACCCCTGGCCGCCGTCGCGGTCGTAGAGCGGCAGCACGCCCTGGCCGTCCGGGGTGACGACCGGCCGCCCGACGTCGAGGCGGTCGGGCGCGCGCGGACCGGCCGCCCCGATCGGCAGCGTCTCCGGGGTCCACGTCCCGCCCGCGTCGCGCGTCATGAACAGCACCGCGCCACCGGCCGACGCGCTGCCGAACACCCAGCCGTCGCCGCCGGGCACGAACGCGAGGTCGCCGAGCAGGTCCGTCGGGGCCGACACCGGGCCCGGGGTCGACAGCGGCCGCCACGTCTGACCGCCGTCGGCGGTCTGGTACACCACCGCCAGCGGGCCGGCCGTCGTGTAGCGCACCGTGAGCAGCCAGCCCCGGCTGCGGTCGAGAAAGAACGGGGTGGACGCGGTGCCGGGTTCGAGCACCGGCAGGATGATCGGCCGCCAGTGGGCGCCGCCGTCGTCGGTCCGGAGGAGCTGCGCGCCGGCGGCCTGGGCCGCGTTGGCGCGGAGGATGCCGTGGTCGGCGTCGGTGAACCTGATGAATGCCGGCCCGTTGATCGAGAACTGCCGCTCCCAGCGGGCGCCCGCGCTGCTCGTCCGGAACAGCACGCTCTCGGGACCGCCCGCATCGTGGACGACGACCCAGCCCTGCGCCGCCGTCCGCCAGTCCATGCTCACCGGAATCGGCTGGCTGGTCGGGGGCGGAGGCGGCCCGGAGTACGGGTGTGGCGCCGTGGACCGGAGGTACGCCGTGACGCCCACCGCCATTCCGACGAGCGCCAGCGCGATGAGCGCCATCCCCCGCAGCGCGCGCGGCGACAGACCCGCCGGTTCGATGTCCTCCATCGGGCTGCCGCAAGCGTATCGGGCGCAGGCCGGACGCGCCCGCCGTTCGACGTTTCTTGACCTTTGCAATGGCTTCGGGTACCTTCGCCGCCGGGCGGCCCAGCAGGGCTGCCCGTGGTCACCGGTGAGGAGAGGAGAGCGTGCGGTCGCGATCGCGGTGGGGCGACCCGTTCACGGTCGTGCTGGCGGCGGTCAGCCTGGCCGCGGTCACCGGCTGCCAAGGGAGCGGGACGGTGGGCCCGGAGCCGATCCGGGTCGGCGCGCTGGTCCCGATCAGCGGGTTCGGTCTCTCGTATGACGCGGCCGCGTTCGCGGCCGCCGCGCGCAGCATCAACGCGCACGGCGGCGTCCGGGGCCGGCAGCTCGCCGTGGACATCTGCGACGACCACAGCGACCCCAACCAGGCGCAGGCCTGCGCCCGCAAGCTCGTCGCCGACGGCGTCATCGCGACGGCCGGGAACGTGAGCGAGTTCAGCATGGTGGAGGGCCCGATCCTGGATGAGGCGGGCATCGCCCAGGTCGGCGGCGAGGCGATCAATCCCGAGGACTTCACGCTCCCGACCGCGTTCCCCCTGGACGGGGGCATCTTCATGCAGGCCGCCGGCGGCATCGTCGGCGTCAAGCGCCGCGGCCTCCACTCGCTGTTCGCCGTCACGATCGACACGCCCGCCGGACGGACGCTCGTGGGGTCCGTGGGCCAGGTCGCCCAGGCGGCCGGCGTGGCGCTGAACGGTGCCGCGTACATCCCGGAGGCGGCCACCGACGTGACGGCCTACGTGCAGGCGGCGATCCAGTCGAAGGCCGACGTCGTGTTCCCGGGCCTGCCGCCGTCGGCAACCATCCCGTTCCTGCTCGCCTCCCGGCGGGCGGGCGCCAGGTACCTCATCATGGTGCCGGCCGGCGAGTTCAGCCCCGATGACATCGCGCTGCTCGGCGGCCGCCAGGCGGTGACCGAGAACGACATCGAGTTCGCCGCGCTGCCGCCGATCTCCGCGACGGACCAGTTCCCCGCGCTGAAGGCGTTCGCCGCCGACATGGACGCCGAGTTCGCCGCCGGCGACCACGACGCCGCGCCCGAGCACCGCACCGGGGGCAGCGTGACCGCCTGGCTCTGCATCCAGATCATCGCGAAGCTGGCGTCGGCGCTGCCGACGGTCGACTCGGCCGGCATCCTGCATGCGCTGCGGACCAGCCAGACGGTGGACACGCTGGGCCTCACGGCGCCGTGGGCGCCGGGCGGGACCGGCCTGCCCACCATGCCCCGGGTCACCAACGTGTCCGGCTTCCTGTCGTCGCAGCAGAACGGGGTGGAGGTCCTGACCGACCCGACGCCCTTCAACCCGCTCCAGGTCCTGAGGCTGGGCGGCTGAGCACCCCGTTCCCGCCCTTCATCACCGCGCCGGCGGACCCGCCGACCGACCCCTCCCGATCCACCTCGGGCACGGTCGGGACCGCCGGGACGTCCGGGACCTCGAGCGCCACGACGGCCCGCCGCGGGAGCACGCGCTGGCGTGGCGGCGCCCCCCTGGTCGAGCTGCCGTACATGCCGCCGGTCGACCCCACCTCGGCCATCATGCGCAACCCGCTCGTGCCCGAGGACAAGCGCTACTGCACGGGGTGCGGCGCGGCGGTGGGCAGGGGACGGACCGGCCGCACGGGACGGCTCAGCGGCTTCTGCAGCAAGTGCCGGACACCGTACTTCTTCGTCCCGGCGCTCGCTCAGCGCGACCTGCTGGCCAACCAGTACCGGGTGCTCGGCTGCCTGGCCTACGGCGGCATGGGCTGGATCTACCTGGCCCAGGACGAGCGGGTCTCCAACCGCTGGGTCGTGCTCAAGGGCGCCATCAACGCGCGCGATCCCGATGCGATGGCGGCGGCACTTGCCGAGCGGCAGTTCCTGGCGAGGGTCGAGCACCCGAACGTGGTGCGCATCTACAACGTCGTCGAGCACGCCGGGGGCGGCTACATCGTCATGGAGTACATCGGCGGCCGGACGCTGAAGAGCGTGCTGCGTGAGCGCCGGGAGCAGGGCCAGGGCCCGCTGCCGGTGGACCTGGCGATCGCGTACGTGCTGGCGGTCCTCCCCGCCTTCCGCTACCTGCACGACCTGGGCCTCGCGTACAACGACTTCAAGCCCGACAACGTGATGCTCCAGGGCGGCGACGTGAAGCTGATCGACCTGGGCGCGGTCACCCGGCTCGGCGACTCCAGCCCCGTCCTGTTCGGGACCGACGGCTACCAGGCGCCCGAGGTCGCCTCCCAAGGGCCCTCGGTCGCCGCCGACCTGTATTCGATCGCCCGCTGCCTGGCCGTGCTGGTCCTGGACATGCCGACCTACCAGACCGCGTACCGGCACCGGCTGCCGTCGCCCGAAGTGGAGCCGCTGTTCCATCGGCACGACTCCCTCTACCGCTTCCTGATGAAGGCGACCGCGCACGACCCCCGCGATCGCTACCAGAGCGCGGACAACGTGGCGGAGGCGCTCGAGGCGGTCCTGCGCGAGGTGGCCGCCACGAGCCAGGGCAGCCCCCGTCCGGCGCCGAGCAAGCTGTTCGGCGGCGACGTGCTGGCGATCCGCTGGCCGGCCTTGGGCGCCGACCCGGGCCCCGACTGGCGCCACCTGCCCGTCCCGCGCGTCGACCCGGCCGACGGCGCCGCGAGCGCCGTCGTCGACGTCCAGACGCTGGCCGCGGAGCGGCAGATCGCGGTCCTGCGGAACGCGATCACCGAGGGCGCGATCGAGCCCACGGCCGAGGTGCAGCTGACGGTGGCACGAGCCCTGATCGAGCTCGGCCGGCACAGTGAGGCGGAGTCCAGCCTGGCCCGCCTGGAGGCGGGCGACCGCCGGGAGTGGCGCGGCAACTGGTACCGCGGGCTGTCGCTGGCCGCGCAGGGCAGGGCGGTCGAGGCCGGCCTGGCGTTCGACCTCGTGTACGCCGAGCTGCCAGGCGAGCTCGCGCCCCGCCTGGCGATGGCGCTCGCCGCCGAGCTGTCGGGCGACCTGCCCGCGGCCGCCCGACACTACGACATCGTGTCGTCCACGGACCCCGGGTTCACGTCGGCGAGCTTCGGTCTGGCCCGGGTGCGCGAGGCGCAGGGCGACGTGCGCGGCGCCGTCGAGGCGTACGAGCGCGTCCCGCCCGGCTCCAGCCTGTACGCGAACGCGCAGCTCGCCCTCGCGCGAGCGCTGATCCGGGGAGGTCCGTCCGCTCCCGCGGTGGACGACCTCGCGCGCGCGTCGTCCGTCATCGAACGGCTGCAGCTGCCGGAGCAGCGGCGGGCGGAGCTCGCCGTGCAGCTCTACGAGGCGGCGCTGACCCTGCTCGTCTCCCTGTCGCGCCGGTCCCAGCGGCAGCTGCCCGACGTGCGCCTGCTCGGCCAGCCGCTGCGGGAGGTCCCGGTCCGGCTCGGGCTGGAGCAGGCGTATCGGGAGCTCGCGTGGGCGGCGTCGGGAGATCTGAAGATCCTGCTGATCGAGTGCGCCAACGAGGTGCGCCCGATGACCGGGACGTGACGGTGGTCGACGGCACGCTGAGCCCACGGCTGGAGCGGCGCCTGACCGACGCGGCCCGGTGGCCGGAGGCGAACACGCCGCGCCGGCTGCGCCGGTTCGCCAGGCTGGTCGCGGCCCTGACGCTCGCGCTCGCCACCGTCGGCGCCGGCGCGCTGACGGCGGCCGGCATCACGGCGCTCGGCATCCAGCAGCGGACCGTGCCGGCCATCGTCGGCATGGAGCGCATCCACGCCTGGCTGTCCGACGCGGACCGCAGCGCGGCGAACGCCTACCTGGCCGGCGGCTCCGAGGTCACGCTCCCCGAGCTGCAGTACCAGGCCGACATCGCGGCGGCCAGCCGCGAGCTCCAGAACGCCAGCGAGCACGACCCGGGCGGCGGCGACACGAGCGAGCGCCTGCAGCGGATCGCGGTCCTCGTCGACCAGTACCAGAGCCTGGTCCAGACGGCGAACGTCGAGGACCGACTGGGCGTCTCGGTCGGGACGGTCTACCTCCAGGCCGGGACGGGCCTCATGCACCGGTCCGGCTCGGGCATCCTGGCGCAGGTCGACGCGCTGCAGGGCCTCTACGCGGACGACCTGGACCGCGCCAACCTGACGCTGTGGGTCGCCCAGTGGCTGCTGCCGGCCTACCTGGGCCTGGCCGTCGTCCTGGCTGGACTGCTCGTGGCCACCCAGGTCTTCGTGCGCCGGCGGTTCCGCCGGCGCCGGAACCCGCAGCTCCTGGCGGCGACGCTGCTGCTGCTGCTCGCGGCCAGCGCCAGCGGCATGGGCGCGACGCAGGCCCGGCAGTCCGTGAGCGCGGCCGAGGACCAGTCGTACTCGCGTCTGCTCAACCTGTGGAACGCCCGCGCGCTGCTGTACGACGCGAACGGGAACGAGAGCCTGTCGCTGATCGCGGCCGACCAGGCCAGCCGCGCGGCGGCGGACGAGGCGTTCCAGGCGGAGACGCGACAGCTGGTCGACCGGCCGCTGACCGACGGACTGGTCGAGGCCGCCGCTCGGGGCGACGTGCGCTTCGGCGGACTGCTCGCGGACGAGCTGCGTGCCGCCGGCGCCGGCCCGGAGCGGGACGCGGCGGTGCGCGTCCTCCGGCTCTACCAGCGGTTCATGGAGATCGACGCGGGAGTCCGCGCGAAGGCGGCGCAGGGCGCGGCGGCGGACGCCATCGCGCTGGCACTCGGCACGGACCAGGGCCAGCTTACATTCGCTTTTGCGGACGTCGACTGGTACCTCGGCCTCGCCATCCAGCGCCTGCAGGGGCAGTTCGACGACGGGATGACGTACGCGGAGCTGCTCATCGGCGGAACCGCGCTGGTGGAGGTGCTGGTCCTGGCGATCGTGGCGCTGACGAACTGGGGCCTGGGAGCGCGCTTCAAGGAGTTCCGGGCGGGCCGGTAGGGCGACCGCCGCAGCCGGGTCCCACCCAGCATCGGGGTGCTGCCGTCGTTCGACCGATGAGTTTCCATGGGTGGCGGCGTTGCACCGCGCAACTGACCGCACCATGGAGGTTCGTATCGTGAATTGGAAGCTCGAACTCGTGCTGGTTCCGGTGACGGACGTGGACCGCGCCAAGGCCTTTTACACCGAGAAGGTGGGATTCCACCTGGACGTCGACCACCGCGCGGGCGACACGTTCCGCGTCGTGCAGATGACGCCTCCCGGATCGGCCTGCTCGATCAGCGTCGGCACCGGCATCACCGATGCCCCGCCCGGCTGCATCCGCGGCCTGCACCTGGTCGTCACGGACATCGTGGCGGCACGCGCCGAGCTCGTCGAGCGCGGGGTGGACGCCAGCGAGATCTGGCACATGGAGGCCGGACGGCAGGCGCCCGGGCCGGAGCCGGATCGGAGCGACTACAACTCGTTCATCTCGTTCGACGACCCCGACGGCAACACCTGGCTCGTGCAGGAGCGGCGAGGCACACCCGGGGCCTGACGTCGCCTTCGGGCCACCTCACCAGGGCGGTGAGGTGGCCCGATTCCGCTGGTCAAGCGCCTCCCCAAGGTTCCGGTCAATTGACAGATGCGATCCGCAGTGCCTGTTCGCGACACTCGAATCCAGGCCGCTGTTGGAGGTGATCGTGACCAGTCAGATCGGGTCGATGGATGAAGCGCGCCGAGAGATTCGGCGGCACGCGGCATGGGCGGGCAGGCGCCACCCCGAGCGGGATCGCGTCGTGCGGCTGATGCGGATCACAGACGAGATGATGGACGAGCTGGAGCAGCTCAATCTGGAGGGAGTCGAGCGGGTGCGGGCCGAGTGGCGGACCCGACTCGCCTTCCTGTTCTCCGGGCTACCCTTCCACTATGTGCCCTGGTTACGCGCGTACCCCTCCCCGACGGAGGTGCTCGACGTGCTGTTCGACCTGCAGGCACGACTGCTGGAGCTGAAGCGACAGCAGACACCGCAGCCCGCCACGCCCCGTGGCACCGCGAGATGGATCGCTCAGTGCACGCCGTGAGAGCTGCCCCGGGCTCCGAGCCGGCAGTCTGGTTCGGCGAGGCCTCCCGTGACCCGGTCGAGGAGAACGATGGTCGTCCGTCCGAAAGCCTGTACCGGCTGATCGGGTCTCGCTGGGTGGTGGCGGTCCTTCGGGAGCTGGACGGCGACGTCGTGCGCTACAACACGCTGCACCGGCGGCTGGGCGGCATCTCGCACAAGATGCTGACACAGACCCTGCGCCGGCTCGAACGCGCCGAAATGGTGCATCGTCACGCCCACGCGACGATGCCGCCGAACGTCGAGTACCTGCTGACGCCGGTCGGCGCCGAACTGATCGCGAACCTGGCCGTGCTCGAGCGATGGGCGGACGCCAACGGACTGCCCTACTGACGAACGACCGGGGTATCGCCTGAACGAGTGATGTGACGCGCGCCGCGACCTGCGATTCTGCTCTCTGACCTACCAGCAAGAACACGGGAGGCCACGCGTGGAGCTCGGCGCCGCGCCCCAGCGGCTCTATGGGCGCGGGCAGGAGCAGCAGCGGATCGATCTGCTGATCGGCGCCGCGCGATCGCGGCGCAGCGGTGCGCTCATCGTGCGCGGCGAGGTCGGGACCGGGAAATCGGCGCTGCTCGGATACGCGCTCGCGAAGGCCGGTGACCTGCGCATCCTGGGCTGCCGGGGCGATCGGGCGGAAACGGGCCTGCCCTTCGCGGCGCTGCACCAGCTCCTCGGGCCCGTGCTGCCGCTCCTGCGCGAGCTCCCCGCCCGGTTCGCCGAGCCGCTGGAGCTGGCGCTGGCCCTGGACGGCGCCGCGGGCGAGGCGGACCGACTGCGGGTGCCCGCCTCCCTGCTGGCGCTGCTGACGTGTGCGGCCCGTGATCGGCCGCTCCTGTGCCTCGTGGACGACGCGCAGTGGGTCGACGGCGGATCGGCCGATGCGCTCTCGTTCGTGGCCCGCCGTCTGCACCGCGAGGGCATCGTCCTCCTGGTCGCCGTGCGCGATCGGGAGGGACCCGGGTTCGAGGCGGCAGGCGTCGCCACGGCGAGGCTGCACGGCCTCGACGCGCCTGCCGCCTCGGCGCTGCTCGCCGAGCGGGCGGGCACCGGGCTCGTGCCCGAGGCAAGGGATCTCGTCGTGGCGCTGACGGGCGGCCTTCCGCTCGGACTGGTCGACGCGGTGGAGGCGCTGACCGCCGCGCAGCTCGGTGGGCGAGCGCCCCTGCCCGAGCCGCTGCCCGTGAGCTCGCGACTGCGCGACGCGTTCCTGGGCCGCGTGCGCGGCCTGCCGGAACCGGCCCAGCGACTGCTCGTCGTGGTGGCCGCCGCCGGCGCCGAGCGGCTGGACGTGGTCGTCGCGGCCGCCGCCGACCTGGGGATCGCGGTGTCCGCGCTGGAGGCGGCCGAGGCCGCCGGCCTGATCCGGATCGACCAGGACGCGGTGCGCTTCGCGGACCGTCTCGTCCACTCGGCCGTCTACTCCGACGCCAGGTTCTTCGTCCGGCGCGCGGCTCACCTGGCGCTGGCGCGAACGCTGGGCGAGGACGACGAGGACCTCCAGGTCCGGCACCTCGCCGCGGCCGCCCTGAGGCGGGACGAGGCGCTCGCCGCGGCCCTGGAGCGGTCGGCCCAGCGCGCGAGCCTGCGCGGCGACCCCCCCGGCCGCGCCACCGCACTGGAGCGCGCCGCCGAGCTGACGCCCGACGGCCCCGACCGGGGCCGGAGACTGGCCGCGGCGGCCGGGGCCTGCTGGCGGGCCGGCCGCTCCGTCCAGGCCGGCGACCTGCTCACCCGGGCGGAGCAGCTCCACCCGGGGCCGCTGCTCGACGCCGACATCGCTGAGCTGCGCGGCGCGATCGGCCTGCGCGACTACGACCTCGACGGGGCCGAGCAGGCGCTCACGTCAGCGGCGGTGCGCGCGGGCGAGGTGAGTCCGGAACGTGCCACGGACCTGCTCCTCCAGGCCGGCCATGTGGTCGTCGCCGGCGCGGACGCCGCGAGCGCGCGGTGCCTCGCCGGACGCGCCGAGTCGCTGCGCGGAACGGGCGCGCCGGACGCGGCCGAGCTGCTGCGCGGCGTCGAGCGGGTCCTGGACGGCCACATCGAAGACGCAGCGCCGCTCGCCGAGCGGGCCATCTCGATGGCGGCGGCGGGCGGCGGACGGGCCGGCCATCTCCTGGGCCTGGCGGCCGGACTGTCCGCCGGCACCGACCTGGCGCCGGACGCGCTCGCGTCAGCCCTCGACCTGCTCGCCGCCGAGGTCGACCGGCTGCGGGCCGCGGGGGCGGTGGGCGCGCTCCCGGCGGCGCTCGCCGGCCTGGCCCGGGTCGAGTTCTCGGCCGATCGTCACAGCTCCTGCCACGCCAACGCCTCGGAGGGGCTGTCCCGAGCGCGCGCCGTCGGCCAGCGCTGGGCGGCCGGCGACGCCGCGACGACGCTGGCGATGCTGGAGGCCGTGCGAGGGCACGAGGAGCAGGTCCAGGCGCTGGTGGACCTCCTGCTCCACCCGCCGGGCGTCTCGGGCACGGCCCCCCATACCGCGGCGGCCACCTGGGCGGCGGCGCTGTCACACCTGGGCGCGGGCCGCTTCGCGGAGGCGCTGTGGCGCCTCGACCAGCTGGCCCCGGAGCGCGCGCTGGGCCATCCGTGGCACACACTGTGGTCGCGGCCGGACGCGGTCGAGGCCGCGGTCCGGACCGGCCGGACGGACGCGGCCAGGGCGGCGCTGGAGGTGCTGGAGCGCATGGAGCGATCGGATTGGCCGGCGCCGGCCGCGGCTCTGCTCGCCCGCTGCCGCGCGCTGCTGGCGGACGGCGACGAGGCCGAGCGCCAGTACCTCGCGTCGCTGGCGCTCCACGCCAGCGACGAGCGCCCGTTCCAGCACGCGAGGACCCGGCTCCTCTGGGCGGAGCACCTGCGCCGGAACCGGCGCCGGGTCGACGCACGGGCGCAGCTGCGCACGGCGCTGGGGGTCTTCGAGTGGCTGGGAGCGCGGCCGTGGGCGGCCCGCGCCCGAGCCGAGCTCCGCGCCACGGGCGAGACGCTGCGCCGAAGCCCGGCGGACGGCGCGGACCTGACCCCGCAGGAGATTCGCATCGCGTACCTGGTCGCGCAGGGCGGGAGCAACCGCGAGGTGGCCGAGAAACTGTTCCTGAGCCCGCGCACGGTGGGCTTCCACCTGGCCAAGGTCTACCGGAAGCTCGGCGTGTCCTCGCGCACGCGGCTCGCGCGGCTCCTGCTGGAGACCGAAGCGGAGGAGCCGGACGGGCCGCGGCGGCGCGGCCGCGCGGGCCTGGCCGGCCGCGCCCGGGCCGCGTTCCGGCGGCTGGGGCCGCCGTCCCAGCCCTGAGTCGGTGGGCGTCGGGCACTCGCAGGTGCCTGGTTCCCGGTGGGCGCGACCACCATGCAGCATGGATGTCAGCGGGAGGTGTTTCCTCCCCTCCATCGGGCTCCCTTCCCCCCCACCACGGGACCGGTGGTCACCGCCCTATCTCATGATGGTGGTGGTGACCCCGTCCCGGTGGCGGATCCCTACCACCGGTGCTAGCCTCGACAGGAGACCGTCATGAGCACCGTGCTCTCCGCGCTGGTCATCCTGGCCGCACTGACAGCCAGCGGCGTGCTGCTCGTCCAGCTGGCCGTCAGCGAGAGCCGGCGCGGGCGCGGCAGTTCGGAGGCCGACCGTACGCCGTCCCCGCAGACGCGGCTGCCGCCAGTGCGCACGGAGTGGACGGAGCCCGCGACCCTGCCCGAGCGCGCGGTGCCGCCGCCCGTCCCGGTCGTCCGGCGGGCGCCCGCCGCCCGGCCGGCGCCAGTCCAGCCCGTCGTCTGGGCGCCGACGCTCTCGCCCGACGGCGCCTGGCTCTGGACCGGCTCCGCGTGGGTGCCGGCCTGGTGGGGCGGCCCGACCGTTCCGCCGCCTCCCGCCTACTCCGCGGCCGTGCGCCCCGTGCGGCCGGCGCGATCGCACGGCTGCGCGTCGGCGCTCGGCATGGGCTGCGCCGTCATGCTGGGCACCCTCGGGCTGATCGCGCTCGGGGTGCTGGCAGCGACTTCCGGGCTCCTCCGGCTGCCGGCCGGTTAGGGGCGGGCGGCGACGAGCGGCTCGAGCCAGGCGCGCATCCGCGACGCGTCGATCGCGCCGGTCACGCGGTCGCGGACCTGCCCGCGCTCGAACAGCATCAGCGTCGGGATGCCGAGGACCTGGAACCGCTGGCTGAGCCGGGGCGCCTCGTCGGAGTTGACGCGGACGACCTTCAGCCGACCCGCCAGGTCGGTGGACATCTTGCGAACGACCGGCTCCACCATCCGGCACGGGCCGCACCACGGCGCCCAGAAGTCGACCAGCGTCGGCAGCGGGCTTCGCTCGACGGTGGCCTCGAAGGTGTCCTCCGAGGCGTCCGCCAGCCATGGCAGCGGCCGGCCGCAGTTGCCGCAGTGGGGCGCGCCGGACGCCGCCGGCTGCACGCGGTTCCTCCTGCCGCAGTGCGGGCAGGCGACGATCGCATCCTGGTTTTCGGGGTTCATCAGCTCTCCCACTTACGATAAGAGCCGGGTCGCATGCAGCAGAGGAACACGCCGGACGTGCCGGCACGAGCGATGAGGCCCGCGAGGGACCACTGCCTGGCTCCGGCCAGGACGGCCGACGTCCTCGCCGGAGGCGGCCGCTACACCCGGCTGTTCCCCGAGCTGCCTCCACTGGAGGTGCACCCGGAGCTGATCCAGGCGCTTGGCCGGGCCAACGGGCGCTGCGACAGCGCCGCGCTCGTGCGGGGCGAGTCGCGCACGGTGGCCGCCGGCTGGCCGGTCTTCGGGCAGTACGTCGCCCACGACACGACGGCCGACCGGTCGCCCGTGACCCATCACGACGACGTCGAGCTCCTCCGCAACGTTCGCAGCGCGCGCCTCGACCTCGAGATCCTCTACGGAGACGGCCCGGTCGCCAACCCGTACCTGTACAGCCGCTCCGACCCCGCCAAGCTCCTGCTCGGGACCAACGATCGCGGAGAGCCGGCCGACCTGCCGCGCAACCCGGAGGGCGTCGCGCTGGCCGGCGATCCTCGCCAGGACGTGCACCTCCTGATCTCCCAGCTGCAGGTCGCGATGATCCGGGCGCACAACCGGCTGGTCGACCGCCTCCGCGCCGACGGGGTGACCGAGGCCGACCTGTTCGAGGAGGCCCGACGCTCCCTCACCTGGCACTACCAGTGGGTGGTCCTGCGAGACTTCCTCCCCGTCACGATCGGTGCAGAGCGGACCGCGAGGCTGCTCGAGCAGGGACCCCGCCACTTCGTCCGCGACGGCGCGGTCGCGATCCCGCTCGAGTTCGCCGATGCCGCGTTCCGCTACGGCCACGGGCAGATGCGGCACCGGTACCGCGTGCAGCGCGGCGGACCCGAGCTGACGCTGTTCCCCGACCTCCTCGGGTTCCGGCCGGTGCCGGCCGAGCGGGCCGTCGACTGGCGGACGCTGCTGGACGTGCCCGGCGAGCCGCCGGCGCAGCGCGCCCGGCCGATCGACGGGAGCGTCCCCGAGGCCCTCGTGCACCTGCCGGTGGACGTGACGGGCGTGCTCGCCGACCATTCCCAGGAGTCGCTGGCCGTGCGAGACCTCATGCGCGGCGTGGCGACTGCGCTCCCCTCCGGCGAGTCGGTGGCCCGCCGCGTCGGCGAGGAGCCTCTCACGCCCGCGGAGACGACCCTGCAGGCCTGCGGCTGGTCCGGCGAGACCCCGCTCTGGTTCTACGTGCTGAAGGAGGCCGAGGCACGCGAGGACGGCGAGCGGCTGGGGCCGGTCGGCTCGCTGATCGTGGGCGAGGTGCTGGTCGGCATCATCGACGCCGACCCGCGCTCGTTCCGCTCCGTCGACCCGGAGTGGCGGCCGACGCTGCCGGCGCGCGAGCCGGGGCGGTTCACGGTCGCCGACCTCCTGGTGCCTGCCTGACGCGAACCTGAGGTCAGCGGATGCTGCGCGCGGTCTCCACCATCAGGTTGTCGGGATAGCAGTACATCCACGCTTCGCCGGGTTCGAAGGACGCTACGACGGGGTGACCGCTCGCGTGGTTGTGCCGGGTCGCGTGCCGGTTCGGCGAGGAGTCGCAGCAGCCGACGTGGCCGCAGGCCATGCAGAGGCGCAGATGGACCCACGTGCCGCCGATCCGCAGGCAGTCCTCGCATCCGGCGTTCGTGTGCGGCTCCACCTCGGTGATCTGCCGGAAGTGGATGCAGGGTGCGTCGGTGGTCATGGATCCATTGTCGGACCCCGCGCCGCCGGGGTGGCGTGACCGAGCGGACGGCCGCGCCGGAAGCGGTCGGCCGGGGACGGCGGGCCCTGCCGATCGCGCTGGTGGCGTTCGTCGCGCTCGGGCTCCCCGACGGGATGCTCGGGGTGGCCTGGCCGTCGATGCGGGCCACGTTCGACCAGCCGCTGGCGGCGCTGGGCCAGCTGCTGCTGGTCGGAACGGCCGGCTACCTGACGGGCAGCGCCGCCAGCGGCTTCCTGAGCGACCGGTTCGGGACGCGGGCGGTGCTGGTCGGGTCCGCGCTGGCGTCGGCCGCCGCCATGCTCGCGTTCGCCGCCGCCCCGGCCTGGCCGCTGCTCCTCGTCGGCATGCTGGCGCTGGGCTTCGGCGGCGGCGGGGTGGATGCCGGCCTCAACGCGTATGTCGCGCTCCGCCACGGCCCCGGCGCCATGAACCTCCTGCACGGCTGTTACGGCATCGGCGCGACCATCGGACCGCTCGCGCTGACGGCCGCGCTCGCCGGCGGCCGGTCCTGGCGGGTGCCCTACGCGGGGCTGTTCGCGGTCCAGGTCGCGCTGCTCGCCGCGTACGTGCTGAGCGGCTCGGCGTGGGGCGGCCGCCGGCGGCCGCGCGAAGGGCCATCGGAACGGGTGGCGATCCCATGGGCGCTGGTGGGCGTGGGCCTGGCCCTGTTCTTCGTCTACACGGGCCTCGAGGTGGGGACCGGACAGTGGTCGTACACGTTCCTCACGACCGCCCGGGCGGCGCCGGCGGCCACGGCCGGGCTGGCGGTGTCCGCCTTCTGGGCCGGGCTCACCGCCGGCCGGCTGGCCGCCGCGCTGCTCGGCCGGCGACTGGCCCCGCTGGCGCTGCTGAACGGGTCGGTCGCGCTCACCATCGTGGCCCTCGTGCTGTTCTGGTGGAGCCCGGCGCCGGCGGTCGGGTTCGCCGGGCTGGTCCTGGCTGGCGTCGGGTGCGCCCCGGTCTTCCCGGCACTGGTGACGCTGACGCCGCGCCGCGTGGGCGAGGACGTGGCGGCGAGGGTGGTCGGCCTGCAGCTGGGCGCGGCCGGCTCGGGCGCGTCGCTGACACCGGCGGGGCTGGGGGTGGTGATGCAGTGGGGCGGCACGGCCCTGCTGGCGCCATGCCTGCTGGCCGGTGGCGTGGTGCTGGCGGCGCTCCACCTCGCCGCGACGGCGCTCGCGCGCCGCTCGCAGCGATAGGTGGGCTCCGCCGGCGGTTGCAAGAATCGCCGCCCACGGCGAGCCGGGCTCAGCCCGCCCGCAGCATCGCGTCCGCCTCCGACTGCGGCGATCCAGCGGCGATCTGCATCAGCTCGATCGCGTTGCCGTCCGGGTCCTGGAGCCAGAACTGCCAGTTGGTGTCCCTGCCCCGGACCGGCTCCCCCGTCACCTCCAGGCCGCGTTCGCGCAGCTCGTCCAGCGTCGCCGCAAGGTCGTCCACCACCAGGCAGTAGTGGTTGTAGCCCGCCGCCCCGCTTCGCGGCGCCACGTTGCCCTCCCCCCGCGGGAACAGCTCCACGAACTGGCCCTCCGCGACCTGCAGGTACACGATCCACGGCGATGGCTCGCCCTCCCGCTCGAGCCGGAAGGCCTCCCGGAATCCCAGCTTGCCGCAGTAGAAGTCGAGCGCCCGCTCGAGGTCCGTCACGCGAAAGGCGAGGTGCGCGATGCCGGTGATCATGCCGGTGACGATACGACCGGGCGTCAGGAGCGCGGGCCCCGGCGGAACCCCTCGATGGCCGCCTCCAGGCCGGCCACCAGCTCCCGGCACGCCTCCAGCTGGCGCTCCACCGGGCCCTGGTCCGCGAGGCCCGCGAACGCGTCCAGGCCGACCCTCCAGACGGCCTCCAGCTGCTCGCCGGGCGGGAGCCGGCCCGTGCGCTCCAGCTCCAGCATCCCGTGGGCGAACGCGAAGGCAGCCCAGTGGCGCTCCTCGGAGCCGAGGACCTCGATCACCGGCCGCCACGCCTCGGCGTCTGCGTGAGCCGGCAGCAGCTCGCGGGGGAACGGACGATCGAACATCAGGCGATAGAGATGCGGGTGGCGGCTCGCGAACTCGCGCTGGAACGCCGCCAGACGAGCGAGGGCGTCCACCACACCGGCCGCCGGCCGGAGGGCCTCCCGCCTCCCCTCCGCAAGCTCTCGCATGCCGCTCGCGACCACGCCGGCGAGCAGCTCATCCCTGCCGCTGGCGTGCTTGTACAGCGAGGGCTCGCGGATGCCGAGGCGCGCGGCCACGCGGCGCATGGTCAGCGCCTCGGGCCCCTCCGTCTCGAGCAGGTCGCGCGCCACCGCCACCATCTCCGGGAAGCGCGAGCCACGCTCGGGCATTCGTCTCCTCCAATGACAGCTACTGCCGATCGCTACGACAGCTATCATAGATAGCTAATGGAATCAGTTCGCTTCGCGCTCGACCACATCGGTGTCGAGCGGCCATCCTGGCAGACGATGGTGCTGTCGGTGGCACGCGACGTCGACCTGCCGGTCGAGCGTCTGTGGACGACGTGGGCCGACCTGGATGCCTGGCCCCGGTGGTCCGCGCTGCACGAGGCGGCGCGCTGGACCGGCGCCCCGGGCTGGACGGCGGGCGCCACGTTCGAGCAGACGCTGCAGCTCGGCTTCCCGGTGGGCCGGAGCGTCAACCCGGTCACCGTCGGCGCGGCCGAAGCCGGCCACCTGGTCAGCTGGTGGGAGGCCGGCGGCGGACTGCGCTCGTGCCACGTGTGGGCGTTCGACGCCATCTCACCCGAGCGCACTCGTGTCACCGACACCGAGGTCTTCCACGGGCTCGCGACCGGCCTCCTCAAGCCGCTCCTCCGCCCGCGCTGGCAGAGCCTCTTCGAGCGGAGCGTCGACGGGTTGGTGCGCGCCGCCACGTCGACCCCTAACCCGCCGACCACCCCCTCTTAACGGTTCGACCGGTAGCGTGCCGGGGCAGCGATGCCCCCGGATCGTCTACGCCGGCTCGGCGCCGGAAGGCGCGGCTGGCTGCTCGCGGGCGGCGTCCTGCTGGCCCTCCTCGTGGCGGCCCCGCTGGCCGCGGTGCCGGCCGCGCGCGTCGTGGAGACGAGCCTCACCGCGGACCTCCAGCAGTCGCAGGGCGACCTCCAGACCGGCCTGAAGCAGCTGGAGGCCGGCTACCGGGACCAGGACGCCGCGCAGGTCCAGGCGGCTGCGGCCAGCTTCGCGCGCTCGCGCGACCGGCTCCAGGCGCTGGCGAGCCGGACGCGGCCGCTGGATCTCGGCACCGGCGCCGCGGTTCCGGGCGCCGTGCGCAGCCGCGTGTCGACCCTCGAGGCCGTCATCGCCATGGCCATCCACCTGGACCGGGCCGGGATGATCGGCGCGCAGGCCCTCCTCAGCAGCGGCCTGGTCGGTAACGCCGAGTCGGGCGCGCCGATCGCCACCTCGCAGCTGAGCGACCTGCTCGGCTCGGTCCGCGACCAGCTCACGCTCGCAGACCGCTCCGCCGCCGGCGTCGACGTATCCGTGCTCCCGTCGGGGCAGCGGGCCACCCTGACGAAGGCGCTGGACGAGCTGCGCGCGGCCGTGACCGGGCTGGACGCGCTGTGGCCGAGCCTCACGGCGGTGTTCGAACTCCTGGGCCTGGACGGACCGCACACCTACCTCATCGAGCAGACCAACCCCGCCGAGCTGCGATCCGGCGGCGGGTTCATCGGCACCGTCAGCCTGGTGCACGCCGATCGCGGTCACGTCATGGTGGCCAAGAGCCTCCCCGTGGAGGCGTTCGACTACTGCGACGCCCAGGGCTGCGTGCACCCCCGACCACGTCCCGGGCAGCCCGGCTACGTGGCGCCCCCGGCAGAGCTGACCGGCGCGCCGCTGCCCAGCTTCTCGCGGCTGACGGCCTGGAGCCTCGAGGACTCCGGCTTCGCTCCGGACTTCGCCTCCAACGCCGCCACGGCCGAGATGTTCGCCCGGCGCCTGCTGGGGGTCCCGATCGACGGCGTGGTGGCCGTCGACTACTACGCGGTGGCGCCGCTGCTCGGGCTCACGGGACCGATCGCGCTGCCCCAGTACAAGCTGACGCTCACCGCCGCCAACTTCGTCGACACGATCGTGACGCTGGACCTGAACCGGGACCCCGCGCACAAGGACGTGATCGCGGCCGCGGCCGCTCAGATCGTGGCGAGCCTCTCGCACCTCCCGCCCGGCGACCTGACGAAGCTGGTGGGGATCGTCCAGGACATGGTGCGCGGGCGCCATCTCCAGGTCCACTTCGACCAGGCCGAAGTGCAGCAGCAGGCAGGCCGGCTCGGCTTCAGCGAGGTCCTGAACCCGCGGAAGGCCGCGGACTTCCTCCTGGAGACCGAGGACAACTACGGCGGCAGCAAGTCGAACTACTTCATCCAGCGCACGTTCCAGCTGGACCTGACCCACACCGGCTCGCTGCTGCATCACCGGCTGACCGTGACCCTGCACGACGGCGCTCCCGCGGACCGACCGTACGACGGGCCGCACTATTACGCGTACCTGCGGATCACCGTGCCGGCCGCCGCGACACGCGTCACGGTCTCCAGCACGCGGTCGGCCGAGTACGCGCCCATCCAGGCACCCGCCCGCCGGACGCAGGTGCCGCCGCCCGGCGCGCAGGTCGCCGGCGGCTGGATCTTCGTGCTCGTCGGCGAGGGCCTGTCGGGCAACTACCAGGCCACGTTCACGTGGGACACGCCGTGGACGCCGGCCGGCGACGGCTCCGCGTCGCTCTACTGGGAGAAGCAGCCCGGCACAGTGCACGACGCCGTGAGGGTCACGTGGGCCGACGGCGACTCCAGCACGTCGGCGACGTCCGACCTGAGCCAGGACCGGGTGGTCACGCTCGGGCCGAGGAGCGTGGTGGTCAGGCCCGCGGCGCAGGCGTAACCTCTCGACCCGGAGAGGGAGACGGTGGACCAGCACCACGGCGCGCACGAGGCACCCCCGCAGTACTCGGCTGACGGGCGCTGGTGGTGGGACGGCCGGCGCTGGCTCGCCATCGTGCCGCCGGTGTCCAACCGGCGCTGGTCCGGCCTGTCGCCGTTCGCCTGGATCGCGGCCGGCCTGATCGTGCTGTTGAGCGCCGGCGCGGTGGGCGCCGCCGCCGGACCGCTGGTCTTCCATGCGGTCGGCTCCGTGGTCGACGCGGCGCGGGGCGCGCAGGCGTCCTCGTCCTCCGACTCGACCAGCTCGCGGACGCCCGACATCGCGCCCCCGCCGGGTGCCCAGGCCATCCCGGCTCCCGTCCCGGGGGCGCCGGCGCCTGCCGGGCCGGTCGACGTGACCGCGGTCGGCGGCCGCCTGGCGCCTGCCACGGTCCTGATCGACGCGCAGCTGCGGCACCACACCTACGACAGCGCCGGGACCGGCATCGTGCTGACCGCGGCCGGCCTGGTGCTCACCGACGAGCACGTGGTCAGCGACGCGGAGAGCATCACCGCGCAGATCGGCGGCACGGGACACACGTACCAGGCCGCGCTGATCGGCGTGGACCTCGCCGAGGACGTGGCGCTGCTGCAGCTCGAGCGGGCATCGGGGCTGACGACGGTCACGCTGGGCCGGTCCTCCGCAGTGGCCCTGGGCGACCGGGTCGTGGTGATCGGCTACCCGAACGACGCTGCGCCGGCCTCGGTCGGCGGCAGGGTCGTCAGCCTGAGCGAATCAGTCGACATCACGGACAGCGCGTTCGAGCAGGGCACCAGCAACGAGGCCAAGGTCACGTACCGCGGCATGCTGCACACCACCGCGCACTCGCTCTCCGGCCAGTCGGGCGGACCGGTCGTGGACAGCGCCGGCCGCGTGGTCGGCATGGACCAGGTGGGCGACGACACCGACGACTACGACATCCCGATCGACCGCGCGCTGGCGACGGCCCGCGAGATCGCGGCAGGCCACGCGAGCGTGGACGTGGTGATCGGCGCGCCGGCCGACCTGGGCCTGGTGGCGCGCAACACGAGCACGCCGGGGGCCCGGGTCATCACCGTCTACTCGGGATCGCCCGCCGAGTCCATCGGGCTCCGGGACGGCGACCTCATCGTGGCGATCGACGAATCGCCGATCGCGTCGGCCGTCGAGCTGCGGCAGGTGCTGACGCGCCACCGCCCGGGCGACCGCGTCAACCTCCAGTGGAAGGACGAGGCCGGCCACGAGCACACGGTGAGGGTCACGCTCACCACCGGCTCGGCGCCATAGCCTGAAACCGCGCGGCCGCATTTCGCGTCCCTGAAGACGTGGACGTCGACGAATCGTCGTTCCAGGAGCTGGCCTGGCCGCAGATCGGGCCCGCGTACCGCCTGGCGTACTCGATGCTGCGGGACCGGCACGAGGCCGAGGACGTGGTCCAGGAGGCAGTGCTGCGGGCGTGGAGGCGGGTCGGACAGCTCCGCAGCGCCGAGACGTTCCGGCCGTGGCTGCTCGCGATCGTCGCGAACGAGTGCCGGACGGTGATGCGCTCGCGCTGGTGGTCCGTGGTCCGGCTGGAGCAGCCGCCGGACCGGCCGGCCGGCGAACCCGCCCTCGCCGCGGCCGGGCGGATGGACCTGTGGCAGGCGCTCGGCCGCATGCGCGCCGGCGACCGGGCCGCGCTCGTCCTCTTCTATGCGCTCGACCTGCCCCTGGAGGAGGTCGCGGCGATCCTGCGGATCTCGAAGGGCGCGGCCAAATCACGCATCCATCGCGCGGTCCTCCGGCTGCGCCCGCAGCTCGCCCTGGAGGTTGACACATGAACCCGACCGGAGGCCACGGCCCGCTGGGAGAGGCGCTGGTGGACCTCACGGAACCGCCGCCCGGCATCGCGCAGCGCGTCCTCGGCGGCTTCCCGGCGGTGCGTCCGCGGAAGCGGAGCGCGTGGCGGCAGTGGGCTGTGGGCGCCGTCGCCCTCCTGCTCACCGCGGCGACGGTGGCCGCACTGCTCGTGATCCGGCAGCCTGCGGTTCCGTCGCATGCACGGCCCGTCGTGCCCACGCCAACCCCGGCGGTCGAGCCCCCGCCGCCCGTCTCGGCGCACGGCATCTCTGCCGCGACGTTCACGAGTCCGAGCGCCGGCTGGGTGCTCCAGGCGACCGGGATCTCCTCGACCGCCGACGGCGGCCGCCACTGGACGACCCAGCCGGGGACGACGACCGGCACCGGCGTCATCGGCGTCTGGGCCGGCACGGGAGGGGTGGTCCTGGCTGTGACGCGGGAGTTCGGGTCCGGCAGGCCGGCCACTCCGACGCCCGTGTTCTGGCGCTCGGCCGACGGCGGCGCCCACTGGCGGAGGCTCACGCCGCCGAGCGACAGCTCGACCTACTGGGGCCCGATCTCGGTGAAGGACGCGAACGAGGCGTGGGTGGTGACGCAGACGCCGGCCGTCTCGACCGACCCCATCGCGACGATCCTGCACACCATCGACGGCGGGCAGACGTGGCAGGTGCAGGCGACGTTCCACGTGATGGCGGTGCTGGGCCCGTACCTGGGCTTCTTCCAGGGCAACCTGGTGTTCCTGGACGGCAGGCGCGGCATCCTCGAGATGGGCGGCGTCAGCGGCCCGGAGTTCCGGACCGAGCCGCCGTTCGTGCTCACGACGGCGGACGGCGGCGCGCACTGGAGCCGGGTCCACCTGCCCCAGCCGCCGCAGGACATCGACTCGACCAACCAGTTCGGCGCGCTCGCCGTTCCGGCGGACGGCGGCCGGGTGGCGCTGCTGCTCGGCGGCGTCGGGGCCCGCCGCGACAACCTGAGCGGGCCTGAGTCGACGCCCGAGTACGTCTACGCCACGGCTGACGGCGGCCAGCACTGGTCCGGACCGCACGTGCTGCCCGGGACCCACACCCAGATCGGCAGGTACCCGCTGGCAGCGCTGGACGACGCCCACTGGTGGTGGGCCGACGGCACCGACGTCTATCTCAGCCGTGACCAGGGCAGGCACTGGTCGGCCAGGGGCGCGCTGCCCCGCCCGGCCGAGCTCGTCGACATCGAGTTCTCGAGCGCGGAGAACGGCTGGGCGGTGGCCGCGAGCATCGCCGGCAGCAGACCCAACACGGTGTTCACGACCGGCGATGGCGGCCGGACCTGGACGGCCGTGGCGCCGCCCGACCCGATCCACGTCCGCGCCGGCTGCGACGCCACGCCGGCGCCGGTCACGTTCCACGTGCACCTGTCGGAGTTGACGACGAACGCTGCCTCCTACCCGCCCGCCGGCGTGGGTGTCACCTCGAGCTGCCGGTACTGGCTGAGCACGCGGGCCCGCGACGGCGTGATCGATGTGGCGCTGCCGCCGGCGCAGGCGGATACCACGCTCACGCTCGGCGACTTCCTGGACGTGTGGGGATTCGCCTACCAGGCGCTGCCCGGGCAGCCGCTGCTCGTGTACGTGAACGGGCAGCCGTACCCCGGTGACCTGCGGTCGGTGCCGCTGGTGCCGCACGCGGACATCGTGATCGAGCCCCAGGGCGCGAACCCCCTGCCGCCGCCCGCCTACGACTGGCCGCCCGGTCAGTGACCGGCGAACGGCACCTCGGCCACCCGCCGCCACTGCCAGCTGTGCCCGACCTGGGTCTGCGCCACCAGGCTCACGGTCCGCAGAGTGACCTGCACCTCGGGAAGCCGCGTGCCCAGTGCCTCGATGATCGGGGCGGCCGGGCCCGTGCCGCTGCTGTACGCGACCGAGACGTGCGGGACCCATGGATCCGTGTCGGTGTGGCCCTCGCACCCGGCGAACGCCGTGGCGGCCAGCACCGCCTCGAGCACGGGCTCGAGCGCACCCAGCGGCTCGATCGCGAGCATGACCGCCTCCGGGTGGTACAGGATCCGCCCGAGCCGGACCGGGATCGGCGCCACCCTGGCCAGCAGGCGGCCGGCCTCACCGACCATGGCCTCGACGCGCTGGTCCGACACCTCGTCCACGAAGCCCACCACGTACGTCGTGAGGTGCAGCCATGGCGGCGGCACCGCGTCCAGGCCGGCGAAGCCGGTCAGCCGTTCCTGGGCGCCGGCCGCGAGCTCGCGCACCGCCGGCTGGTCGTGGAACAGCATGTGCCAGTGGTACTGCTCGCGGCCGGGGTACCGCCCCGGCCGCTGCCACCAGTGGCTCGACAGCTCCGTCGGGAGCGGGCTCAAGCGCCCGTGCGGGACGGTACCGGGGCGCCGGCGGCCACCATCCGGTTCCGCAGGGTGCCGATCCCCTCGACCTCTGCCTCGACCACGTCGCCCGGGCGCAGGAACTCCGGAGGCTGGCGGGCGAATCCGACGCCCTCCGGCGTCCCGGTCGCGATCAGCGAGCCCGGCAGGAGCGTCATGCCGACGGACAGCCAGCTGATCAGCGCGTCGACCGGATAGATCATGTCGGCCGTGCTGGCATCCTGCTTGCGGTCGCCGTTCACCGTGAGCCTCAGCCCCAGCCGCTGCGGATCCGGCACCTCGTCGCGCGTGACCACCCAGGGTCCGCTCGGGCACGACCCGTCCAGGCTCTTGCCCTTGAAGAACTGGCCGCCCCAACCCCGCTGGATGTCGCGAGCCGTCACGTCGTTGATGACGGTGTAGCCGAACACGTGCTCCAGCGCCTGCTCCTTCGGGATGTTGACGCCGCGGCGGCCGACGACGACGCCGAGCTCAACCTCCCAGTCGATCTGCTCGCTGACGGCGGGGTCGATCGGGACGTCCGCGTGCGGCCCGGCGATCGACGTGATGGCCTTGGTGAAGATCGTGGGCGGCTCGACCTCGCCGCCGCGGACGCGGGCGCCCTCGGCGGCGTGCTTCGCGTAGTTCCGGCCGATGGCCAGCACGTTGCCGCGGGGCGGGTCCAGGGGCGCCAGCAGCCGGACGCCGGCCAGAGGTCTGACGGCCGGTCCGGACGAGGCGCCGGGCAGGTCGAGGAGCGCCGCGACGCGGGCCAGGCCCTCCTCGCCCTCGTCGATCAGGCCAAGCAGGTCAGCCGGCGGCGCCGGCTCTCCCACCTCGGCGGCCAGCGTCGCCAGGTCGACCACGCCGTCGCCGCGCAGCGCGCCCAGGCGCCGGCCGGCGGCCTCCTCGAACATGAGCAGCCTCATCGCGAAATCTCCATGCGAGCGATTGTCGGGCACGGTGAGTGTTCGGCGCGCCCGATCAGGCATGAGGACGCGTGCGCGCGACGTTCTCGAGATGTGACTTAGCAACCACTTAATGCTCACTTATTGACTCCGCGATCCCTTCGTCGAGAGCCGGGATGCTGGTAGCCTCCCCCGGAACCGTCCGCAGGACGGCATCGGCGTGGCGACCTCCTGTCCGGGTCGCAGCTATCACGCAAAGGGGGAGGACAATGAACTTCGACACGCTCCTGAAGAGGGGGGTGAGCCGGCGCACCGCACTCAAGATGGGTGCCGCCGGCGTGCTCGCGACGCAGGCCGGCATGCTGGAGGAGTTGGCCACGGTGCCGAACCGGCTGACGCTGGCCGCCGGCGCCCTCCCGAACATCCAGTTCGACGTCGGCAACTTCATCGCGCCGGCGTTCACGGTCGAGGGCGTACTGGTGCGGTTCGGGCCGGTGTTCACGGTGTTCTTTCCCGGCCGGCTGACCAGGAACCCGACCGTCGAGGACCAGGAGCGCCTGGACGACGCGCTGGGCCGGCTGGAGGCGCACTTCCCGTTCAGCCCGCGGGGCCTCTTCACGCTGGTCGCGTACGGCCTGCCGTACTTCCGGCGGCTGCGCCAGTCGCTGGTCGCGAGCCACATGCCGCGCCTGCATTCGGACCAGTCGCGGTTCGCGCTCGAGGAGGCGGTGCCCAGCCCGACCGACGTGATCGTGGGGCTGGTCGGCGGCGCGAACGCGGTCATCCCAGGCGTCACCAAGGACCGCTTCAACGTCGACGTCCGGATCGAGTCCAACGACGTGCTCATCACGCTGCGCAGCGACTCGCTTCGCAACATCGTCGAGGCGTTCGGGTTCCTGGAGGGGTCGCTCTTCGACCTGGTCCGCTTCCAGACGCCGCGGCTGATCTTCCAGCAGCCGGGCCTGACCCGCAAGGTCGCCGACGCCAACAACCTCGAGTACGCGACCCGGATCAACCCGATCTCGCCGATGTGGATGGGCTTCTACGACCAGCAGGTCGACGCCGCCGCGGCGCCCCAGACCGTGACGTTCGAGGGCAGTTCGGTGGCGAAGCTGACGTCGGCGACCGCGGCGGACTACTTCGCCAACGGCTCGATCCAGATCTTCGACCACAACATCCTGGACCTGTACCAGTTCTACGCGACGCCAGGGCAGGACTCCCGCCACCCGGACGGCGAGGACTATCCGGAGCGGATCATGTACATGTTCCGCGGCAACCAGGTCGGGACGCCCAACGGGCTGCCGGCCCAGCCGAACGCCGACCCGTTCACGAACGGCGGCGGCCCGTCGGCGGTCGTCAACAAGTTCCAGGGCACGAAAGACGCGTTCCTGGACGCGCAGGACCAGTTCGGCAAGTTCACGGCCAGCACCCCTGCGAGCCAGCAGCAGGGGTCGACGTTCACGGGCCTGGGCCGCATCGGCCACGAGCAGGCGCTGCAGCGTTCGAGCCGCGCCGCGGACGGAACGCCCATCCACATCCGGATGGACGGCGCCGGTTTCGACAGCCTGGACGTGCCGTCGTTCCAGGTGTTCCCCGGCGGAGCGACCGTCCCCGCCGGCAGCAACCAGCCGAAGCTGCAGTTCAGCGCGTTCGTTCCGACCTCGGAGTTCTTCCGCGTCATGCGCGCGAACTCGGCGGCCCAGGATCTGCAGAAGCAGTTCGGCGTCGATCCCGACGACAACGGGCTGGAGCGCTTCATGACCGCGACGCGGCGGCAGAACTTCCTGATCCCGCCGCGCAGGCACCGTTCGTTCCCGCTGGTCGAGCTCACCTAGAGCTACCGGAGAACCCGCCTCCGGAGCCGGGCGGCCGCACGGCCGCCCGGCTCCACCGCCGCGTGGCGCTCCCGCTACCCGACGAGCTGCTCCAGGCGGTCGACGTACCTGGCCAGCGCGGCGAAGCCCCGGTCGAGTGGCTCCCTCGTCGTCATGTCCACGCCCGCGAGCCGCAGCGCGTCCAGCGGGTACATGGAGCCGCCCGCGGCCAGGAACCGCCGGTAGCGCTCCGCGGCCGGGCGGCCCTCGTCCAGCACCCCGTCGGCCAGCGCCTGCGCGGCCGCGATCCCGGTCGAGTACTGGTACGGATAGAAGTTGCGGTAGAGGTGCGTCGAGAACTGCGCCCACATGATGCCGGCGCGCCGGCGGTCGATCTCCACCTCGGGTCCGTACGCGTCGGCGAGGAGGTCCGCCATCAGCTCGGTCAGGCCCTCGGCCGTCAGCGGCTCGCCCCGCTCCACGCGGCGGTGGATCTCCAGCTCGAAGCGCGACAGCGTGGGCATCACGAGCAGGTAGCGGTGGAAGTTGCCCATCGCCTCCTCGATCAGCGCCACCTGCACCTCCGTCCGGGTCTCCCGCGCCAGCAGATGCGCCCGTACGAGCGCCTGGTTGAAGTTCGACGCGACCTCGGCGAGGAACAGACCATAGCGCGAATACACGTACGGCTGGGCCCGTGAGCTGTTCAGGTTGTGCATGGAGTGGCCCAGCTCGTGGGCGAGCGTGCTCATGCCCTGGAGGCTGTCGCCGAAGCTCATGAAGATGAACGGCCGCGTGTCCGGACGTCCGAGCGAGAACGCCCCCTGCCGCTTGCCGCGGTTCGGGTAGACGTCCACCCAGCGCTCCTCCAGCACGCCCCGGCGGAGGTCGGCGACGTAGTCCTCGCCAAGCGGCGACATTCCCTCCGAGATCCAGTCCACCGCCTGCTGGAAGCCGAGCTGCAGCCGGCCCGCCAGCGGCGCCCGTGCGTCGTACTCGTGCAGCACGTCCAGCCCCAGCGCCCGGCGGCGCACGCGCCAGTAGCGGTGCCACGTGCCGACGCTCTCCCTGAACGCCTCGACCACGTTGTGGAAGACACGCGTCGGGATGTGCGAGGGGGCGAGGGCCGCCTCCAGCGAGTCGGTGTAGCGCCGCGCCCTGGCGAGGAACACGTCGCGCTTGACGCCGGTCGCGAGGCAGGCCGCCATGGTCCGCGACGCGGCCAGGTGCGCGTCGGTGTAGCTCTCCCAGGCGCTTCGCCGCAGCTCGCGGTCGGAGCTGCCCAGGAGCTCCTGGTACACGCCGTGCGCGACCTCGTGCTGATTGCCCTCCGAGTCGACGGCGGGCGCGAACCGCAGCTCCGCGTTGGCGAGCACGCCGTGTATCGTGGCGGCGCTGTCCAGCGGTTCGGACGCGAGGCCGAGGACCTCCTCGACCTCGGCGGACCGGACGTGCGGCGCACGGCTCGCCAGCCGGTCGACCCAGTGCGCGTAGATGCTCAGGGGCTCGTGCTCCCGGACCCACCGCCGCAGGGTGTCGACGCCGGTGGCGAGGAGCTCTGGCTCGACGAAGGCGAGGGCGGCCTGCGCCTGGGAGCCGAGGCTGCGCGCCTGGTCGGAGAGGGCCGACGCGGCCTCGTCGGAGGCGTCGACCGAGGAGCGCATGGTGGCGTAGACGGCGATACGGTCCAGCGCCCGGTGGACCCGCTCGGACGCCGCGAGGAATTCGACGAGCACCTCCGGAGCGTCTCCCAACCGGCCGCGGAATCGCTCCAGCTCCGGCAGCATCGCCTGGACCCGGGCGAGCTCGTCGGAAAACGCGGCGTCGCTGGGAAAGACGCTCTCGACGTCCCACGTGTGCTCGACCGGAATCTCGGCACGAGCGCGCAGCGTCGTGGCCATCTGCTCTCCTCCTCGCTGGCGGGCGGGAACCCCCTACCTCAACCGGGAATTCTGGACCAACCCGGCGAAGGGAATCACGCCTCGTGCTCAGCGCCACCCTCGGCTACAGCGCCGACTCGTCGGCGCACGGCGTGCCCGCTGTTCACACGACGGCCAGGTACCGCTCCTTCAGCAGCGCCAGCACGTCGTCGCCCGACAGGTCACGCAGCGCCTGGTTGAAGATCTCCACCTCGATCGGTTCCGCGTAGCCGGCCGCCTCCACCACGCCCCTGAGCCGGCGCAGCTCGATGACGCCGTCGCCCATCATGCCGCGACCGAGCAGGACGTCGGGCGGCGGCGTCAGCCAGTCCGACACGTGGTAGCCGAGGATGCGAGCGCCGGCGCGCGCGACCTGCGCCTCGACCTGGGGGTCCCACCACACGTGGTACGCGTCGACGACGACGCCGCAGCGGTCCTCCGGGAACCGCTCCGCCAGGTCGAGCGCCTGGGCCAGCGTCACGATCACCGACCGGCCGCCGGCGAACATCGGGTGCAGCGGCTCGATCGCGAGCCGCACGGAGCACGCGGCGGCTCGCTCCGTCGTGGCGGCGACGCCCTCGGCCACCATCGCCCGGGCGGCCGCGAGGTCGCGGTCGGGCGCCGGACCGCACACCAGTACCAGGACGTCCGTGCCCAGCCCGGCCGCCTCCTCGACGGCGCGCAAATTGTCCTCCACCCTCGCCCGCCGCTCGGCCGGAGTCGTCGCCGGGAACCAGCCGCCCCGGCACAGGCTGGAGACGCGCAGGCCGGCGTCGCGAATCAGGCGCGCGCTGGCGGCGACTCCGAGCTCGGCGACCTTGTGGCGCCATGGCGCGATCCAACCGATGCCGTGCCGGGCGCACCCCTCGACCGCCTCACGCAGGCTCAACTGCTCGGTCGTCGCCTGGTTCAGGCTCAGGCGCTCGAGCGGCGGCCCGGCGACCACTCAGTCCACGCCGGCGAGCGCCAGCACGTTCCGCATGCGCACGACGGCCAGGTCGGCGTCGGCGAGCAGGCCCGCCCGGTCGGCCAGCCGGAACAGCTCGGCGAGGTGGAGCACCGAGCGGGCGCTCTCCAGCCCGCCCAGCATGCGGAAGTGGCGCTGGTGGCCGTTCAGGTAGGCGAGGAACACCAGGCCGGCCTTGTAGTGAGCGGTCGGCGCGTGGAGGATGTGGCGGCTCAGCGGAACGGTGGGGCCGAGCAGCGTCTCGTAGCGGGCGACGTCGCCGGCGTCCAGCGCCTGCAGCGCCGCCGAGGCGGCCGGGGCAATGGCGTCGAAGATGCCCAGCAGCGCGTCACTGTGCCCGTGGTCGTCACCACGCACCAGCTCCACGAAGTCGAAGTCGTCGCCCGTGTACAGCCGGACACCCGCGGGCAGGCGGCGCCGCATCTCGACCTCGAGCCGCGCGTCGAGCAGCGACACCTTGACGCCCGCGACCCGCGCCGAGTGCTCGGCGACGACGGCGAGGCACACCTCCATCGCCGCGCGCCGGTCGTGATGCCCCCAGTAGCCGGCGAGCGCGGGGTCGAACATCGGTCCGAGCCAGTGGAGGAGGGCCGGCGCCCGCAGCTGCGCGAGCACGCGGCCGTACACGAGCGCGTAGTCCTCCGATCCGGCCGCGACGCGTGCCAGCTCGCGGCTGGCCAGCAGCACGACCGGCCCCCCCACCGCCTCCACCGCCTCGCACTGGTGCTCGTAGGCGACGACCACGTCGTCCAGGCCGCGCGCCGCGCCCGGCGCGAGGTGGTCG
>DASQZW010000201.1:0-3408 GCA_035638495.1 Terriglobales bacterium
CGGCCAGGTTGGGCGTGTTGGCGCCCGCCGCTCCCGAGGTCCCTCCCGCGGCGACGCGTGCGCCGGCTGCCACGCCGGTCACCGCGGCCGCCCGCTGCACCGTGTAGATGGACGCGGACACTGCGCCCAGCAGGCACAGCAGGAACAAACCGATCACCATCGCAAACTCGACCATCGCCTGGCCCGTCTCGTCGTCTCGCACTCCCCACACTCCACTCGAAGCCTGTCGACGAGGGGGGTCGGTGGCCGCCAGCCTGCTCTGCATGCCGGCCAGTATTGCCGGTACAGGCGGACAAAACGCGGACAATGCGTCCGGCGGTCAGGTCCCCCTCGAAGCGGCGCGGATGATCCGCTCGGCTTCCTCCGCGATCGAGGCGAAGGTGGCCGGGTTGACCAACCGCATCCGCATTCCCCGTACTTCCTCCGCTGCCAGGAGGAGGCCCTGGGTGGTCGCCGGGGCGACCCGGAAACGGGCCGCCACGCCTTCCGAGTGCAGGTGGAGCGTCGACTGTGCCATCCGCACGATCTCTCCCCGACAGCGTTCGATCGGATCCGGCAGCGCCTCCACGCGGTCCTCGCGGGCCTGCGCCTGTTCGTCGGCCTGGCCGGAAGCGTCCGCTATTCTGCCATGGACGACCGTCTCTGCGTTGGTGAGCAGCGCAGCGATCGTGTCGAGCGGGCCGGGCTCGGGTCGGGACTGGCTGTAGGCGCCGATCAGGCCCGACTCGTCGAAGAGGACGACGCCGAGGTCCGTAGGCGAGCGGAGCACGATCGCTCCCCGGCGGCCGGGCCGGATCATCGCCTCGATCAGGCCCGCGGGATCGACCCAGCGGGCCGGGACCGGGGCCAGCCGGTCCGCCTCGCGCCAGTAGCTGGGGAGCGACAGCGCCAGCCGGCGCTCCACCGCCGCCGCGCGCAGGTTGGCGGAGTCGGCGGGACCGAGCACGTTGAGGGCCTCGAGGCCGACGAGCGGTGGGCGCCCGGCCGCGACCGCGATCGCGTCGACCACGCGGCCGCCGACGACCACGACGATCGCGTCGCCGGTGGGCGCGCGGTGGCTGATGATCGCGTCGTCGAGCGCGGCGATGAGTGCGGCGAGTCCGCGCGCCCGGAAGAAGGGCTCTGGCCCTGCGGGCACAGGCGGCAGGATGGGCAGCCCGGACGCGACGACCGCGGAGGCGTTGGCCATCGACCGGATATCGTAGGTCGGCCGTCGCGCTGGGCGCCGCGGGCACCGGCAACGCTGGCCTTTACCGGTTGGATTGCAAGGCCCGCGAGCCTGCGCGAACCTGCGCGGGCGCCTCGATGGGATCCCCCGGGTGGGGGGTTTGGTGGGGGGGCGCCGCGAACTGAACGGTGAGGGGCGCGGCATCGCGGGGGATAATCGAGCAGCCATGGGTCGGCGGACGAACCTGGCCCTGCTCGGGTGCCTGGCCGTGGCCTTCACGACCGGCTGGCTCGCGTTCGCGTACGGCACCGCGCCCGCGCGCTGGTCGCTCGTGGCGCATGCCCTGGGCGGCTTCGCGATCCTCGCGCTCCTGCCGTGGAAGTCCATCGTCGCCCGCCGCGGCCTGCGCCGCCCCAGGCCCGCTCGCTGGGCCTCGGTCGCCCTGGCCGTGCTGGTCCTCGCCTCCCTGCTCGGCGGCCTGCTGCACTCCACCGGCCTCCTCCGCTGGTGGGGCGACTACACCGCGATGGAACTGCACGTAGGCGCTGCGATCGCCGCGGTGCCGTTCGCGGTCTGGCATCTCCTGGCGCGACCGGCGCGGCCGCGCCCCACCGACCTCTCGCGGCGCAACCTCCTCCGCGCCGGCGCGCTCGTCGCCGCCGCGGGCGCCGGGTACGCGGCGAGCGAGCTCGCGGTGCGGGCGACCGGCCTGCCCGGCGCGGCCCGCCGCTTCACCGGTTCCTACGAGGTAGGCTCGTTCGACCCGGACGTCATGCCGGTCAGCTCGTGGATGTTCGACGCCATCCCGCACCTCGACTCATCCGAGTGGCGCCTCCGCGTCGTAACACCGGCCGGTATCCGCGACTGGACGTATGCGGAGCTCGAGCGCTTCGACGACCGCCGCCGAGCGGTGCTGGACTGCACCGGTGGATTCTGGTCCGAGCAGGACTGGAGCGGCGTCCTCTTGAGCCGGCTGGTCCCCGACTCGGGCGGCGCCCTGAGCGTGCGCGTCGCCTCGCACACTGGCTACGACCGGCGATTCGCGGTCGCCGAACTGCCGGACCTGCTGCTCGCGCTGCGGCTGGGGGACCGGGAGCTCAGCGCGGATCACGGGGCGCCGGCGAGGCTGGTCGCCCCGGACCGGCGGGGCTTCTGGTGGGTCAAGTGGGTCCGGTCCGTAGAGCTCGACGCCCTGCCGACGTGGTGGCAGTCGCCGTTTCCGCTGCAGTGAGGAGGAGGAGCTGAGCCGTGACCGACTACGAGCACTACGTGCTGGAGGAGCACGTCGAGGACTTCAACGACGGCATCATCAGCAGGCGCGAACTGCTGCGCCGAGTGACGCTGATCACCGGCAGCCTCGCGGCCACGCTGACCATCCTTGACGTGATGGGCTGCGGGAGCACGCCCTCGGGAACCCAGGCGTCGCCTGTGTCGCGCGCGACGAGCACACCACGGCCCTTCGCGACGCCGCCCGCGCAGCCGAGCACGGATGGCATCACCGTGCAGCCGACCGACCCGCGGATCGCCGTCGAGACGCTGGCGGTCTACGGGGCGGACGGCGCCCAGCTGATGAGCTATGCTGCCCGGCCGGCCACAGGCAACCCGGCCGGAGGCATCCTGGTGGCACACGAGAACCGGGGCCTGCTCGAGCACATCAAGGACGTGGTTCGGCGCGTGGCCACCGCGGGATTCACGGGCCTGTCGATCGACCTGCTCTCGCGAGACGGCGGCGCGGTCAAGCTGAGCGACCAGGCAGCTTATGGCGCGGCCCTGGCCAAGCGAGCCGTGCCGGACATGGTGTCCGACCTCATGCAGGGCCTGTCGGCATTGCGCTCAGCGAACGGCGTCGGCGACAAGCTCGGCATCACGGGCTTCTGCTTCGGCGGCGGCATGGTGTGGAACACTCTGGTCGCGGGCGCGAAGGTCAAGGCCGCGGTGCCCTTCTACGGTCCCAAGCCCGCGGACATCACGAACCTGGCGAACACGAGGGCCGCCGTCTTCGCGATCTACGCGGAGCAGGACACGGCCATCACCGCCACCAGGACGGACATGGCGGCGGCTCTCCAGCAGGCCAGCACCAAACCGGGCGGCCAGCCGTACCAGATCATGGTCTACCCGGGGGTGGGGCACGCCTTCCACAACGACACGGGAGCGCGGTACAACGCCGTTCAGGCGGAGGCAGCCTGGGTCGCAACGGTGGAGTGGATGCGCAAGTACGTCCGCTGAGCGTCGTGAGCGCA
>DASQZW010000202.1:0-2022 GCA_035638495.1 Terriglobales bacterium
TTCGTGCTGCTGCGGGGGCGGCCGCGGCTGATCAGCGTCACCGGGCCGGGCGGCGTCGGCAAGACCCGGCTTGCGCTGGAGGCGATCCGGCGCTTCGCCGATCTGGACCAGACGGTGATCATCCCGCTCGAGCCGGTGCGCCATCCGCTGTCGCTCACCTCGGCGGTGGCGTCCTGCCTGCGCCTGCGTGACCAGCCGGGGGTGGAGGTCATCGCGTCCGTCGAGGCGGCCCTGTCCGCCACCCCGCGGCTGGTCGTGATCGACGGCGCCGAGCATCTGCGCGACGACGTCGCGGCGCTGGTCAGCCGCCTGCTCGTCGCGGTGCCGGAGCTGCGCGTCATGGTGACCAGCCGGACGGTGCTCGGCGTCACGGGCGAGCTGTGCTGGCCGGTGCCGCCCATGGCCTGCCCCTCCTCCGCCGCGCCGGTGGCCGACATCGTGGCCTCGGACGCGGTGCGGCTGTTCATGGCCAGGGCCGAGGAGCGGCTGCCCGGCTTCGCCACCAGCGACGTCGCGCCGCGGGTCATCGCGGAGCTGTGCCGCCGGCTGGACTGCCTTCCGCTGGCGATCGAGCTGATCGCCGGCTGGGTCGGGACCCTGTCGCTGCGGGAGATCGTCGAGCACGGGGCGGCCCTGCTGGCGGCCGAACCGGACCCCGACGGCGATCAGGGCGGCGGCGCGCTCGTGGACGTGGTGCGCCGCAGCTATGACCTCCTGCGCCCGGAGCAGCAGCGGCTGCTGCCGGCGCTGAGCGTCTTCGCGGGCCCGTTCACCGTGGCCGACGCCGGCGCCGTCGGCGGGAGAGGGGGGCCCTCGCTGGCCCGGGCCATCCGCGGGCTGGTCGATTCCTCCTGGCTGCTGGTCGACCGCGGCGAGCCCAACCGGTTCAGCATGCTCGCCACGATGCGCCTGTTCGCCACCGCCCGGCTCGACGAGCGGGACGAGGGGCCGTCGGTCCGCCGCCGGCACGCCGAGCACTTCGCGGCGCTCGCCGTCGGCAGCGAGCACGGCCTGGCCGGGCCCGACGCCGCCTCGTGGGCCGCCCGGCTGGAGGCCGCCATCGCCGACCTGGATGTGGGGCTGCAATGGGCGGCGGGCGGCGACATCGATCTCGGCCTGCGGATGAGCGCGGCCCTGTGGCGCTGGTGGCTGACCAGCGGCCAGCTGGCGACCGGGCGTGACTGGCTGGGCCGGTTCCTGGCCCGGGCGGCGCAGCGGCGGGACGAGGAGAGCGGCCGGGTGTTCTGCTCGGCGGCCGTGCTCGCGGCGGAGAACGGCGACTATCCCGAGGCCGTCCGGATGGCGAAGATCGCGCTGGGCATCTTCGACGCCCTCGGGCTGCAGGAGCGGAGCGCCTTCGCCGCCACCGTGCTCGGTTCTGCCTACCGCTACCTGGGGGACCGGGACGCCGCCGGCCGCTGCTTCCAGGCCGCGCTGGACCTGCGGGCGAAGCTGGATGACCGGCGCGGCCTGTCCGTCGCCCTGAACAACCTGGCGCTGATGGCGCTGGATGAGGGTGATCTCGCGCTGGCCCGCGAGAACCTGCAGCAGTCGCTGGTTATCAAGCGCCAGCTCGGCGACCAGAACTCGCTCGCGATCGGGCTGGCCAACCTGTCCGACGTCCTGATCCGGTCGGGCGAGCTGGACGCGGCCCGGCGCGCCCTGGACGAGGCCGGCGAGCTCGCCGAGGTCCTGGGCAATCCGCAGCTCACCGGGCTGCTGGAGGCGAACCGCGGCTTCCTGGCCGCGGAGCAGGACCAGTGGGCGGTGTCGGCCGGCCACTTCCAGGCCGCCGCGCTCGCGCACGAGGAGGGCGGCCAGGCGCACGACATCGTGGTGGCGCTGACCGGCCTCGGGCGCGCCGTCCACCGGCTGGGCCGTCCCGACGAGGCGGCCAGGCACCTGCGCGCGGCGGAGGCGCTGGCCGCCGGGATCGCCAACCCGCAGCGGCTGGCCGACGTGCGGGCCGCGCTCGCCGAGATCGGTGAAAGCGCCGACGCGGCCGCGCTGCCCGACGGCCTC
>DASQZW010000203.1:0-4346 GCA_035638495.1 Terriglobales bacterium
ACAGCTGCCACATGCCCTGGCGGTCGTGGTAGTGGCGCAGCTGGATGAAGACCGTCCCGGATCCCGCCTCCGCCGGCCAGGAGCGGATCATCTGGCGCACCCTGGCGCGCCCGCCGCGGTTCAGCCAGGCGTCGCGGACCCGGTCGTGCTCCGCCCGGTCCGGCCGCGACCGCGAGTTGTCGTAATGATGTGCCAGGCCCACGGCCGCGGGCGGATAGCTGCCGTTGTCCATGAAGTAGTCGGTCCAGCCCAGGATGTCGCCCTCGTCGAGCGGCCGGGTCGTCGCGTCGGCCAGCCCCTGCTTCGAGCTGCCCGGATGCCAGTCCCCGGTGGGTCGGCGGCTGGCGAGCGTGATCGAGCCGGCGAAGAAGTCCTCCGCCGCCTGCTGGGCGGCCTGGCCGATCCGGTCGGCGTGGCCCATCGTCGTGCCCGGAGTCGCCGGCACGTTCGACAGCACGTCGTGGGCGAGGTCGTCGAGCGCGTCCAGCATCTCGGTCTCGTAGGCGCCGCCGCGGCCGATGCCCGTCATCGGCGGAATCACGTTCGACGGCCCGGTTCCCCCCGGATGCAGGATGCCTTCGATGACGTCGTGCTCACTCTGGGTCACGGGCCGGGTCGCGTCCATCGTGGCGGTCGGCCCCGCGATCGACTGCTGCGCCAGCTGGTCGAGGATTCCCCAGGTGCGCCGGCCGACGATGCCGTCCACCGCGAGGCCGTGGCGGCCCTGGAACCCGCGCACGGCGG
This sequence comes from Terriglobales bacterium, assembly GCA_035638495.1. Taxonomy (GTDB): domain Bacteria; phylum Chloroflexota; class Dormibacteria; order Dormibacterales; family Dormibacteraceae; genus CF-161. The sequence continues at coordinate 745 of DASQZW010000203.1, forward strand.
CCTGCGTGAGCGGTCCGAAGATGCCGTCGACGTTCAGCGGCGGCTGCGCGCCGTCCGTGTTCAGGCGGGCCTGGAGGTCCTCGACCGCCGAGCCGCGCGCGCCGCGCGCCAGCTGGCCGTGGGCCGGGGGCTTGTCCACGACCCGCCGCTGGACGAGGAGGGCCTGGACAGCCAGGTTGCCGGCGGACGTCTGGAGCGCGTCGAGCACCCCGGCTGCCTGCGTCGCGTGGAGGTGGGGCAGCGAGGTGACGCGGGCGACGTCGGGCGCGGCCAGGCCCCGTCCGGGCGCCACGGGACCGGAGGGCGGTCGCCTTCGCTCGGGCTGCAGCCTGCGCTTCCGGTCTCGATCGACGGCGCGGCGCACGAGGCCACGATTGCAGAGCGCCCGTTCCGTTCGCAAGGGACAAGACGGCAACTCGCCGGCTCGCGGCACGCCCGTCCGTGCGAACGTTGACGTATGAGAGCGCGGAGGAGAATGCCCGCCAGCGTCGCGACCCTCCTCACGATCGTGGTGGCCGCCGCCCTGGTGACCGGGTTCCTGTTCCTGAGCGGCCGGGCGTACCTGCTCCCGGGGCTGCCCGCCTCGCCCACACCGGCCGCGGCACTGTCAGGCACGGTCGGGCGGTCGCCCGCCGGCACGTACTGGGGTGCCTTCCTGCCGGGCGCCGACCAGGACCAATCGATCGTGTCGAAGTTCACGTCGGACGTCGGGCGACAGCCGGCCATCGTGAGCATGTACCAGCAGTGGGCGGGAGAGCCCTCGTTCCCGACCACGTTCGCCCGCTGGCTGGCGGATCGGGGCACGGTGCCCCTCGTCGCGTGGGAGCCGTGGCAGCCGGGCGGCGTCGTGCAGCCGGCTTACCGGTTGTCCGTGATCGCGGCGGGCGGCCTGGACAGCTACGTGCGGCGGTACGCGGACCAGGTCCGGGCGTACGCCGGGCCGCTCTTCCTGGAGACCCTCCACGAGATGAACGGCAACTGGTATCCGTGGGGCGGGACGGTCAACGGCAACACGCCCGCCGACTACGTCGCCGCATGGCGGCACCTGCACGACGTCTTCCGGCAGGAGGGCGCGACCAACGTCACCTGGACCTGGACCCCGAACGGGGAGACGGTCCCGGACACGGCCGCGAACCAGCCGGAGCGCTACTGGCCGGGAGCGCAGTACGTGGACTGGGTCGGCGTCGATTCGTACAACTGGGGCGCGTCGGCGCACACGCAGTGGCGGACGTTCGCCGAGATGTTCGACGCGAACGTGACGGCGCTGAGCACGTTCGGGAAGCCGATCATCCTCGCGGAGACGGCCTCCGTCGAGCGGGGCGGCGACAAGGCGGCGTGGATCACGGCACTGTTCCAGACGCTGACCGGCGCCGACCGCGACGCGGTGAGCGGGGTGATCTGGTTCGACAAGGCGATTCCGGGCTTCGACTGGCACACGAACACGTCCGCCGCGTCCCAGGCGGCGTTCAACGCGGGTGTCGCCCGGCCGGGGATGCTGTCCGCCCGGCAGCTCCGCTTCTCCTCGAAGTCCGGGTGATGGCCGCACGGTACGACGGCCACGCGCAGTGGTACGACCAGACCTTCGTCGAGTACGGCGACCTGGAGCGAGCGGGGTCGAGCTCGGCGCAGCTCGCCGATCTCCTGGGTGCCGGCGAGGGGTGGTGCCTGGACGTGGCGTGCGGGACCGGCCTCCACTTCCGCGCGATCGCGAGCACCGGCCGGAGGGTGATCGGCGTCGACATCTCGCGCGACCAGCTCATCGTCGCGCGACGCCGATCCGCGATCGTGGTGAGGGGCGATGCGGCCGCGCTGCCGTTCAGGTCCGGGTGCTTCCCGGCGGTCGTCTGCACGTACCTGCACACCGACGCGGAGGACATGCGGCCGGTCTTCCGGGAGGTGTTTCGGGTCCTGCGGTCCGGAGGACGTTTCGTCTACCTCGGCGTGCATCCCTGCTTCAGGGGACACTTCGTCGACGTCTCGGCGTCCGATCGCCGCGTCGTGCTGCCGGGCTACTGGGAGACCGGCTGGCGGGCCAGGAAAGTCGGTCCGACGAGCGAGATGCGCCGAAGGGTCGGGGCGCGGCACGTGACCCTCACGGAGCTGCTCGGAGCCCTGCTGGACAGCGGCCTCCGACTGGTCCGTGTCGACGAGGGCGACGTGCGGGAGCCGTTCGCCGAGCGGCTCGGCCTGGTGGCCGTCAGAGACCACGCTGAACGGCGGCCCTGAGCAGGGCCCCCGCGGTCAGCACCCACGCCGCCAGGGCGAACCACACCTCGACGCCCGCGATCGCCTCGAGGGCGCTCAGGCCGGCGACCTGACCGAACGCTTTGCTGGCCGCGGCATACATGCCCAGCGGAAACACCATGCTCCAGAGCGCCTGGTCGTACCTGAACGGCACGCGGCGGACGACGTGCCGCCAGACGCCGAGCACCACCAGCAGAGGGATCCACCAGGTGCCGAACGCCCACAGCGCGAAGGCGGTGTCCCGCACGGCCGTCGCGTCCACCGGAAGCTCGCCCGGCACCACCAGGATGCGCGACGCCGCGAACACCGTGATCGCGGTCGCGCCCATCGTGATCCAGTACGGCGGCGTGAGCTCCTCGGGCGTGACCTCGACCAGGACGAGCCGGCTCATCACGACGGCCATCAGCAGCAGGTAGAGGACGACCGCGAACCACCACAGCGCGACCGCCAGGAACGCGAGGACCGACACCGCGCCCGGCTGGTGCGGCGCGAACGTCGCCGCCGAGGACGCGACCGACTGCGTGCCCACCACCCAGATCAACCACGTGCCGTTGACCGCCCGCAGCGGCACCGGCTTCGGCCGCTCGACCATCAGCCGGGCGGGGATCGAGTAGCTGAGCAGGACCCAGGCGGCGCCGGCGATCACCGCGAGGGCGGCCGCGAGCCCCGCGGCCCCGGCCGCGTAGAGCCGCAGGCCGACGACGTCCGTGGCGGCCACGAAGGTGAAGAAGGCGAACGCGCGATCCGGCGCGCCGGCGTCGGCCAGGACCCGGAGCGGATAGCTGACGAGTCGCCACGCGATCAGCACGCACAGGACCGCGTACGCCGCGGCTGCGACCACGAGCAGCACCGCCGAGATCACGGGCTGCCCCAGCTCGAGGGTGGCGGTGGACAGGATTCCGGTCGCCATCACGATGGCGAAGGAGCCGGGCGCCAGGCCGGCCACGCTCCCCGCGACACGCTCCCGGGCCGCCGCCGCGCCTGCGAGGAGCGTCGGTCGCGGCTCGCCCATCACCTCCTGCCCGCGGCGTACCGGCTGCGGTAGAGGATGTACGGCCGGCCCAGGTACTGCAGCGGCAGGCTCCAGACGTGGACGAGGCGGCTGAACGGCCAGAGGGCGTACAGCAGCCAGGCGCTGGCGGCATGCACCTGATACAGGAGCGGTGCCGACACCATCACGTCCGTCCGCGGATCGAGGACGAAGATGCCGCGGAACCAGATCGCCACGGACGCGCGGTAGTCGTAGGCAGAGCCGAAGGCGTTCACCACCAAGGTCTCGGCGAGGCCCAGCCCGATTACGACCGCCAGCAGGACGTAGACGGCGACGTCCGTCGGAGACGTCGTGCGCCGGACGCGCG
>DASQZW010000204.1:0-10111 GCA_035638495.1 Terriglobales bacterium
TGCGGCTCCTGCCCCGCGACGTGCCGGTCTTCTGCCAGCCCGAGGACGAGGGACGGCTGCGCGAGCTCGGCCTCGACGCGCGGCCCGTGGCGGACGCCGTCGAGTGGGAGGGGGTGACGATCCACCGCACCGGCGGCCGGCACGGGAAGGGTGCGATCGCCGACATGCTCGCGCCGGTCAGCGGCTTCGTGCTCGACGGGGTCTACGTGGCGGGCGACACGGTCTGGTGCGACGAGGTGGCGGCGGCGATCGAGAAGCACCGGCCCCGAGCGGCGGTGGTCAACGCGGGCGGTGCGCGCTTCGTGGACAGCGACCCGTTCGTCATGACCGCGGCCGACGTGCTCGAGGTCTCGGCGCGGGTGCCGGTGGTGGTCGCCGTGCACATGGAGGCGATCAACCACTGCGTGCTGACGCGCCCCGAGCTGCGCGCCGCCGCGCCGGAAGTGCTCATCCCGGCGGACGGCGAGACGGTCGAGGTGTGAGGTCCTCCAACCCGAAGCGCATTGTGTACACATTTACGCTGTTGTGTCATCATGTGTACATGACACGGATGGGTATCCGCGAGCTGCGGAACAACCTCCCGGCTGCCATCAAACGGGTGCGAGCAGGAGAGGGCATCGAGGTAACAGACCACGGCCACCCCGTGGCCAGGCTGGTCCCGATCACCGTGCGAAGCCAGTACGAGCAGCTGGTCGCCGAGGGCAGGATCCTCCCCCCGGAGATCGACCTGCTGGACCACAAGCCCCTTCCGGTGCCGGACGGCATGCCCACCGCAACCGAGATCCTGGCCGAGATGAGGGGCGGTGAGCGGTACTGACCTGGGCCTGGTCTACCTGGACACGTCCGCGTTCCTGAAACTCGTCGCGGAGGAGGACGAGTCGGCGGCCCTTCGCCGCCACTTGCGTCGCGGGCGACTTCGCACGTCGGCGGTTCTCCTGCAGACCGAGGCGCTGCGAGCTGCGGCTCGGCTTTCCGCCGACCACCTCGCACTGGCGCGGCTGCTGCTCCGCGGCCTGGCTCTCGTTCAGATCGATCGCCAGCTCTACTCGACGGCTGGTCTCCTGGCGCCACCGGAGCTGCGCTCACTCGACGCGCTCCACGTCGCGGCCGCCCTGACGCTGGGCCAGGACCTGGCGGAGTTCGTCACGTACGACAGCCGCATGATCGGCGCGGCACGGTCACAGGGCCTTCCCGTGGTCACGCCCACCTGAGCGGCCAGAGCGCCCAGTACGCTTTCCGCCAACATGACCGCGAACACGTCGGCGATGCGCGACCTGCTGCGCGCGACCTCGGCCGGCATCGCCGCGATCGACCCCGGCGACACCCACGGCGTCAAGCGGAGGAAGGCGGGGGAGCGCCTCGTCGGCCTCCACGCCGAGCTCGCCGAGCTGCAGGAGCGGCTCTGGGCCGAGCAGCGGCGCGCCGTCCTCGTCGTTCTGCAGGGCATGGACACGAGCGGCAAGGACGGGACGGTCGCGCACGTCATGGGCGGGCTCGACCCCCAGGGCGTGCACGTCCACGCGTTCAAGGAGCCCACCCCGCAGGAGCTGCGGCACGACTTCCTCTGGCGGGTGCGCCGGCAGGCGCCCGGACCGGGCGTGGTCGGGATCTTCAACCGCTCGCACTACGAGGACGTACTGATCGCTCGAGTCCAGCGCCTGGCGCCGCCCGCCGAGATCGAGCGCCGGTACGGGGCGATCAACCGCTTCGAGGCCGGCCTGGCCGCGGGCGGCGTCCGGGTGCTGAAGGTGTTCCTCCACATCTCGTTCGAGGAGCAGCGCGAGCGGCTCGTCGAACGGCTCGAGGACCCGTCGAAGCACTGGAAGTTCGACCCCGCGGACGTCGACAAGCGCGCGCAATGGGATGAGTACCAGGCGGCGTACGAGCTGGCGGTCGACCGCTGCTCCACCGCCGAGGCCCCCTGGTACGTCGTCCCGGCCGACGCGAAGTGGTTCCGCAACTACGCGATCAGCCGCCTGCTCGTCGAGACGCTCCGCGAGATGGACCCCCGCTACCCGCAGCCGGCGCTGGACGTGCCGGGGCTGCTGGCGCGCCTCCGGCCCGCTCAGCTGACGCAGTAAGGTGGCCGGGTGGACGCCTTCGAAGTCGCAGACCTGATCGCCGCCCAGGAGGGCGGGCGCGAGTACGCCGAGTTCGTCCGGTCCGACCTGCTCAGCGTCGGCCTCGCCAGCTGGCCGGCCGGCTCGGTCGACACCCAGCAGCCGCACACCGAAGACGAGGTGTACTACGTCGTCCGGGGACGCGCCCGCATCACGGTCGCCGGTGAGGAGCGGCCGGTCGGCCCGGGCAGCATCGTGTTCGTCGCGACTGGCGTCGACCACCGGTTCCACGACATCGAGGAGGACATGCAGGTCCTGGTCTTCTGGGCCCCTCCGCGGCGGTCCCGGCAGAAACCATCAGCCTGACGGTATACTTCTTGATACCGCATATGTCAGGGGTGGGCTTGGCGAAGCTACTGTAGCCGCACACGCTGGAGGACAGACGATGTCGGTGATCCCGCTGCCACTGGCCGCCCCGGACGGCGTGCGCGACCGCGCGGTCCGTCTCTTCACGTTCCTCAGGGAGTACACCCAGCTCCGGGCCAGCACGGCCCTGACCACGGACTCCTACGACGAAGTGATCTGGCTGGCCGACGTGCCCGGCCTGCCCGGCTGCGTCTGCGCCGCCGTCGAGCCCACCCGCGACGGCGAGGTCTGGCTGGAGGTCCGCAAGCCGAAGCTGGCCCCCGCGCCGCGGCCGACCGACGTGCTGCGCCCCTGGCTGGAGCGCTGGGACGACTCGGCGCCCGAGACCCCGTCGCTCCGCGAATCGATCCCGGCCGAGCCGGCGGAGCCGGCCCCCGTGGAGGACGTCGCCCCGCCCCAGCTGCTCGCGGCCCGGCCCGACGTCCGCGCCGCCTATGACGAGTACGTCGAGCGTGAATGGGGCCCGTGGGCCGAGCGCGACCGCCCGCTCCAGCGCGCGCAGCGCATCTACACCGACCTCTTCCGGCTCCACCAGTCGCAGCAGCGCCTGGGTGAGGCGTACGAGGTCGTGATGGGCATCGGGCTCGTGGCCTGGCGCACGCCGTCCGGGAACACCGTCCGGCGTCATCTGATCGTCGCGCAGACCGACGTCCGCTTCGACGCGGACCGCGGCGTCATCAGCGTCACGGCAGCCGCGGACGGCGCCCGCCCGGCGCTGGACCAGGACATGCTCGAGCCCGGCGAGCGGCCGCCGCGTTCGGTGCTCGACGAGATCACGGCGGACCTGGCCGCTGTCGGCGACGACGTGTTCGCCGATCCGGCCGTCGCCAGCGCGGCCCGCCGCTGGGCCCACGGCGCCTCCGCCGACGGCTCGTTCGACGAGGGCCTGCGGCCGCAGCGCGACGCCGGCGAGGATCCCACCGTCCACCTCGCGCCGGCCGTGATCCTGCGCCGGCGGAGCGACCGCTCGATCGTCCAGGCCCTCACCTCCATCGCGGAGCAGGTGCGCGCCGGCGCGCCGATCCCCGAGGGCGTGCGCCGCCTGGTCGACCTGGCCGAGCCGGAGGTCGCGATCGAGAACCCGCCGGACGAGGTCCTCGAGGGCCCGGACGAGGAGATCCTCTTCCCACTGCCGGCCAACGACACGCAGCTCGACATCGTGCGCCGGCTGCGCGACCGGCCGGGCGTGCTGGTCCAGGGCCCGCCCGGAACGGGCAAGTCCCATACGATCGCGAACCTGGTCGCCCACCTGCTGGCCCACGGCCGGCGCGTCCTGGTCACGAGCCACACGGCCCGCGCGCTGGAGGTGCTGCGCGACCGGATCCCGCCCGAGGTCCGCGAGCTGGCCGTGGTCGTGCTCGGCAACGACGCCAGAGGTCGCGAGGAGCTGGCCGCGTCGGTGCACGGGATCTCCGAGCGGTACGCGTCGTGGGACCCGAGGCGGTCCCGCGAGCGCGTGGCCCGGCACCGTCGCGAGCTGGAGACCGCCAGGGCCGCCGAGGCCGAGCTGCGCGATCGCTTCCGCGCGCTGCGCGAGCGCGACACCCAGCGGCACATGCACATCCACGGCGGCTACGAGGGCACCGGCCAGGAGATCGCGCGGCAGCTGCGCGCTCGCGCGGCCGACCTCAACTGGATCCCCGACCGCGTGGAGCTCGCGGCAGAGGCGCCGCTCGACGACGCCGAGGCGGTCGCGCTGCTGGAGCTGCTGCGCTCGATCGACGCCCTCGAGGAGGCCGAGCTCGACCTCCTGGCCACGGACGTCGCCGCGCTGCCCGCGCCTGAAGCGTTCGCCGCCCTGGTCGCCGACGAGCGCGAGGCCGCAGAGCAGCGCGCCGAGCTGACCGGCCCTCCCGACCCCGCGCTCTCGACCGCGCCGGCCGAGGCCCTGCAGGAGCTGGCGGCGTCCATCGTCGCCCTCCGCCGCCGCCGGGCGGGACTGGTGCGGCGCGCCGAGCCGTGGGTGGCCGACGCCGCCGCCCAGGTGACCGCCGGCATGGCCGGCCGGTGGCGCGAGCTGGAGCGGATGACGCGCGAAACGCTCGATGGGGTCCGGCCCTACGTCACCGACGCCGCCGACCTGCAGGTCAGCGGCCTGGAGGGTCGGGACCTGGCCACCGTGCAGGCCGACGCGACCGCCCTGCGCCAGCACCTGCAGTCCGGGGGCAGCCTGGGCTTCGGCCCGCTGCGCTCGGAGCCCGTCAAGCGCGCCCGCTACCTGGTCGACGGCGTCCGCGTCGACGGTGCGGTCTGCCGGGACGCGACCACGCTCGCACGCCTGGCCGGGTGGGCGTACGTCCACGACCGGCTCGACCGTCTCGACCGGGCCTGGAAGCCGCTCCGCGAGGCGGCGTCGGGCGGCGCGGCCCTGCGCTGCGCGGAGTACGCGGACGTGGCCGCCACGCTGCAGGACGTCCTGCGCCTGGAGGAGGCCATCGCCGACGCCGTGGGGTCGGCCGCCGCCGTGCCGGGCCTTGCGGTGCCGGCGTGGGAGGACGACGCCGGCCTGAGCGAGCTGCTCGCCTCGATCGACGCCGGCGGTCGCGAGCGCCGTCTCCAGGCAGCACGCGACCGGCTGGACGACCTGCTGGCCGCCGCCGCGTCCGGCCTGCCGGCCGAGCGGGCGGCGCGGGCCGCCATCGCCGACCGCGACGCGCTCGCCTACGCCGCCCAGCGCGCCAACCTGGACCGCCTGGCCGCGCGGCGCGACGACCTGCTGCGCCGGCGCGAGCTGGCCGAGCGGCTGCGTGCGGCCGCGCCGCGCCTGGCCGCGCGGCTGGCCGCGACCGTCTCGGACCTCGCCTGGGACGCCAAGCTGGGCGCGTTCAACGCCGCGTGGGACTGGGGCCGCGCCGACGCCTGGCTGATCGCGCAGGCCGACCCCACGCTGACGGCCCGGCTGGAGCGCGACCTCGACGACGCTCGCCAGCGCATCGAGCGGGCCACGCGCCAGCTCGCCGCCGAGCTCGCCTGGGCGCACTGCCTGAACCGGCTCTCCGAGCGCGAGCGCGCGCACCTGCAGACGTGGGAGGAGGCCGTCCGGAAGATCGGCAAGGGCACCGGCAAGCACGCTGCCCGATGGCGGCAGCGCGCCAGGGACGCGATGCAGGGCTGCCGCAGCGCCATTCCGGCCTGGATCATGCCGATCTTCAAGGTCGCCGAGACCGTGGACATGACGCCCGAGGCGTTCGACGTGGTCATCGTGGACGAGGCCAGCCAGTCCGGCCCCGAGGCCCTGTTCCTGCAGTTCCTGGCCCAGCACGTGATCGTGGTCGGTGACGACCAGCAGATCAGCCCGGACAACGTCGGCGTCGACCGCGACAAGGTGCAGTTCCTGAACAACCAGTACCTGCACGACGTGCCGCTGGCCATGCACTACGACGCGGACACGAGCTACTTCACGCACGCGGCGATCCGCTACGGCGACCGGTTGGTGCTCCAGGAGCACTTCCGGTGCATGCCCGAGATCATCCAGTTCTCCAACGCGCTCTGCTACCGGGACCGGCCTCTGGTCCCGCTGCGCCAGTTCGGCAGCGACCGCCTGCGGCCCGCCATCCAGGTCCGGCGCGTGCACGACGGGATCTACCGCGACGACCAGGTCAACGAGGCCGAGGCGGCCGCGGTCGTGGACCAGGTCGTGGCGTGCCTCGAGGATCCCGACTACGCGGGCAAGACGATGGGAGTGATCAGCCTGGTCGGCTCCGAGCAGGCGAAGCTGATCTCGCGGATGCTCACGCAGCGGGTCGACCCGGCGGAGATCGACCGCCGGCGGCTGCTCTGCGGCGATGCCTACGCCTTCCAGGGCGACGAGCGCGACGTGATGTTCCTGAGCCTGGTGCAGGCGCCGCGCGCCGGCCGCCAGATGTACGCCGGCACGCACGACCGGGACCGGCGCCGCTTCAACGTCGCGGCCAGCCGGGCGCGCGACCAGCTCTGGCTGTTCCACACGGCGACACTGGACGACCTGCACCCCACGGGAGTCGCCCACCGGCTGCTCCACTACTGCCTGCAGCCCAGCGTCGAGCCGGTGCCGGCGCAGGGCCTCGCCGTGGAGGCGTGGCGGCGGCGAGTCGCCGAGCGCGCCGCCGGCGAGGCGGTCCCGCACCCGTTCGACTCGTGGCTCGAGCTGGACGTGTTCCTGAGCCTGGCCGACCGCGGCTTCCGGGTCATCCCGCAGCACGACATCGCGGGCTACCGCGTCGACCTCCTGGTCGAGGGCAGGAGCGGCCGCCTCGCGGTCGAGTGCGACGGCGACCAGTGGCTGGGAGCCGACGCGTTCGAGGTCGAGCTGGCGCGGCAGCGCATGCTGCGGCGGTGCGGCCTGCCGTTCGCCCGGGTCAGGGGAGCGTCGTTCTACCGCGACCCTGACGCGGCGCTGGAGCCGCTCTGGGCCGCGCTCAAGCAGTACGACATCCGTCCGAACCGGCCGTCGGAGACGGTCGAACGTCCTCATCTGACCAAGGGCAACGGAACGGTTGCGTGACGTGACGCCGATCGGCTAATATGCAGCCAGGAGGTTGCATATTATGAACGCAACGACAACCGATCGGATCGAAAAGAGCGTCGTCCTGCGGGCCCCGCGAGCGCGAGTCTGGCGGGCGCTGACGGACGCCGAGGCGTTCGGACAGTGGTTCGGCGTCGAGATGGCGGGTCCGTTCTCGCCGGGAGGCCGGGTGACCGGCCGCGTCACGTATCCGGGCTACGAGCACCTGCCGTTCGAGATGACGGTCGAGCGGATCGAGCCGGAGCGGCTCTTCACCTGGCGCTGGCACCCGAACGCCGTCGAAACCGGCGTCGACTACTCGACCGAGCCGACGACGCTCGTCTCGTTCGAGCTCGCCGACGTCCCGGAAGGGACGCGGCTCACCGTCGTCGAGTCGGGCTTCGACGGCATCCCGCTGTCGCGCCGTGCGACTGCGTACCGCGGGAACGACGACGGCTGGACCCAGCAGATGGTCGCCATCGAGCGATACCTCAGTGGTGCGGCCTGACGACCTGGCGGCAGCGGTGCCCGTCTTCGCGGCGCTGGGCGACCAGACCCGTCTCGGGATCGTCACCCGGCTCTGCGCGGAGGGACCGCTGTCGATCTCCAGGCTGACGGCCGGGGGCGGCGTGACGCGCCAGGCGGTCACGAAGCACCTGCACGTGCTCGCCGAGGCCGGTCTCGCCCACAGCTCCCAGGTGGGCCGCGAGCGCATCTGGGAGCTCGAACCGCGGCCGCTGCTCACCGCCCGCGAGTGCCTGAACGAGATCTCCGCGCAGTGGGACGACGCGCTCGCCCGGCTGCAGCGGTTCGTGGAGCGATCGGACGACGATCGGACATGAAGAGGAAGACACGATGACCGACCACCAGATCGGAACCCGTGAGGAGTGGCTCGCCGCCCGGCTCGAGATGCTCGAGGCCGAGAAGGCGCTGACCCGCCGGAGCGACGAACTGGCGCGGCGGCGGCAGGAGCTGCCGTGGGTCCGAATCGACAAGGAGTACCGTTTCGAGACCGACGAGGGCACGGCGTCTCTGGCCGATCTGTTCAGAGGGCGCTCGCAGCTCCTCGTCTATCACTTCATGTTCGGGCCCGACTACACGGCCGGGTGTCCGTCCTGCTCGGCCATCGCCGACGGCTTCGACGGCTCCGTCGTCCACCTCGCCCATCACGACGTGACGCTGTGCGCGGTTTCCAGGGCTCCGCTCGCCAAGCTGCAGGCGTACCGGCGGCGAATGGGCTGGAGCTTTCCCTGGGCGTCGTCGTACGGCAGCGACTTCAACTACGACTTCCAGGCGGGGCACACCACCGAGCAGCAGCAGTCGGGAGCCGGCGACTACAACTTCCGCACGACGGACGTGCGGCCGCGAGATCCCGGCGGGGAGAATTCCTGGGTCTCCGTGCTCCTGTCGGGCGTTGGAACGGACTGGGCGACGTACGCGCGGGAGCGGCCGGGTATGAGCGCGTTCGCCCTCGCGGATGGTGTCGTGTACCACACCTATTCGGCGTATTCGCGGGGGCTGGACGGGCTGTGGGGCATGTACCAGTGGCTCGACCGCGCGCCACGCGGCCGCAACGAGACCGGCCCCTGGTGGCGGCACCACGACGCGTACGACCGCGAGTGATGCGCCCGCAGTGAGCCCGTAGAATCCGTAGAAAAGGATTTCTATGAAGCTCGGGATCATCATGAACGGCGTCACCGGCCGGATGGGCACCAACCAGCACCTGGTCCGCTCGATCCTCGCGATCCGGGAACAGGGCGGCGTCCCGATCGGCGACGGCGACGTGGTCTGGCCCGAGCCCGTGCTCGTGGGCCGGAACGAGCGCAAGCTGCGCGGGCTCGCCGAGGCGTACAGCATCCAGGATTGGAGCACCGACCTGGATGCCTGCCTCGGCGATCCCGAGCTGCCGGTGTACTTCGACGCGCAGGTCACGTCCCAGCGCGCGCCGGCGCTGCGGGCCGCCATCGCGGCCGGCAAGCACGTGTACTGCGAGAAGCCGGTCGCCGGCAGCCTGGAGGAGGCGCTGGAGCTGGCACGCCTCGCCCGCGCCGCCGGCCTCAGGAACGGGGTGGTGCAGGACAAGCTGTTCCTGCCCGGGTTCCAGAAGCTGCGCCGTCTGCGCGACGGCGGCTCCTTTGGCCGCATCCTGGCGGTGCGCGGCGAGTTCGGCTACTGGGTCTTCGAGGGCGACTGGCAGCCGCCGCAGCGGCCATCATGGAACTACCGGCGAGAGGACGGCGGCGGGATCATCCTGGACATGCTCTGCCACTGGCGCTACGTGCTCGACCACGTGGTGGCGCCGGTCCGGGCAGTGTCTGCGCTGGGTGCCACCCACGTCCCCCAGCGGGTGGACGAGGCCGGCCGGCGATTCGTGTGCACGGCCGAGGACGCGGCATTCGCGACATTCGAGCTGGAGGGCGGCGTGGTCGCTCAATTCAACTCGTCGTGGGCGGTGCGGGTGGCGCGCGACGACCTGCTCACGCTCCAGGTAGACGGCACCGAGGGCAGCGCCGTGGCGGGCCTGCGCGGGTGCTGGATCCAGCACCGGGCGGCGACGCCGCGGCCGACCTGGAACCCGGACGTGCCGCGCGAGATCGACTACCGCGCGGGGTGGCAGGAGGTGCCCGACAACCAGCGGTTCGAGAACGGGTTCAAGGTGCAGTGGGAGCGGTTCCTGCGACACGTCGCGTGCGGGGACCCGTTCCCGTGGACGCTGCTGGAGGGGGCGAAGGGGGTGCAGCTGGCCGAGGCGGGCCTCCGGTCCTGGCGGGAGCGGCGATGGGTCGACCTGCCGGGTCTCGACGTGTGAGCGCCGTCGGGGCGGCCGTCCGGCTCCCCCTGCCGGACGGCACGGTCGAGCGGTCCACGCTCGGCCCCGCCGCCGACTTCCCGCGGCCGGCGGCGCCGCCGCGGTGTCGCGAGGCGTTCGCCGCCGTGCACGTCGTCGCCGACCCGCTCGCCGACGGGTCCAGCGTGGACTGGGACGCGACGCTCGCGTTCCGCCGGCACGTCTGGTCGTGGGGGCTGGGCGTCGCCGAGGCGATGGACACCGCGCAGCGCGGCATGGGACTCGGCTGGCCCGAGTCGCGGGAGCTGATCGAGCGCTCGGTGCGGGAGGCCCGGTCCGGCGGCGGGCGCGTGG
>DASQZW010000205.1:0-19018 GCA_035638495.1 Terriglobales bacterium
CGCCTCCTGGAGCCGGTCAGGCAGTACGGCCGCGAGCAGCTCCGTGGCGCCGGCGAGGAGGCCGCCGTTCGGCGGCGGCACCGCGACTGGAGCGCCGACCTGGCTCGGGCGCAGGCTGCCCGCTGGTGGGGCCCCGCGCAGCGCGAGGTGCTGGAGCGCCTGGACGAGGAGCACGAGAACCTCCGCGTCGCGCTCGCGTACTGCCACGAGGCGCCGGGTGAGGCGGCTGCCGGACTGGCGATCTGCGCGGACACCTGGTTCTTCTGGCACGCGCAGCGGCACGCCGGCGAGGGCCGGCGCTGGCTGACCGACCTGCTCGACCGCGTGCCGGAGCGCACGCCAGTGCGGGCGGCCGGCCTCGCGGCGCTGGGCACGCTGCTGCTGCTGCAGAACGACGCGGCGCTCGCCGCCCCGCTGCTCGAGGAGGCCGAGGCGCTGGCGCGAGACCTCGGCGAGGACCGCACGACCGCGCAGGTGCTGGGCCGGCTCGGGATGGTGGCGGCGGCCTCGCGCGACCTGGACCGTGCGGCGGCCGCGACCGCCGAGGCCGTGGCGCTGGCCCGGCGGGTGGGCCATGCCGAGACGCTGGCCACGGCGCTCTCACAGGCGGCTCGCGTGGCGATGGGCCGGCGCGACGTCGAGCGGGCGATCGTGCTGTACCGGGAGTGCGTCGACCTCAGCCGCGACGCGGGCGAGCGCTGGCTTCGCCAGCGGGCGCTGCTGCCGCTGGCGGTCGCGCTGTCGGACCTCGGCGATCACGCCGGCGCCAGCCGCCTGAGTCGCGAGAGCCTGCGCATCGCCCGCCACCTCGGCGACGACCGGATGATGGTGTGGAGCATCGAGGCGATGGCGTGGAGCCGGGCGGCCGAGGGCCGGGCCGAGGACGCCGCCACACTGCTCGGCGCCGCCGCGGCGGTGCGCGGCGAGGAGCCGCCCAGCCAGTACGGCGGCGACCGGGAGCGCACGGAGCGCTGCCGCGGGACGGCGGCCGCCGCCCTGGGCGAGACCGCGTTCCGGCGGGCCTGGCAGCGCGGTGCCGCGCTGGACCGGGAGTCAGCGCTGGCGCTGGCCTCAGGCGAGCCGCTGCCGCCGGCGCGGGCCACCAGGCGTGACGTGGAGTCGCCACTGTCCGAGCGGGAGCGTGAGATCGCGGCGCTGGTGGCCGAGGGCCTGTCCAACCGGCACATCGCCGATCGCCTGCACATCTCGGTGCGCACGGCCGAGAATCACGTGAGCCACATCCTGGTCAAGCTCGGCCTGCGATCGCGTGCCCAGCTCACGCGCTGGGTGACGCTGCGGTCCGCGGAGAATGAGTAGTCACTGAGTAGTTCTTCGGATGCTCCGGGGCGCTCCGCACCCCTACGGTAGACCAGGATTTCGAGGGTGCGACTCGATGGCTCACACAGGAGTTCCTTCCCCCCACGGCAGCGGGCGCCACGTTTGGGCGCCCGTTGCGCTGTCAGGCCGTTTATGAAGCCGCCGGCCAGCCCGGCGTCGATGCTCGTCGCAACGGTGCCCGCGATCGAGGGCCGGCCGGTGCAGTGGTATCTGGGCATCGTCTCCGGAGAGGCGATCGCCGCCGGTGAGCGGCGCCGCGGCGTGACGTGCGAGTCGGGCGCGCGCGCGATCGACCTGCGCGACGCGCGGGACACGGCGATCTTCGAGATGCTGCGCGAGGCCGCCGAGCGGGGCGCCAACGCCGTGGTCGGCGTCGACCTTTGCTACGCGTCCATCCACCTGAGCCGCGACGGGGCGGCCCTGATGGTGACCGTCAGCGGCACGGCTGTCCGGGTGTGAGCGGGGGAGTCAGTAGATGACCGACACGATCGCGTGGCTCGCGATGAGCCTCATCTGCGCGGTGATCGGCGGCGCGGTCGGCGTTGCGGCCGTGCACCACCGCGCCCACGCGGCAGCCGAGCGGCCTCGCGCGGACAGGGAGTAGCGGGAGCTAGGGAGTCACCAGGACGGTCACGCGGTACAGGCCGAGGTTGCCGGTGCAGCTCATGGCTTCTCCGCACGACGTGCGCCTGGCGCTCAGGTCCGCGCGGCCCGGCGCCACAGCGTCGAACAGCGCGGTGACCGTCCCGCAGCCCCCGCCCGGGACGCAGCCGCCGACCTGCGGCGAGACCGCGGGCTCCGCGACCGGCCGCAGGACCTTCGGGTCCGAGCTGCCGTCCACCTGCCAGTAGGTGCTGGCCAGCACCAGCTGGACGCGCTCGCCGGCGCGCAGCGAGACGGCGTGGCCGTTGTCCTGGTCCTGGACGACCAGGATGCGCGGGCCGTTGGTGGGCGGCGTGTGGAGCGGCACGCCCGCGCTCGCCGAAATGCCCGGCGCGGTCGGGGACGCGGTGGGCCCGGCGGCCGCATCCGGCCTCGCGGCCGCGGCGCCGCACGAGGTCAGCAGCCCGGCGGCGAGGATCAAGATGGCGCCTTTCCCGCTTCGCATGTGAAATGGAACGTCGCAGGACGGCCCCGGGGAACATACGCTGTTGTTGTGGGGGAACGTGGAAGGGGTGCCCCCGCATCTCTTGTGTCGGTCGATGGGAGCTACGAACTCGGTAGGGGGTGTGTCGATGCCGCAGGCACGTCCATGGCTGTCCGTGGTCATCCCGGCGTACAACGAGGAACGACGGCTGCCGCGATCGCTGGCGAGCGTCCTGGCGCACCTGCGCGCCGGCCGTCGGCCGTTCGAGGTCGTGGTCGCGGACGACGGCAGCGTCGACCGCACGGCTGGGCTGGCAGGCGATGCCGGACCGGAGGTCCGAGTGCTCCGGCTGCCGCACCGGGGCAAGGGAGCGGCGGTGCGGGCCGGTGTGCTCGCGTCGGGCGGCGACCTGGTCCTGGTGACGGACGCCGACCTGTCGACGCCCATCGGGGAGCTGGACCGGCTTTTAGCGGCGCTGGAGCGCTGCGAGGTCGCCATCGGCTCCCGGCACGTCTCCGGGGCGCGCATTGCGGTGGCGCAGCGGCTGGACCGGCGACTGATGGGCCGCGCCTTCAACCTGCTCGTGCAGGCGCTGCTGCTGCCCGGGCTGCGGGACACCCAGTGCGGGGTGAAGCTCTTCCGGCGCGAGGTCGCGGCCGCGGTGTTCGACCGCTGCCGGTCGAACGGATTCGCGTTCGACGTCGAGGTGCTCGCACTGGCGCGCCGCCTGGGCTGGCGCGTCGCGGAGGTGCCGGTGGAGTGGCGCAACTCGCCGGACAGCCGGATCCGGCCGCTGGTGGACGTACCACGCATGTTCGTGGAGCTGCTGGCGATCAGGCGCCGCTGGCGCGCCGATCGGCCCCTGTGGGTCAAGGAACCCTCACGATCTGAGAAGATTCTGAGCTGACAGATCGTCCCGGAGGTGGCCATTGGAGCTCAACGCGTCGGCGCACGTCGACACGTTCACGCGCGACCACCTCCCGGCGCCCGCGACGTGGCCCGAGCTGCGGTTCGCGCTCCCCGAGCTCAGCTACCCGGCGGCGCTCAACTGCGCGGAGGCGCTGCTCGACCGCACGGCGGTCCGCCTCGGACGGGACCGGCGCTGCCTGGTCACGCCCACCGAGACGTGGTCGTACGGCCAGGTGGTCGACCGCTCCAACCAGGTCGCGCGCGTGCTGGTCGACGACCTGGGCATGGTGCCCGGCAACCGCGTGCTGCTGCGCGGACCCAACAACCCCTGGCAGGTCGCGTGCTGGTTGGGGGTGGTGAAGGCCGGCGGCGTGGCGGTCGCCACCATGCCGCTGCTGCGGGGCGGTGAGCTTCGCGAGATCGCCGAGATCGCACGGCCCCGTTTCGCGCTCTGCGACGCACGGTTCCTCGACGATCTGGAGGCGGCCGCGGTCGCGGACCTGGCAATCGTGCCGGTGGGCGGCGAGTCGGCCGACGACCTCACCGTGCTCTCCGCCGCGCGGCCGGCCGCGTTCGAGCCGGTGCGCACGTCCTCGGACGACGTATGCATGCTCGCGTTCACGTCCGGGACAACCGGGCGGCCGAAGGCCACGATGCACTTCCACCGCGACGTCCTGGCGATCTCCGACACGTTCTCGCGCCACGTGCTCCGTCCGGCCCGCGACGACCTGTTCGTGGGCAGCCCGCCGCTCGCCTTCACGTTCGGACTGGGCGGCCTGGTGGTGTTCCCGCTCCACGCCGGCGCGGCGACGCTGCTGCTCGAACAGGCTGGCCCCGACCAGTTGCTGGAGGCGGTCGACCGCCACCGTGCGAGCGTCTTGTTCACGGCGCCCACCGCCTACCGGGCCATGCTGCCCGGCATCGACCGCGCGGTCGTGCGGTCGCTGCGGCGGTGCGTGTCGGCAGGCGAGACCCTGCCGGCCGCCACCTGGACGGCGTTCCACGAAGCCACCGGCCTCCGCATCGTGGATGGCCTGGGCACCACCGAGCTGCTGCACATCTTCATCTCGGCGACCGCGGAGGACAGCCGGCCGGGCGCTACGGGCCGGGCCGTGCCCGGCTACGCGGCGGAGGTGCAGGACTCGTCCGGACGGCCCGTGACCGACGGCGAGCTCGGGCTCCTCGCGGTGCGCGGCCCGACCGGCTGCCGGTACCTCGACGGCGACCGGCAGGAGCACTACGTGCGGAACGGCTGGAACCTGACGGGCGACGTGTTCACGCGCGATGCCGACGGCTACTTCCACTACCAGGCGCGGGCGGACGACATGATCGTGTCCGCCGGCTACAACATCTCAGGACCGGAGGTCGAGAACGCCCTGCTGCGCCACCCCGACGTGGCCGAGACGGCGGTCGTCGGGCTGCCCGACGTGGACCGCGGGATGATCGTCAAGGCGTTCGTGGTCCTGCGCCCCGGCGCGCCGGCCGATCCCGGGACCGCGGCGGCGCTGCAGGACTTCGTGAAGCGGGAGATCGCGCCCTACAAGTACCCGCGCGCGGTGGAGTTCGTGGCCGCCCTGCCGCGGACCGCGACGGGCAAGCTGCAGCGTTTTCGCCTGCGGGCGTCGGAGTAGCGGCCTCCCGGACGACGAATGGACGTGAAGCAGGGCCAGCCCGCGTCGTCCGACCCCGGTGACGCGCTGCTGCACCTCTACGAGATCTCGCTGCCGCAGGTCTACGGCTACCTGCTCTCGCGCTGCCGGAGCCGGCCCCTGGCCGAGGACCTGACCGCGGAGACGTTCCTGGCAGCGGTCGATGCCTCACGCCGGCGGCCGGCGCCGCCGCTCGGGCCCGCATGGCTGGTCGGAGTCGCGAGGCACAAGCTGGCCGACCACTGGCGGCGGCAGGAGCGGGAGGAGCGCGGCCTGCGCCTGGTCGGTGACGACCGTGCGGAGCCCGACGACCCGTGGGACGCCCGGCTGGACGCCCTGCGGGCGCAGGAGACGCTCGACGCGCTCGGCGCGCACCACCGGGCCGCGCTGACCCTGCGCTACGTGGACGGGCTGCCGGTCCCGGCGGTCGCCGAGCACCTCGGACGCACCGTGCACGCGACCGAGGCGCTGCTGGTCAGGGCGAGGGCGGCGTTCCGCCTCGCGTACGGCGGGGAGGAGGGGCGCGATGCGTGACCCGCTGGACGAGCTGCGCGAGCCCGTCGTTCCCGTCGATCCGGACCCCGCGTTCGCGGCTGCGCTGCGGGCGCGCATCGTGCGCGCGCTGCGCGGCCCCGGAGGAGGAGGAGTCATGACGACCACCACCGTGCTCAGGACCGACGTGTACCCGTCGCTGACTCCGTACATCGCCGCCGTCGACGCGGCGCGCGCCCTCGACTGGTATGTGGCGGTGTTCGCGGCCGAGCGCCGCGGCGACTTCATCGTGGACCCGGACGGCAAGATCGGGCACGCGGAGCTGGCGATCGGCGACGCCGTGCTGATGCTGGGCGAGGACCGCAGGGGCGACCCCTGGGTCCCGGGCTCGTGGCGCTACTCGCTCTTCGTGCGGGTGCCCGACGCGGACGCCACCGTGGCGCGCGCGGTGGCCGAGGGCGCGCGGCTGGAGCGGCCGGTCAACGACGAGCCGTACGGGCGTACGGGCGTCGTCGTCGACCCGTTCGGCCACCGCTGGATCGTGTCGACCGCGATGGCCGCCGCGCCGGCGCCGCCCACGCCCGGGCCGAGCCACGGCGAGCTCGGCTACGTGACGGTCCGGGTGCCCGACCGGGAGCGGGCGATGCGGTTCTACGGAGCGGTGCTGGGCTGGACGTTTCCGCCGGGGGAGGTCCGGAGACCGCCGCGGGTCAGCCTCTGGGGGGGGGTGGACCGTCCGTCGGTCGACCTGCTCTATCGCGTGGACGACCTCGACGCCGCGCTGGGCCGCGTCCGCGCCCAGGGCGGCCGGGCCGAGGAGCCGACCCGGGAGCGCTTCGGCCGGGTCGCGCGCTGCGAGGACGACCAGGGCGCGACCTTCCAGCTCTGGGAGCCGTAGCGGCCGGGCTGCGCTTCCCTGCTGCCCAACTGCTCGCCGGTGCCCGGGCCAGGGGGTGGCCCGTACAATCCGCTGAATGCCCAAGCGATACGCTCGCGCCGAGCAGGTCATCGACCCGACGCGGCGCTACCTGGCGACGATCAGCACCGACCAGGGCGACATCGTGATCGACCTCGATCCCGCCCGCGCCCCGGTCACGGTCAACAACTTCGTGTTCCTGGCCCGTGAGGGCTTCTACAACGGCCTGACCTTCCACCGCGTGGTGGACGACTTCGTGATCCAGGGCGGCTGCCCCGAGGGCAGCGGGCACGGCGGCCCCGGCTACCGCTTCGACGACGAGCCGGTCGTCGGCGAGTACGGCGCGGGCGCCGTAGCCATGGCCAACTCAGGCCCCAACACGAACGGTTCCCAGTTCTTCATCTGCACCGTGGACGACCGCCGCAAGCTGGCGAAGAGCTACAACCTCTTCGGCCAGGTCGTGTCCGGCATGGACATCGTGACGAGCGTCGGCCAGGGCGACGTCATGCGCAGCGTGACGATCAGCGAGAACTGAGCCCGGGGTGAGCTCGCCGCTCCCACGCACCACGGCGGTCATCGAGCGCGGCATCGCCGAGGGCCTCCACCTCGGCGCCCAGGGGTTCGTGTCAGCCGCCGGCGAGCCGGTGGCGGACCTGGCCGTGGGCGAGGCCGCCGCCGGAGTGCCGATGACCGCCGACCGGATGATCATCTGGTGGTCGATGACCAAGCCGTCCGTGGCCGTGTCGGTGGCTCGGCTCTGGGAACGGGGCGACGTCGCGATCGACGACCCCGTGGTGCGCTACGTGCCCGAGTTCGGCGCGCACGGCAAGGACTCGATCACGCTGCGCCACCTGCTCACGCACACGGGCGGCTTCCGCGCCGGCGACCAGGTGCGCGGCACGGCGGCCGATCCCGAAGCCTGGTGGGACGAGACGGTCGCGGGCATCTGTGCGGTCGAGCCGGAGCCGGGCTGGGTGCCGGGCCGCAAGGCCGGATACCACCTCACGTGCGGGATGACCATGCTCGGCGAGGTGGTGCGGCGCGTGGACGGCCGGCCGTTCAGCCGTTTCGTGCGCGAGGAGGTCTTCGAGCCGCTCGGCATGACGGACTGCTGGGTGGGGATGCCGGCCGACCGCGCCGGTGCGTACGCCGGCAGGCTCGGCACCATGCACGACACGTCGGGCGACGAGCCGGTGCCGCGCGCCGAACTGGACGGGGAGGCGGCGCTCAGGCGATGCTCGCCGGGAGGCGGCGGCCGCGGCCCCATGCGGCAGCTGGCACGCCTGTACGAGATGCTCCGCCGCCACGGCGAGCTCGACGGCGTCCGGGTGCTGACGCCGCAGACCGTGGAGGCGATCACGGCCAGGCACCGGGTGGGCCTGCACGACCACACGTTCGACGTCGTGACCGACTGGGCGCTCGGGTTCAACGTCGACGGCGGAGCGATGGGACCGCACTGTTCGCGGAGGGCGTTCGGGCACGGCGGCGCCCAGTCCTCGCTGGCGTTCTGCGACCCGGAGCACGGCGTCGTCGCGGCGCTCCAGACCAACGGCATGCCCGGCAACGACCGCCACTACCGCCGGTTCTTCGAGCTGACCCGCGCCCTCTACGTCGACCTGGGCCTGGCCGGGGAGGACGACCCCGGCCGCGAGAAGCAGCTGCCGCTGGCGCGGGGCATGGCCACCGCCTGACCTCCGTACGATCACAGCATGTGGTTGTTCGGACGCGCCAAGACGGAGCTGCCGACGCCTGAGCAGGCGCTGCCCGGCCGGGACCAGCCGATCCCGGTCGCGGACCGTCACGCCGTGCTGGGCAGCTCGCTCGCCGGGCCCTACCCGGAGGGCACCGAGATCGCCGAGTTCGCCCTGGGCTGCTTCTGGGGCGCGGAGCGCAAGTTCTGGGAGACCGAGGGGGTGGTCTCCACCGCGGTCGGCTACGAGGGCGGCTACACGCCCAACCCGACATACGAGGAGGTATGCTCCGGCCGCACCGGCCACTCCGAGGCGGTCCGGGTCGTGTACGACCCGCGCCGGATCTCGTACCGCGACCTCCTGAAGGTCTTCTGGGAGGACCACGACCCGACCCAGGGCATGCGCCAGGGCAACGACGTGGGAACGCAGTACCGCTCGATGATCTTCGTGCGGAACGAGGAGGAGCGGCGCGCCGCCGAGGAGTCGCGCGACGCGTATCAGCAGGCGCTCGACCGAGCGCGCTACGGGGCGATCACGACCGAGATCGTGCGCGCGGGCGAGTTCTACTTTGCCGAGGACTATCACCAGCAGTACCTGGCCAAGAACCCCTGGGGCTACTGCGGCCTGGGCGGAACGGGCGTCTCCTGCCCGGTGGGAGTGGTGAAAGCCGATACGGAATGAGACGGGGTCTTTGCGGGTACAAAGACCCCGATGAGCACTGACTTCGCGACTTTCAACCGGAACCTCATCGACCACTTCAGGGCCAACGCGGGGGAGATCAAGGAGGGCATCTTCAAGGGCGCGCCCATCCTGCTCCTCACGACGAAGGGCGCCAAGAGTGGCACGACGTACACCACCCCGCTGGTGTACACGCGCGATGGCGACCGCCTGGTCATCATCGCCTCCAAGGGTGGGGCTCCCTCGAACCCGGCCTGGTACCACAACCTGGTCGCCAACCCGGCGGTCACGCTCGAGGTTGGCCCCGACAGGTACGAAGCGACGGCCACGGTGGCCCAGGGCGCCGAGCGCGACCGGCTGTTCGACGCTCAGGCCACGCTGATGCCCAACTTCGCGCAGTACCAGCGAAACACGACCCGGCGGATCCCGGTGGTCGTCCTGGCGCGCGCCTAACCGCGCGCGTCCAGGCTCGCGACGAGCTTCGGCGGGGCGACGAACCGCCAGGCGGCGGTGAGCAGCCTCCGGAGCTCGTCGCCGTCGACGGCCGACAGCCTGACCAGCACCGCGGGGTAGCCGTCGTAGTGCGGCAGCGTGAAGTACACGTCGGGCCGAGCGCCGATCAGGTACTCCCTGTCGGCCATGTCGATGCGCACCACGAGGACGTCGCTGAGCTTGTCGTGGATGCGGCAGATCATCTTCTTCCGCACCTTGAACGCGGGGGTGCCCCAGGAGGTGCCCTCCTCGACCTCGGGCAGCGCCATCGCGATCGCGCGCAGGCCCTCGAACGTCACGATGCCGAGCGTACCGGTTTGCGAGCGAGCGAGCGATCGCGGGCGGCCTGGCGGGCCGCGGTCAAAGGCTGAGGCGCGCCTCGAGCTCCTGCACGGCATGGCACCGCCGGTGCTGTTCCAAACGGTCGGTGATCTCCCGGACCAGGTGGACGACCGGCGCCAGGTGCCGCCGGGCGGCGCCGGTCAGGGCCGCCTGCGCCAGGCGGCACGCCTCTTCCGGCTCGCCGGCGTCCACATGGGCGCCAGCCAGCGCGGCCAGCAGCCACAGCCGGTCGCGCTCGGTGGCCGGATCCGCGCGCGCCAGCACTGGCCGCAGGGTCGATCGGGCCTCGTCGAGGCGGCCCAGCCTGGCGAGGCTGGCGCCCCGCTCGCCGGCCAGCCAGCCGCGGTCGACCACCGTGAAACGCGGCCGGCCCGGCTCGTCCTCCTCCAGGCCCTCGACCAGGTCGCCGGCCCGCTCCAGGGCGCGCAGGCACTCCGCCTCGCGTCCCAGCCGGGCCCACGCGTCCGCCTCCTTGGCGGCGAGCCACGCCCGCGTGGCCGGCGAGGCGTCGGCCTGGGCGTAGCCCATCGTGCGACCGGTGAGCAGGCGAAGCGAGTCCGCAGGGTCCTGCTGCCGCGGGAGACGGCACGCGACCGCGCCGACCAGGTAGGCGCCGAGCTCGCCGTCGTCCGCCTCGTGCGCGGCGCGCAGGCCGGTCCGGAAGCATGCCGAGGCGCCCGCGGCGTCGTCCAGGTTCCAGCGCAGCCAGCCGACCAGGCCGGCCGCCTCGCCGGCGACCGAGCAGAGCCGGCGCCGTATGTCGCCCGAGGCGCTCGTCCGCAGCAGCTCCGAGACGGCGTCCAGGTGCCCGGTCGCGGGACCCAGGAGCGCCCGCGAACTGATCGCAGTCGGCTCGAGGCGCTCCAGCGCCATCGTCACCCGCTCCAGGTGCTCCACCGTCTCGGCGTCGACGTGACATCGCAGGTCGAGCACCAGCTCGATGCGCTCGCACGAGTCGTCGCGGACCAGTCCCAGCTGCTCGACCGACAGGCCGAAGAGCTGGCAGAGGAGCCGGACGTATCGCGGTCGCGGGAAGCGCGTGCCGCGCTCCCACCGGCTGACCATGGTCGCGTCGACGCCAAGCTCGGCCTCGCCGCGGCCGCTCGCCACCCCGCAGAGCCCGGTCGCGACGTCGTCCTGCGACCAGCCCCGCAGCCGCCGCTGCAGCCGGAGCCGCCGGTTCGGTAACGGTGCCTGGTCCATCGCTGCTCACCCCGATGCTGCGCTTCCAGCGTGCCCTGCCGCCGAGCGCCGCGGAGCGGAGGGTAAACCCTGTGTTGACGCTGCGTCAATCAGGCGCCGAACCAGGTCCCGGCGCGCCGCCGTGCGCCAGGACCCGCGCGAGACGTGCGAGGTCGCCGCGCAGGCTCCGCCGGACCTGCCAGGCCATCAGCGGCCCGGCGATCCGGAACGCGAGGCCGCTGCCGCCCTGCACGCGGACGCCGGCCCTCGTGCCGGTTCCCGCCGCGGCGAACGTGTACGTGACGACCATCGGGAACGGCGCCAGGACCGAGCGCATGACCACCCGTTCGCCCGGGACCAGCTCGGTCACCTCCAGGACGTAGTCGACGGGCCTGCCGAGGAAGGCGGCCAGGCGGCGGACGCGGCTGCCGACCCGGAGTGGCGGCTCGGTCACCCACCGCACCTCGCGGATGCCGCCGATCCAGGCGGTGTCGTGGGCCGGGTCCATGGCGTAGGCGGCGACCTCGGTCGGTGGCCGCTCGATCAGGGCGGTGACGGGAACGTCGATGCTCACGGCTCGTCTCCTCGGGCCAGCGGGTTGGGGGCGGCGTCCGCGCCCTGATAGGGCAGCGACGGGTCGGGCGGCGGCTGCTCACCGGCCGCGACGGCCGCGAGCCGGGCGAGATAGCGGTGCCACCCCTCTTCGTGGAGCGGCCGCATGGCCGCCTCCAGGCCGCTGTGGACCAGTCGCAGCGCGGTCAGTTCCGGGCCCTGCGCCTCCAGGTCGATGGCCACGGTGGTCGAGCCGGGCGGCACCGGGACGGCCGGGTCCTCCCAGCCCCACGTGAGCACCACCCGGCGGGGCGGCAGGATCTCGAGGTACCGCCCCGAGCAGAACTGGCCCGGGAACAGTTCGAAGCGGAATCGCCCCTCCGGGCGCGGCTCGAGCGTGGCCGAGATCCCAAGCCAGCGCACCAGTTCGGCCGGCTCCACCAGGAGACGCCAGACCGCCTCGACCGGCGCCCGGATGTCGACCTCGACCACGACGTCCGGGCTCATTCGTCGCTCGCGTCCCGCTCGGCCGTCCGCTTGAGCGCCTCGACGCGGCCGAGCCAGAAGTCCTCCAGCTGGGCCCGCAGCGCCTCCAGCCGCTCCTGCTCGGCGCGGTAGTAGCGGTTGCCGCCGCGGCTGCGGACGGTCACGAGGCCCACGTCGCGCAGGACGCGCAGGTGCTGGGAGGTCGCCGGACGGGTCAGGCCGACGCGATCGGCCAGGTCGGACGGCGTACGCTCACCGTCCCGGACGAGCAGCAGGAGGTGCCTGCGTGCCGGGTGCGCGATGGCGGCGATGGCGGCGTCCACGCGTTCCAGTTAAGCATTCCTGCAATTGCGTGTCAACGCAACATCCTTCGCCAGACCCGCCTGGCGTGGTGGAACCGGAGCACAGCGGCCGTCACCTCGCGCGCGTCCGCGTCGCCGGTCATGAACACGTCGGGGTCTGGCCGGACCGCCGACACGCCCCCGTGCTCGATCACGCGGCACTCGACCATCCGCACGCCGCCGTCGTCGCCTGCGAGCGTCAACGCGTACCGGTCGGGGCCGAGCGCCCGGGTCTGGCGCAGCGTCAGCGTCATCGCCACACGCCGCCGGAGACGTACTTCTCGATCCATCCGGCCGTCACGTCGTAGGTGCCGCCGATGCCGGGGTCGCGCACGACGAACGTCCCCGCCTCCGCGCCCGGCTCGATGACCACCATGTGCGCCGGCAGGCCGTCCGCCGGCACCGTCGCGGCCATTCCGCCGCTCCTGGCCACGGTCACCGCGTCCGCGCCGCTCGCGAAGTAGCCGGCCGCCCACGCACCCGACCCCGTCAGGGCGTTGAGCGCGTCGGCCAGCGCGCCCGGTGTGGACCACTCGCCGAGCTCGAACAGGAGCTGCGCCTCCGACGTCGCCCCGCCGGTCAGGATCTCGCCGCACGCCGGCACGCAGGAGCCTTCGGTGCTCTGCAGGACCACGCCGCCCTCCGCGACGTTGGTCGCCTCGGCCACCCAGGGCCCCGCGCACTGGAGGAACGCGCCGGCCTCGGCGGCGACCAGGTACTCCCAGAGGAAGAACAGCAGGAGGCCGATGGCGGCCGCGGCGACGATGCCGGCGACGACCGTCGGCCGGGGGAGCACCACCACGGCCAGGAACACGATGAGCGCCGCGAACCGGGCGGTGCGCGTCATCCGGCCACGAGGACCGTGGCCGGATGCGGACGACGCCGCAGCCGCGTGACCATGTCTCGGCGCCTAGCGTACCGTGACCGCACGACCCGGCGATCGGGTATCGGTCGAGCCGATGTGCTCGATCGGAAATGGTCGTTGGACAGCCCCCGCCGCGGCCCCTAGCATGCCAGATGACGCGGCGTATCCCCGCTCACCATGAGGAGAAGAGAGGTTCAGCCATGTGGGAGAGGGCCAGCGGAACCTGGAGGCGCCTTGCGATCGCCGCCGCGACCGCGCTCGTCGCCGTCGCGTGCGGGGGAGGGGCTGCCACCACGTCGAGCACCCAGCAGGCGAACGGTTCACCGATCAAGATCGGGGTCATCAACGACACCGGCACGTCGTCCGCGATCGAGGGCGCCGAGCTGCGTGTCAACACGGACCTGGGGGTCAACCAGGTCAACGGCTCGGGCGGCATCAACGGCCATCCGCTGCAGACCATCTACATGGACGCGCAGGGCGACGCCTCGAAGGCGATCAGCATGGCCCAGCAGCTCGTCCAGCAGGACAACGTCGACGTCCTGGTCGGCGGCATCTTCAGCCCGGAGTGCCTGGGCATCCAGAATCTGGCTCCACGGCTGCAAACCGTCTACCTGCCGTCGACCGGCTGCCTCTCCGAGGACTTCACCGGCAAGCAGTGCAACGCCTACAGCTTCCGGGTCTCGCCGGCCGGCCGGCAGACGGTGTTCCCGCTCAGCACGTACATCGTGAACACCTATGGCAAGAAGTGGGCGCTCGTGTACTCCGACTACGCGTACGGACAGTCCCAGGCCGTTGCCTACGGTCTCGGCCTGCAGATGGCGGGCGGTGAGCTGACCGTGAAGATCCCGATCCCCCTGGGCGAGACGAACGTGACCCCGTACATCACGAAGATCCCCACGGACGGCTCCATCACGGGCGTCATCAACACGCAGGCCGGCGCCGACGTGCTGCGCAGCCTGACCGCGATGCAGCAGTTCGGCATCAACAAGAAGCTGCCCGTCGTCGGCGTCTTCGGCAAGGAGCGCTGGCAGGGCGTCTATCCCGACATCGTGAGCGGCAGCCTGGCGGCGACCAACGCGCTGTCCGACTACCCGAAGGACAGCAGGTTCGACGTCGACTACCACGCCGCGTTCCGCAGGCAGCTGGGCAAGGAGGACGCCGCCCTGCTGCAGACGCTGGGCCCGGTGGACAAGGCCGTGCCCGGGATCAGCGGATACCAGGCGTACACCACGATCTCGGCGCTGAAGCTGGGCATGATCGCCTCCGGCTTTACCGGCCGTGCGGACTCGGCCAAGCTGATCACCGCGCTGGAGAACCTGAAGGCGGCTCAGGGCGCCGACTTCCCCGCTGGGGCGTTCGCCATGCGGAAGTCGGACCACCAGGGGACGATGACCACGTACATCGCGAAGGTGACCGGCGAGACCGAGAACGTCGTCGCGACGATCTCGCCGGACCGGCTGCCGGCTATCGGCAGCTGCCAGGCCAGGTAGCGGACCGGCGGCGGGGACCGCTCGCACGGCGGTCCCCGCCGCCGCCACGGCGCGGTGTATGCTCGCGCCCGTGCTTGGCGAGGGCGCGGCGGACTCCGCGCAGCCCCTCCAGCGATCGCTCGACTGGGTGCGCGCGAACTGCTTGTTGGTGGCGGCGGCCGTGCTCTGCGGCGTCGTCGTGGGCGCGCACTACGCGGACCTGGGGGGCGCGCCTCCCGGCTTCTTCTCCGACGAGGCGTCCGTCTCGTACGACGCGCAGGGGATCGCCACGGACCTGCGCGACGAGCACGGCGACCTGCTCCCGATCTTCTTCCGGGCCTTCGGCACCTGGCGTGGATCGCTGCTGATCTACCTCATGGCTGCCGTGTTCAAGGTCACCGGACCGGGCGTGATCCAGGCGCGCGCCGTCACCACCACGGTCGCCCTGGTGGCGGCGGTGGCGCTCGGACTCCTCGTGCAGCGGCTCTTCGGGTCCGCGTGGTTGGCGCTCGGAACGTTCGCCGTCACCGCAGTGACGCCGTGGCTGTTCGCGGCCGGCCGCCTGGCGTTCGAGCCCGTGACGCTTCCGGCAGTCCTCGCGGTCTTCCTCCTGCTCTGGCACACCGCCCACCGGACGGAGCGGTGGTATCTCGGCGCGGCCGCGGGCGCCGTGCTGGGCCTGACGCTCTACACGTACATCTCCGCGTGGCTGTTCGCGCCGCTGCTCTGCCTGGCCCTGGTGCTGGCCGAGCTGCCGCGGATCCGCTGGCGGCTGCTGCTCGCCACCGCCATCGGCGTGGAACTTGCGGCGCTGCCGATGCTCTTCTTCATCGCCGGCCACCCGGGCGCCCTGACTGCCCGGTACCAGTTGGTGCAGGTCTGGCAGCCCGGGCATCCCCTGCTGGAGAACGTCGGACGGGCGTGGCGCGTGTACACGAGCGGCTTCTCACCCGGCTACCTATTCGGTCAGGCGAACTGGATCCAGGGCGGCGAGTTCTTCGCGGTGCTCGCGCCGGCGCTCGTCGTCGGCCTGTTCGCGCTCTGGCAGGAGCGGGGCGATCGCTTCTGGCGCTTCGTGTTCCTGGGCCTGCTGGCCGCGCCGATTCCCGCGGCGCTGACCACCGACTTCTCACACGAGGTCCGCAATCTCGAGGACGTCCCGTTCTTCCTCACGATCATGGCGCTCGGGGCGTGGCGGCTGGCGCCGCTGCTGGCCCGCCAGCGACTGGTCGCGGCAGGCGTGGCCGGCCTGGTCGCCTTCCAGGCCGTGTGGTTCCTGTCCGACTACTACACGCGCCTGCCGGGGCGCATGTCGGACTGGCAGACGGCGGGGTTCGAGCAGGCGGTCGAGACGAGCCAGCGGCTGGCGCATGGCGGCCCGATCCTGCTGGAGCCGGATCTCTTCTCGGCCGAGACGTACGACCCCACGGCGAGCGAGGTCGCGTTCGCGTTCTTCGCCGGCGAGGACGTGCGGGACTATCGGCGCGCGGGCATCGGAGCGGTGAACGCGTCGGTCGCGCAGCCGAACGCACCGGCGGTGCCGGGAACGGTGGTGATCGCCCTGAAGGACCGGCCGGTCCCCGGCGCCCGACTGCTGACGACGATCTGGGTGACGTACCCGGACGACTGGGGAGTCCCGCGTGCGACCCCGGCCTACTCGATCTGGCAGGAGTAGACCGCCTACAGTTCACGCGAGTGACACCGGACCGACCCCACGAAATCCGCACCCCCGAGCACCCCCAGCGCAGCGAGGAGGGTGGTGCCCGGGGATTTCGCGAGGGCCCCGGGGAGGGAGCACTGAGAGACCTGAGGCGGCGGCGGGCGAGGGCCCGGCAGCGCCCGCGCGGCATCGAGCTCATCGCCTGGGTCGAGGCGATCGCACTGCTGATCGGCTACGCCACGTTCGGCCTCTGGCTGCTGGTCGGCGGTCCGCCCATCACCGGTCAGCCGCTCGCGCTGGTCCTCGCGCACGGCGCCGCCGCTGTCGGCCTCGGGTTCGCGCTGGTCATCGGGCTCAGCCTGCGCTCGGGCCTGCACGGCGGCCCGCTGTCCATCGAGCAGGCCGACGTGCAGCACCTCTTGCTGGCTCCGGTCAGCCGCCGCGCGGTGCTGCTGCCCATCGCGATCCGCCGCCTGGCGGTGGCGGCCGGCACGGGGGCCGTGGCCGGCGGCGTGGCCGGGCTGCTCACCGCCGCGCGCCTGCCCGGCGGCTTCCCGGCCTGGACCGGCGCCGGCGCGATCGCGGGTGCCCTGGCCGGGGCGATGACCGTGGCGCCGGCGATGGCCGTCTCCGGCCGCCGTCTTCGGGCTCGGTGGGTGGCCACGGCCTGGCTCGTCCTGGTTGCGGTGGCGGTGTCGGACCTCGCCGCCGGCACCGCGGTGACCCCGCTCAGCTGGCTCGGCCTGGTCGCGGTCTGGCCGCTGGCCCCGAGCCCCCTGGCGGCGCTCGCCGTCCCGGCCGCCGGCATCGTTGTGGCGGCAGGCCTGACAGGCGTGGCGGGCACGTCGGTGGAGGCGCTCGATCGCCGCGCCGGCCTGGTCGCGGAGCTGCGGTTCGCCGCCGCCAGCCGCGACGTGCGCTCCGTGACCCGGGCCGGGCACCAGCTGGCGGAGGAGACGCCGCGCCGGCGCCCCTGGCTGCGGCTGCCCGCGGGGCTGCCCGGCGCGGTCTGGCGCCGTCACGGCCAGTCCCTGCTGCGCTGGCCGGTCGGCCGCCTCGCCCGCCTGGCCGCGATGGCGCTGGCAGTCGCAGCGGCGCTGGCGCTGACGTGGGCCGGCGCCAGCTACTTTCTCGTCCTGGCCGGTCTGCTGACGTACGCGATCGGGCTCGAGGTGCTGGAGCCGTGGTCGCAGGAGACGGACCGGCCCGACCTGACGGCCACGCTGCCGCGCGGCCGCGGCGCGCTGCTCATCCAGCACCTGCCTGCCGCGGTGGTCGCGGCCTCCCTGATCGGCCTGGTCTCGCTCGCAGCCGTGGCGGCGCTGCGGCCGTCCGGCCCGGTCCTGGCGGTGGCCGCGGTGCTGCTGGTGCCGGCCGCGATCTCGGCCGTCTGCGCTGCGGCCGTCCGGGGCCGGCCCGACGTGGCCTGGCACGCCCGGGGCGACGACCAGCTCAACACGGGGGCCTTCATGACGCTGTTCCACCTGGCCGGGCCGCCCTCCATCGCGATCATCGGGCTGCTGCCGGTGCTCCTCGCCCGCAACGCGGCCGTGGCCGGCCATGACCCGGTGGGAGTGGCCGTGACCGGCGGTCTCGTTGTGGCCCTCCTCGCGCCGCTGGCCCCGCTCGCGATGCGGGCGCTGTCGGTGTTCACGGTGGACGAGTGAACGAGCCGCTGGCCGCCACGGCGCTGGTCAAGGACTACGGCGACGTCCGCGCACTGGGTCCGCTCGACCTCACGGTGGGCGCCGGCGAGCTGGTCGCGCTCGTCGGGCACAACGGGGCCGGCAAGTCGACGCTGCTGCGCCTGGCCGCCGGCTTACTGGACCGCACGTCGGGCCAGCTGACCGTTTGCGGGGAGCGAGCGGGCACGCTCGCCGCCCGGCGCGTGGTCTCGTTCGTGCCGGACACCCCGGTGCTGTACGAGGACATCGGCGCGGGCGAACTGGTCGAGTACGTCGCCCGCCTGCACGATCCGGCCGGCTGGCAGGAGCGGGCCGCCGCAGCGCTGGCGCGGCTCGGCCTGGAGGACCGCGTGGACCAGCTGCCGGGCCAGCTCAGCCGCGGCCTCCGCCAGCGGCTGGCGTTGGCCCTGGGCGTGGCCCGGCCGTTCTCGCTGCTGCTGCTGGACGAGCCGTTCGGCCCGCTCGACGCCGAGGGCGCGGAGGGGGTGGCCGCCATGCTGTCCGAGCACGCCGCGGCGGGCGCGGCGGTGATCGTGTCCTCGCATCAGCCCGACCTGCTCCAGGCCGCGACGCGGACGCTGACCCTCCGCGACGGCCGGCTGGCGCACGACACCGGTGCGCCGGACGCGCCCCAACGAGTGCCGGCCAGGAAGCGGCGCCGCTAGGTCAGGGCAGGGCGGCCGGTTGCTCGACCGGGCCGCCCAGAAGAGAGACCTGTAAAGAACGACCGCAAAAAGTTGACGCATCGGGGTGGGGCGATACGATACGAACATGAGTTCGCTGGCTGCGGATCCGGTCTCCTTCGAGGCGCCCGAGGCCCACTCGCGTCCGCCCTTCTCGGACGTCACCGACGGCCTTGCTCGTCTCGACGACGGCGGGCCGGAGCAGCTCTCCACAGCCTCGCTGCGCGACGACCTGCGCTGGTTCGCTGCCCAGCAGCGGGCGCTGGAGGCGATGAGCGCGCGCTGGCTCGCCGAGCTCGACCGCCGCGAGCAGACGGGGCCGCCGGACTTCGAGCCCCACTGCACCCGCTGGCTGTGCAACGAGCTGAAGTTCACCTCCAACGCCGCCTACGCCCAGCTGCGGACCGCCCGCGCGCTGGACGGGCGGCTGCGGCTGACCGCCGGCGCCCTGCGCCGGGGCGAGATCAGCGCCCAGCACGTCTCGGTCATCCGCCGGGCCAT